>CABUQK010000001.1 GCA_902493615.1 uncultured Collinsella sp.
TCTGTTTGTGAGTGGGTGCCGTCGTGGGTGCAAGAATTGCTTTAACTCTGTTGCGTGGGACTTTGCTGCGGGCGAGCCCTTTGATCGCGCCGTCGAGGATAAGATTATCGAGAGTCTCGACCATCCCTTTATCGATGGTCTGACGATTCTGGGCGGCGAGCCTATGGAACCTGAGAATCAGGCGGGACTCGTTGATTTTGTCGAGCGTGTTCGCGCGGCCTATCCATCGGGGTCGGGAAAGACTATTTGGTGCTTTACCGGCGATGTGCTCGAGGAGCTTATGCCGGGCGGTCGTCATCATACCGAGGTGACGGACCGCATCCTTGCCTGCCTCGACATGTTGGTGGACGGCCCGTTTGTTCAGGACCTGTACGATATCTCGTTGCGCTTTAGGGGCTCGAGCAATCAGCGCGTGATCGATATGAACGCTACGCGCGCCCGTGCTGAGCGCGAGGGCGTTGCGCTTTGTGATGCGGTTGAACTTTGGCGTGATGATCCGGTCTATTCGACCCATACTATGTAGCTTGTGGTCGATGCCGGAGGGCGTGGTACCATAGCGCGAACGTGAAATCGGAAAAGTGAGGCCCAGATGGTCGATCAGGAAAAAGTCGAGGCCGCCATTAAGCTGTTGCTTGAGGGCATAGGCGAGGACCCAACTCGTGAGGGCCTGCTGGAGACCCCGGCGCGCGTTGCCCGTATGTATGGCGAGATTGCCGGCGGTATGGACCAGAGTGCCGAGGAACATCTGTCCAAAACATTTGCCGTCGCTTCGAACGATTTGGTTATCGAGCGCGACATCACGTTCTACTCGCTGTGCGAACATCATCTGCTGCCGTTTTACGGCAAGGCTGCCATTGGCTATATCCCCAACGGCCGTGTCGCAGGGCTCTCTAAGCTTGCTCGCACGGTTGAGGTTTATGCCCGCCGTCTGCAGCTGCAGGAGCAGCTGTGTGCGCAGGTTGCCGACGCCCTCATGGATTATCTCGCTCCCCAGGGAGCGATTGTGCTCATGGAAGCTGAGCATATGTGCATGACCATGCGCGGCGTGCAAAAGCCCGGCACCAAGACCGTGACGCTCGCTCGCCGCGGCGTCTTTGAGACCGACCCCGCGCTCGAAGAGCGTTTCTTTAGGATGCTGGGACGCTAACTATGAGAGTCGTCAACGACTTTACATCGAATACTGACGAGGGAACGCCGCGTCGCGGTTTTATGGCTTCGGGTCTGGCGCCTTTTGGTGCCATGCCTCGCATTGATTACATCTGTGCCAACGGTCTGTTCCGGCGGCACCTGGGCAACATTGCACAGTTGGAATCGGGTCGCATCTTCTGCCGTCACGGTATTGACCATCTGCTCGATGTCGCTCGCATTATGTGGATCAAGAATCTCGAGGAAGAACTCGAATTTGACCGCGAGGTCATCTACGCTACGGCACTTCTTCACGATATCGGCAAAGATGAACAGTATGAATCGGGTATATCCCATGATGTTGCAAGCGAGCGCGTCGCTGATGCAATACTCGCCGGCATGCCCGATGGCGTGGCGTTTGAGCCGGCCGATGCCGCAGCAATTAAGACGGCCATTCTGGGCCATCGAAAGCTGCGCGTGAACAGCCAACCGCTTGAGCGTCTGCTCTATGCAGCCGACAAAGCGTCGCGCGCCTGCTTTGCATGTCCCGCGCGCAATGCTTGCAACTGGAGCGATGATAAAAAGAACCTGTCGATTCGCGTGTAGTTAGTTTGCGCGGTCGGGGTTCTAAACGAAGGAGACGATCGCGATGAGTAACAAGAAACTGCCCGAGAATGCAACCAAGACTGAGGGTGCTGAGCTCGCCCGTCGTGGTAGGGGTGAAATTTCTACTGCGACGGCGGTGCCTCACGTGAGCTATGACGATTTGCGCCATGCCGATCGTATTGTCATTGACGGCCTTGAGGTTTTTGCCAACCATGGCGTGTATCCCGAGGAGAACGCGCTGGGTCAGAAGTTCATCGTGTCCCTGGTGCTCTATGCCGATTTGCGCGCGGCAGGGGAGCACGATAACCTGGACGCCTCGATTGACTATGGCACGGTGTGCCACGATGTCGACGGATATCTGCGCGAGCATACGTTTAAGCTCATCGAGGCTGCAGCCGAGGGGACAGCCCAGATGCTGCTGCGCCGCTATCCCTCGCTGCTTGGTGTGCGCATAAAGCTCGATAAGCCGTGGGCTCCTGTTGGCCTGCCCCTGGCAAGTTGCGGTGTCGAGATCGAGCGCGTGCGCTAACCGGTTCTAATACGTCTCTATGGGTGGCTGCTTGAGCCGCTGCGACAGAGCTCTATTGTTGGGGCAGTACGTGTCGAGCAGGGCGTGAAACCGCTGATTGTGGCTTGGCTCGAGCAAGTGGACGAGCTCGTGGGCGACAACCATGTCGAGACACTCGATGGGATAGGCGGCGAGCTCGCGTGCGATGCGAATGGCTCCGGTCTTGGGCGTGCATGAGCCCCAACGCGTTTTCATGCTGCGCACGGAAACGCGGGCCACGGTGACGCCCATTGCGATTTCGTACGCGTGCACGATGTCGCGTAGCGCTGCGGTGACCTCGGTCGTATAAAGCTGGCTGATGTGGGCTTGGAGCTCATCGGACGTCAGGCCGTCGAGGGTTGCGCGCCGCTTGGCCTGTGGGCGTTCGTTCGATTTGTCGGCACCCATAAAACTTGCGAAGGTGGCCTGCTTGGGCCGCGGTGCGGGTGATGCAAAGTTGCGATCGAGTGCGTCCTGTACCGTGATGGGCATGCCCCAAAGTGCAATGATGGACGAGGGGCTGAGCGGCTCTCGTGCCGTCGCCTGACGTTGCTCGCGCTGGGCAAGTCGACTGATAATCCAGGCGCTGTTGCGCTTCACAAACGCTTCGATACGCTCGCGGCTGGCGCCGAGCGGTGCACTGGCGTGGACCTCACCGCTCGATGTGACGCGTAGGTTGAAGTTCTTGACGCGCTTTTTGGTAACGACGACGGGGATGGGCGTCCCATCCGGTCGGGATACAGAAATCGTAAACTGCTGCGTCAAAAGCGGTCCTTCAGATTGGGGACGGGCCGGCATGCCGACCGTTCGGCATACCGGCCCGCTCAAGGGATGTGAAATTAATAACGCTCAAAGAAGGCAAGCGCGTTGTCGCTGCAGAGCTTCTGCATCACGGTCTTGCCAAAGTGCTTGGAAAGCATGTTCTGGAACTCGGGCATCTTGCTGGCATCGGAGAGGAAAGCGGGCACCGTGGCGCCGTCCCAGTCGCCGCCGAGCGCGATGACGTCCTCGCCGCCCAGGTCGAGCCAGTGCTCGATATGTGCCGCCAGCTGGTCGAAGGTGACGTCTGCGGCGGTCTTGTCGGTTGCGTCGTTGGAAAGGAACTCGCTGCAGTAGTTGAGGCCGACGATGCCGCCCATGTCGCGAATGGTGCGGAACTGGTCGTCGGTGAGGTTGCGCTTGACGCCGCAGACGGTGCGGGAGTTAGAGTGGCTGGCGACGAAGGGGCGCGTGGCGTGGGCGACAACCTCGTCAAAGCACTCATCGTTGAGGTGGGAGACGTCGAGTACCATGCCGGCGTGCTCCATCTGCGTAAGTGCCTCGATGCCGGCGGCGGTGAGGCCGGCGTGGGTATCGTGCCCGCTCGCGAGCGGTCCCTGCGCGTTCCAGCTGAGTGACGACATAAGCACGCCCAAGCTCTTGAGCACCTCGATCAGCGCGGGGTCCTCGGCAAAGAACGTGGCGTTTTCGATGGTGTGGATGCAGGCGACCTTGCCGTCCTTGAGCGCGGGGCGAATGTCTGCGGCGCTGCGTACGTTGACCATGCGGTCGTGGTTGAGCATTGCCTGGCCGCTCATATGCGCCATGATTTGCGCCTGGAAGCGCGCGGCGTGGGCGGTGGGAATCTCGTCGGGGACAAACGTGGCGAAGCACTGTGCCCACGGCGTGTTTCCGATCTTTGCGAGCGAGATGGCGCAGGCGTTGCCCTCGATGAGGTCGAAATCTTGCGGATGCGTTTCGTCGCCGGGGAAATAACCGTCGGTGCCGGCGGTAAAGCGCAGGTCGAGATCGAGTGTGGCCCAGCCGATGCGGTCAGCGGTGTCGCAGTGTAGGTCAAATACGGGATATGCCATGGTTCCTCCGGTTGCAGCGTTTCTTTGCAAACTGTCATTGAATTGTATGACTAGGGTATAGTTAGCGCCATATGTTCATGGCGGCCCGCGTTGTGCGCCGCCCTTATTACGGAGGTTACCATGTCCAACCAGGGCAAGAAGGTCAAGACCCATTATCGCGGCACGCTCGATGACGGCACGCAGTTCGATAGCTCCTACGATCGCGGCGAGCCGCTGGAGTTCACCTGCGGCGCCGGTCAGATGATCAAGGGCTTTGACGCCGCTGTTGTCGACATGCAGGTGGGCGAGAAGAAGACCGTGCACATTCCTGCTGCCGATGCCTACGGCGAGCACAACCCTGAGATGGTTATTACCTTCCCGGCCGAGCAGGTTCCCAACATCGAGCAGATTGAGAAGGGCATGAAGCTCTTCCTGTCCACGCCGAGCGGCATGCCTGTCCCCGCCGTCGTCATTGACGTGACGCCCGAGGCCGTGACGCTCGACGCTAACCACGAGCTTGCCGGCAAGGACCTCAACTTTGATATCGAGCTCGTCGAGGTCGAGGACTAGGCTATGCCTGCGAATCTGGTTTCGACAGCGTGCCTCGGAAATCTCAACGACCCGTCCTATGAGCTTTTGCTTCGCCGGGAGCTGGGCGGTGTCTTTGGGGTCGATGAGCTACTGCTCGATTGGGACCAGGCTGATGTATGCGCGTTTGTGGGCGTGACGGAGCTGGGGCGCACGGTCGATGTTCGGCTGGATGTTACCGACGGTGGTCGTCTTGCCGACGGCGACGTGCTCGCCATTGACCGTTCGGGCGTGGTGCCCGTGGCGGTTGTCGTGCGCCTGCGCAGCGCCGAGGTTTATTTGGTCGAAGTCGACCGCATGGATCCGATTGCGCTCGCGCATGCGTGCTGGGAGATCGGCAACATGCATGCGCCGCTCTTCCGGGGCGACTCGGACGAGCACACCGTGCGCATGTATACGCCGGTGCAGCCTGTTTTGGGCCGCATACTCCGGGGTGTCGAGGGTGTCCGGCTCTCGGTGGTTACCCGTGAACTCGATGCGGACCGGCGCTTTGCGTCGAGTGCGGCGGAGGTCGTCGTGAGCATGGCTCCCGACTTTACCATCGTAAAAAAGACGCGCGGCTAAGCGCGCGTATGCGCAAGACGGGCTTTGAGGGATTGCCATTCAAAGTCCGTCTTGCTGTTGATGAGAGGCTTTGGGGGAAGCATATGGGTCTTGAGGGAATCAAGCTGATTGCATGCGATTTGGACGGCACGTTGCTGCATCCGGGGGAACGCGAGCCGCGTTCCGAGGCCTTTGAGCTTATCGATGAGCTGCATCGTCGCGGTATCGTGTTTATGCCGGCGAGTGGCCGTCAATATGCGAGTCTGCGCCACCTATTTGCCCCGGTGGCCGATGAGCTCGCCTATGTATGCGAAAACGGAGCCCTGGTGATGAGTGAGGGGCGTGCCGTTGTCAAGCGTTCCATGGAGCGTGGCCTTGCTATGGATATCGCGAATGCTGTGGTTGCGTATCCCCATGCCGACGTGACCCTTTCGTGTGAGGGACACCTCTACACCATGAGCGGCAACGATGCGTTCGTCGACCATTTGCGCTATGAGGTCCACTGCGATGTGGCGGTGGTCGACCGTCCTGAGGACATCGACGAGGACGTCATTAAGATTGCCTTCCAGACGCCCGAGGTGGATCAGCCGGCGGCCCTGGAGTATTTTGAGCGCCTCTTTAGCGACCGTGTCGACGTGATGACGTCGGGAACCGAGTGGACGGACTTTATCGGCTTTGGTTCGGGCAAGGGTTCCGCGCTTGCCGATTACGGTCGTGCCCTGGGAATTTCGCCCGACGAGATGATGGCGTTTGGCGATAACGAAAACGACCGCGACATGCTCAACGTCGTGGGCCATCCTTATCTAATGGAGAGCTGCAATCCCTCTATGCGTGGCATCAACGACCGCGTCCGCTACGTGCGCACGGTCGAAGAAGAACTGCGCCGCCTGCTCGCCGAGTAGATATATGTGGCATGCCTAGGAATCTCTTTTTGCTGCAGAGTGCAGAAAGGTGGATTTTAAGGCATGTCCCGAACATCTACCGGCAGTCGGGGCAGAGACCCTCGAAGATGGTGTAGTGCGACGTGCCGTGCCAGCCGATTTGCTCGGATGCCTTGGCGTCGAGTTGGGCATCGAAGGGGAGCGGTACGTCGATGACGCGGCTGCACGAGGTGCAGATGATATGCGCATGCGGCTCGATCGTGCGATCGAAGCGGCTGCCGCCCGGCGTCTTGATGGAGAGGATCTCGCCGGCGTCGGCCAAGAGATTGAGGTTGCGGTAGACCGTGCCGCGGCTGATTTTGTCATCCTGCGCGCGCACGACGTTGTAGATTTCGTCGGCGGTGGGATGGTTATAGCTTTGGCGCACGGCGTCAAGAACCAGCTTTCGCTGCCTGGTATTCCTTCTTTGCACCGCCATGCGCCTCGCCTCTTTTCTGTCAACGGTCGTAGGTAAATGATACCGTATTTAGCACACAATACTAATAACGAGGCGTGAAACCGTCTTCATTGGCAAGTGGGGCTCGGGCCTGGGCGTCTACGAGGCGAAAACGCGTTCCCATACGCTCGTAGGAGGCATGAAGCGCCTCGAGATAAGATAGGATATTTGCCGGACCCCCCTGTATCTCCATCTCGACTGAGCCGTCTTCCATGTTACGCACCCAGCCGGTGAGCGCGCGTGCCTGCGCGAGGTTGGTGTTGGTAAAGCGAAAGCCAACGCCCTGGACTTGCCCCGCCCAGCGCAGGAAATAGCGCAGGGGAGTGTCTTGAGTGGCCTCGTCGCTTGCGAGCACAGTAAGCCTGCGGCGCAGCTCGAGCTCGACGTTTGATGGTTTTTGAGGCTCTCGACTGCCGCCGGTGACGCTGGAGAAGAACGTATCGAAGAGACCCATAGCTATGCCTGCTTGCCTGCGTCGGCTGGGAAGGTTATGCCGGCCTGCTGGCGCACGGCATCCATGATGCGCAGTGAGACGAGTGTGACATCGCGGTAGTGGCCAAGCTCGTGGCGTCCCGCCGGGGTCTCCCAAATCTCTTCCTTAACGTTATCGATGCCGCCGATGGCGGTGATAAAGTCTGTGAGTTCGTATTCCATAGTGTTGCTCGATTTGGGCAGGTCGAGCACGCGGCCGTTGTCTCCCTGTTCGCGCGGTGCCTCGGTCGCCGAGCCGCGTACGACGTCGCCGCGATAGTCGATGCGGACGTTGCGGGGCGTGGACAGATGGTCGATCTGGATAGTGCCACGCTCGCCTTCGATCTGCGAGGGCAACAGGTCGTTCGTAATTTTGGAGTGCGCGAGCTCGACGGAGATACGGCCACCGCCGTAGCTGGCGAGGATGGAACCGCAGCCATCGATGGGGCCGTGCGTGAGCTGTCGCGTGGTGGGATCGAGCAGAGTGGTCATGCTCGTAAGGCCGGAGGGCATGCCAAAGATCTCGACCATGGGCTCGACGGTATAGACGCCAATGTCCATGAGGGAACCCGATGCCATATTGCAGTCGAAGATATTGGTGGCGCGTCCCGCGAGAATCTCGTTGTAGCGCGAGGAATACTTGCCAAAGCGCAATGAGGCGCGGCGGATGGGGGCGATCTCGCCCAGGGCGTCCTCGATGGCGTGGAAGGCGGGATCGTGGAGGGGACGCATGGCCTCGAGGGCCACGACACCTGCTGCCTCGGCAGCGCGGAAGACTTCCAGCGCCTGCGCTTCGGTGGCGCAGAAGGGTTTCTCGACGATGACGTGCTTGCCACCGGCGATGCAGGCAAGGGCCTGCTCGTAGTGGAGCGCATTGGGGCTGCCGATGTAGACGGCGTCGACGTCGTCGGCGGACGCAAGCTCGTCAAGTGCGGTGAAGTTACGCTCGCCGCCGTGTTCGGCGGTAAAGGCGGCGCCGCGCTCGGCATCGCGCGAGAGCGTGCCCACAAACGCGGCTTGGTCGTTGGCGTTGACGACCTGGATAAAGTCGTCGGTAATCATGGATGTGCCGATGGTCGCTATACGCAGCATGTATCCCCCTCGTGCCGTTCGGTTTACAGGATGAGTGTAGCGCGAGGGGGCAGGAAATAGCGTGCGAAAACGCCGTTACAGGTCGCTCTCGTTAAAGCCGGTATCGATATCGAGGTTGCTGCCGTCGGCCGCCGTGGTGGCGAGCTCATCGCAGCGCTCGTTGAGCTCGTGGCCGGCGTGACCCTTAACCCAGATGAACTCAACCTTGTGCTTGCTTTTGGCGGTGAGTAGGCGCTCCCACAGGTCGCGGTTCTTGACGGGCTGCTTGTTGGCGGTTTTCCATCCGCGCTTTTTCCAGCCGTCGATCCAGTGCTTGTTAAAGGCGTTGACGACGTACTGCGAATCGGAATGGACCTCGACCTCGCAGGGGCGGTTGAGTGCCTCGAGCGCCACGATGACCGCCATGAGCTCCATGCGGTTGTTGGTGGTCTTGGCGTAGCCGCGCGAAAGCTCGGAGGTGAAGGTCTTGCCGGCGGGGTTGGTGTATTTGAGCACGGCGCCGTAGCCGCCGCGTCCCGGATTTGATCGGGCCGAGCCGTCGGTATAGATGATGACCTTCACGGGCTTCCTTTCGTTGGGTACGTTTCGTGTGAGTGACCATTGTAGCGCCATGCCCGCCGGGGGCTAGCAATCTACGATTTCTACCCCGTCTTCCGACAGTTAGTTGGCATGGATGATGCGGTTGAGCTCGTCGAGGTATTGCTGCAAGAGGGGAGAGGGCTTGCGCTCGTCGTGCATGATATAGCCTACGTGCATCGTTGGGGCGTCTGCTAACGGGATCGATGCCATACCCCATTGCATTTCATTGGAGAGGACACCGGTCGACAGGGTGTAGCCGTTCGACGTGATAAGTAAGTTAGTAAGTGTTCCGCGGTCCGAGATTCGTATGTTGCGGTCGCAAGGGATATAGCTAAAAGGTTCCTCGGCGTAATAGAAGGAGTTTGAGGTTCCCTGCTCAAAGCTGTAGCGCGTATATGGTGTGAGGTCGGCAAGGGACAGCTGCGGGCGGCGGGCAAGCGGGTGGCGCTCGCTAACGAAGACGTGGACCGTCGCGTTGAATAGGGGATGGAAGCTCGCGCGCGCATCGGCAAAAGCCTTCTGCAGAACGCGGGCGTTAAAGTCGTCCAGATAGAGGATGCCGATGTCGCTGCGAAATGCGCGGACGTCATCGATGATCTGCGATGTGGTGGTCTCGCGCATGATGAACTCGAACTTGCTGTCGCGGCAGCGCTCGACTACGTTGACAAAGGCCTCGACCGAAAAGGCGTAGTGCTGGGCGGAAATGGCGAGGCGGGCTTGCGGGGTACCGCCGTCCTCGTAGCGGGCCTCGAGCATGTCGGCCTGCTCTACGACCTGGCGTGCATAACCCAAAAGCTCGGTGCCGTCGTTGGTGAGCGTGACGCCGCGGCTGGAGCGCGTAAAGATCTCCAGATTGAGTTCCTGTTCCAGGCTTTTGACGGCGTTTGAGATGTTGGACTGAGCGGTATAGAGGCGCTGAGCTGCGGCGTTAATTGAGCCGGATTCTGCCACGGCGATAAGAAAGCGAAGCTGCTGGAGGGTCATCGGCGCCCGTCCTTTCGATAGCTATCTAAAAAACCGATAACAGGTTAGCGCTTTTAAGTGATTGACCGAGGGAAACAATGCTCGTACTATTCAAAACACACAAAGGCGGTAGGTAATTAAGCCAACCACGGAACCGGGATGCGAAAGGAGGCCCGCATATGAATTGCTTACCAAGACGAATGCCGGGCTCCTGTTTGCGCCCGTCGGCGTGATCAGGAGACAGCGACTTACTTCTCTCTTTTTATTTACTTTTGTTCGATCAAGGAGATCATCATGAGCCAGTTCATCAACAACCCCGAGCACACCTTTGGTTTCGATACCCTGCAGCTTCACGTTGGCCAGGAGAGCGCCGATCCCGCATCCGACTCCCGCGCCGTGCCTATCTACCAGACCACGAGCTATGTGTTCCGCAATTCCCAGCACGCCGCCGACCGCTTTGGTCTTGCCGACGCCGGCAACATCTACGGCCGTCTGACCAACTCCACCCAGGGCGTCTTCGAGGACCGTATCGCCGCACTCGAGGGTGGCGTGGCAGGTCTTGCCGTCGCCTCCGGTGCCGCTGCCATCACCTATACCCTGCAGGCTCTCGCCCAGGCCGGTGACCACGTGGTCGCCCAGAAGACCATCTACGGCGGTTCCTACAACCTGCTGGAGCATACGCTCTCCCAGTTTGGCGTCGAGACCACGTTTGTCGATGCCCATAACCTGGAAGAGGTTGAGGGTGCCATCAGGGACAACACCACGGTCATCTATCTCGAGACGCTCGGCAACCCCAACTCCGACATCCCCAACATCGACGCCATCTCCGAGATCGCCAAGAAGCACGGTCTGCCGGTTGTCGTCGACAACACCTTCGGCACCCCGTATCTGTTCCGTCCGCTGGAGCATGGTGCCAACATCGTCGTTCACTCCGCAACCAAGTTCATCGGCGGCCACGGCACCTCGCTGGGCGGTGTGATCGTCGACGGCGGTAACTTCGATTGGAAGGCGAGCGGCAAGTATGCGCAGATCGCCGAGCCCAACCCCTCCTACCATGGCGTCTCGTTTGCCGAGGCTGCCGGTCCCGCCGCCTTCGCAACCTATGTCCGCGCTATCTTGCTGCGTGACGAGGGCGCCTGCATCAGCCCGTTCAACGCCTGGATCCTGCTCCAGGGCACCGAGACTCTGTCGCTGCGCGTTGACCGTCATGTCGAGAACACCAAGAAGGTCGTTGAGTTCCTGGCTGGTGACAGCCATGTCGCCAAGGTGAACCACCCGAGCCTGTCTGAGCACCCCGATCACGAGCTCTATCAGAAGTACTTCCCCAACGGCGGTGCCTCGATCTTTACCTTTGAGATTAAGGGTGGCCAGGAGGCCGCCTGGAAGTTCATCGATCATCTGCAGGTGTTCTCGCTGCTCGCCAACGTGGCCGACGTCAAGTCGCTCGTCGTGCACCCGGCTACCACCACGCACTCCCAGCTCTCTGCCGAGGAGCTCGCCGAGCAGAACATCACGCCCTCCACGATCCGTCTTTCCATCGGTACCGAGAACGCCGAGGATATCATTTGGGATCTGAAGCAGGCCTTCGCCGCGCTGGACGAGTAAGGCGACTTGTGCAAGGACCCCTTGCGACTCGATAGGTATAACTGCATAAAATGCCTGCTCAAGGCGCCTGTGCGAACAATGGTTGCACAGGCGCCTTTTTTGCATAGAGCGGGTGCAAAAACAGGGTTTTTGACACGCTTTATGCATTTGAGTTGTGGAAAACTCCTGTTGAGAGGATGTGAGTTTTACGCAATTGACGTGCGCCTTTTGAGTAAAACCGCAGGTCGCGATTTGCTCGGGGTACTATGCAGCGCGATCGAATCACACGCAGCTCAAACGCAGCAAAAACGCACTACGGAGGTTTCCAGCTACATGAGGATCGATTCACGAAAACCGAAAGCCGCCGCCCTTTCCGCCGCTCTGACCGTGGCACTTTTGGCGGGCGCCGGTGCAACTGATGCCCACGCCGCAACACTGTCCGATACGGTTGGATCTACGCCGTCCGAGACGACGCTGGTACAGCCCGTTGACTATCGCGGCGATGGTTATGGTTCCATGCAGGAGTGGAACGCCTCGATGGAGGCCAAGCGCGATTCCCTGGAGATGCGCGCTCAGATCATCATGAACATGTACGGTGACTATGCCACCGATGACGAGCGCGCTGTGCTGCAGGGTTGCATCGACGGCGCGGGTAGCCTGTTGACGATGGGGGAGGTCGACGCCAAGTCGACCGAGCTCGATGAGCTGCGCATTGCGCTTGAGGATGCCAAGCGCAATGCGCTCGAGGCTGCCGCCGAGGCGGAGGCTGCCGAGGTCGCCCAGGCTTCGTACTACAACGCCGGTTACACTCCGTCCTACGCGTCTGCCGCGTCCTACGCGAACGGATCGGGCCTGACGCGCTCTGCGGGTGTCAATAACTACAACGGGCGCCGCGAGACCTATTACAGCAGCAATGTGCTTTATCACTATCGCACGGGCGAATGGACTCAGGATTCTGAGGGCTTCTGGCGCGATTCCGACGGCTATTACGTTGTTGCCGCGGGCGATATGGCCCAGGGCTCGACCTTTACGGGCTCCAAGGGTGATTGCAAGGTCTATGACTCCGGTTGCGCTGCCGGAACCACCGACTACTACACCGGTTGGTAATTTTTCTGCATCACGGATATTTGGCGGACGGGCGTCTTTACCGAGCTTTAGGGCAACGTAAGGACGTCCGTTCTATGTATGCGTTTGAGTTAACAGAGCCCTTACCGTGGCGGTACGCTGGGCGTATGGATGCGGGGCACACTGGTTCTTGAGAAATAAGGTCTTTCTCTTGGAGGAAGTGGTCTTGTGAATGCTCGAGATATTGCCGTTGCCGCCGTCGCGTTGATGCTTGGTTGCCTTGGTCCTACGGCCGCGCTCGTCGCGGGTATGCAGGGGTCTTGTGGGGCTGCCTCTATCGTGGTTGGCGTGTTGATCGCGGCCGCGCTGCTGGGAAGTGCGGGGGTAGCCCTTTGTCGCGACGATGAGGGCCAGGCGTCGGAGTCGCAGCTCTAACCGTTGTGAAGCTGATTTTTGGTCAAAGATGAAAAAGGAAGCCGCCGCGAGGGGAGTGCCCCTTGCGGCGGCTTTACCATTGGATCTGTTGGCTGCAGTATGCCGAGCACTACCAGCTGCCTTCTATTTCGCGAATCCTCTGGTAGAGCCAATCGTTTTGCGGCACTTGGATATCGTGTTTGGCGGCCAGGCGGCAAATGGTGCCCGCGAACTCCTCGACTTCGGTTTTTCGTTGTGCGATGCGGTCCTGCGCCATCGAGGGCATACCGGTGGGGTCGATTCCCTCGATGAGGTGCACCATTTGCGTCAGGTCTGCCTCGGTCAGCTCAACGCCCTCGGCGTTGGCAACCGCAAGCGCCTCGCGCATGGCGGAGACAAAACAGCGGCGCTGCTCGGAGCCCGGCTCCGTGGCGCTTCCGTAGGTCCCGCCGTAGGCCATGCAGGTCTGGTTGATGCCGTCGTTGAGCATGAGTTTGGCCCACATGCGGTGGGCGATGTCGTCCTCGACGGTATGGGCGATGCCGCAGCGCGTATAGAGCTCGTCGATAGCGGCGACAGTCGCGGGGTCGGTGCCCGCTGCCGCGCCAAAGCGAATCTCGCCCGCATTGGTAAAGGTGAGCGCGCCGTTGAGGAACACGGCGTCCATGCCCTGGCAGATACCAAGAACGGTATGCTCCCAGCCAAAGCGTTCGGCAATCTTTTGCTCGCTCGTAATGCCGTTGCACAGCGAGGCGATGAGCGTGTTGGGTCCCACGACACGCTCCATAGTCTTGAGTGCTTGGTCGAGACCGGTGGTCTTGACCGTCAGGATGACCAGATCGGCGGGTGTCGCCTCGCTGGCGCGGACGGACGTGAGATCGCAGGGCTTGCCGTTGACGGTGAGCGCGTCGTTCGCATGGCGCTCAAAGCGAGCGTCGTCCATGACGTATTCGACGGCGTCGTTGCCGAGGGCCTTGGCAATCATGCTGCCGTAGAGCAGGCCGACGCCGCCCTTGCCGATAAAGGCGACCTTGTTGATCTGCATATGAATCATCTCCCCATATAAAAGGCGCCCGCATATGGGGCGCCTGATGGATTGTATGTCGTCGGGGCGTTTGGTGGGCGCGCGGGGCTGCTGTTGTGAAAAAGAAACTATTGCGCTGTGCGCTTATGCCGCGGGGCAGACCACAAAGACATGCGCGTGGTCACGCCCGGTTCCTTTCATCGGGCTTTTTGCTGATGTTAAAGCGGTGCCGTGACGGCTCGATTTCTGCTGCGTTACGATACGTTCTCAATTGCGATTCCGATGTGTTTCGATGACGTGACGGGTTTGTTTCGCCTTGTCAGGGCTTCGATGGGAGGGGAGGGGCCGTGCAATATCGCGTTGACCCCAAAAGCGGCAACCGTATCTCGGCGTTGGGGCTGGGCTGCATGAGGTTTCCCGGTGCGCCGGGACGCCCGGATGCGAAGACTGCCGACGCCATCATCTCCCGTGCGGTGGAGCAGGGGATTAACTACCTGGACACGGCCTATCTCTATCCCGGCAACGAGGCTTGTGTGGGTGCGTCGCTTGAGCGCCTGGGCTTGCGCGACCAGGTTTTGCTCGCAACCAAGCTGCCGCATGCTTCGTGCAAATGCGCGGAGGATTTCGACCGGTTCTTCGACGAGCAACTGCGCCGCCTGCGGACCGACCATATCGACTATTACCTCATGCACAACATTACCTCGCCCGCCCAGTGCGAACGTGTGGTGGCGTTGGGCATCGAGGACTGGATCGCGCGTCAAAAGGCGGCGGGGCGCATTCGCCAGATTGGTTTTTCGTACCACGGCAGCGCGGCGGATTTCCTGACGATGCTCGATGCATATGAGTGGGACTTTTGCCAGATCCAGTACAATTACGCTGGAGAGCGATATCAGGCGGGAACAGCGGGGCTCATGGCCGCCGCCGAGCGAGGCCTCGCGGTGTTTGTGATGGAGCCACTGCTGGGCGGGCGTTTAGCGGGCAAGCTGCCGCCACGGGCCCGCGCTGTGCTCGATAGTGCCCGTGACCCGCATTTGCGCACTCCTGCCGCCTGGGGTCTTTCGTGGGTCTGGAATCATCCTCAGGTGACGATGCTGCTTTCGGGTATGACCGATATCGCGCAGGTGGATGAGAACGCGGTGTTGGCCGATCGGGCCCTGCCGGATTCGATGACTGCCAACCAGCACGACACGATCGCGCACGTGCTGGATGAGTTTGAAAAATCGAATCGCGTGCCCTGCACGGGATGCGGCTATTGCATGCCGTGCCCTAAAGGCATCAATATCCCTGGATGTTTTGCCGCCTACAACGCAAGCTATGCGCACAGCTGGTTTACGGGTCTATCGCAGTACTTTACGGCGAGCGCGGTGCGCACAAGCGAGGCCAAGCTGGTGAGCAATTGCGTCAAGTGCGGCAAATGCGCGCGCCACTGCCCACAGCATATCGATATCCCCGAGCGTCTCGATGACGTGCGCCGACGTTTCCAGCCTGGCCCCGTGACGGCAGTGCTTAAGGCCTTCGGCAAAACGCGCTCCTCGTGACCCTTTTATAACTTGCGCTGGAATAGTTCCTGCTTGCGGCAGAATAGGGCTTAAACAGGGACTATTCCACCGCAACTGAAGGGGGCTGTCGTGGGCCATCGGGATTCATGGGATGATTCGCGTGAGGTTCGTTGGGGCATTTTGGGCGCTGGGCACATTTCTCATCGATTTGCATCGTCGCTCAAGAAGGTCGACGGGGCACGGCTGGTGGCTGCGGCCGGCCGCACTCCTGCACATGTCGAGGAATTTTGCCGAGCGTTTTCGATTGATGCTGCGCATGGCCATGCCTCGGTCGACGATAACGGCGATGCGGCTTATGACGCGCTGATTGCCGACCCCGATGTCGACGCAATTTACTTGGCTCTTCCGCATGGCATGCATACGCGTTGGGCCTGTCGCGCGCTGTGCGCCGGAAAGGCCGTGCTGTGCGAAAAGCCGGCCGTTTTGAGTGAGGAAGAGGCTCTCTCGATTGCCTCCACCTCTCGCGAGCGCGGCGTGCTGTTTATGGAGGCGATGAAGAATCGGTTTTGCCCGATGCGCACTCGCGTGAAAGACTTGCTTGCGTCGGGTGAGCTTGGCCGTATTGTCTCGATTGAAAGCGTGCAAAAGCTCGATTACGGCGAGTCTCCTTCGGGCTATCTGCTTGATCCGTTGCAGGGCGGCTGTCTATATGACATGGGCTGCTATGCGGTCGGTTGGTTTGAGGATTTGCTCGCGGGCGCGTGCGAGGTTTCGTCCCGTGAAGTTCGCTGGCGTGACGTATCAGGCGGCCGCGTCGATTGGGCCGACGAGATCCATATGAGCGTCGGCGGTATACCCATTCATATGGCGTGCGACGGCAAAGCAACATATGAAAGCCGCTTAACGATTGCCTGTGAGCGGGGCTCGTTGGAAATCGAGCGTCTCCATCGCCCCGAGCGCGCTCATGTGAAGTATTCCGACGGTCGAACGCTAGAAATAAATGCCCCGTTTGAGGTCGATGATTTCTACGGCGAAATCCAGCATGCGACGCAGCTCATTCAGGCGGGGAAACTCGAGAGTCCCGTCATGCCCCTTGCCGCCACGCAGCGCTGCGCGCACATCATCGATGCGATTCGTTTGAAACTTTAGGGCGTGGGGGCATGGCACCGGCGCTTGGAATGCCTGGAGGCCTTTGTCCCTGATGCCCCTTTTATAACTTGCGGTGGAATACGGTCTGTTTGCGCCAAAATAAGGCACCAATAGACCGTATTTCACCGTAACTGATGAGGAGGGAGCTGGAGATGCTGACGATCGGGTGTCATCTTTCGACGACGAAGGGCTATCGGGCGATGGGGGAGACGGCGCTGTCCATTGGCGCCAATACCTTTGCGTTCTTTACGCGCAACCCGCGCGGTGGCAAGGCAAAAGATCTTGACATGGATGACGTGGCGGCTCTGCGCGAGCTTATGGCGCAAAACGACTTTGGACCGCTGGTGGCGCATGCCCCGTATACCTATAACCCCTGCTCCGCTAAGGAGCGAGCGCGCGAGTTTGCCCTGGAGGCCATGGCCGAGGATCTGCAGCGCATGGAAGCACTGCCCGGCAACTACTACAATTTTCATCCCGGTGCGCATGTGGGTCAGGGGGCAGACGTCGGCATTCAGATGATTGTTGATACGCTGTGCCAGGTGATGTTTGAGGGACAGCAGACGACGGTATTGCTTGAGACCATGGCCGGCAAGGGCACCGAGGTGGGCCGTAGCTTTGAAGAACTGGCGTACATTATCGAGGGCGTTGCCGCCAAGTGCCCAGAGCTGTCCGATAAGCTGGGCGTTTGTTTGGACACCTGCCATGTGAGCGATGCCGGCTACGACATCATCCATGATCTGGACGGCGTACTCGACGAGTTCGATCGCGTGGTGGGTATCGATCGCTTGCACGCCGTACACATCAACGATTCGAAGAACCCTTGTGGCGCCCATAAAGATCGTCACGAGTGCATCGGCAAGGGATACCTTGGCAGCGAGGAATTTGGTGGCGGTATGCAGGTTATGCAGAATATTGTATCGAATGGCCGTTTGTGTTCGCTGCCGTTTATTTTGGAGACTCCGAACGAACTTGCAGGTTATGCAGCTGAAATTAGATTATTAAGGTCATTGCAGCAGTAATGACTGTCACAAAGTAGAGTATTCCATTCACGTTATGGGTTTGTTTCAATCAGTTTTCTCATTGCAGATTCGTAATTCCGGGTGCATAATAGCCAACAGTTTTTGCAGACCTCTGAATCAAACGAGGTCACCGGAAGGAGACTGATTATGAAGCTGAAGAAGCTTGGCGCATTTGCCGCCACGGGTGCTATGGCGCTCGCCCTTGCTCTGACGGGCTGCGGTTCGTCCAACGCCACCTCTAGTTCTGATGCCGGTTCCAGCAGCTCTGACGACGCTAAGGTCGAGAAGGTCGACGGCTCCAAGGAGTACGCGCTCGTCAAGGACGGCACGCTGACCGTCGGCACCTCTGCCGAGTACGCGCCGTTTGAGTACAAGGATGACAACGGCGACTACCAGGGCTTTGACCTTGAGCTCATCAAGGCTATCGGTGACAAGCTGGGTCTGGATGTCGAGTACGTCAACAATGACTTTGACACGCTGGTTCCGGGCGTCGCTTCGGGCGCCAAGTATGACGTTTCCATCGCGGCTATCACCGACACGCCCGAGCGTGAGAAGGAAGTCACTTTCTCTGATTCCTACTACATGGACGATCAGGCTATCGTGACCAAGGTCGATAACACCGACATCACGGCCGACAACTACAGCGAGAAGCTCAACAACGCCGACGCTACCATCATCGTCCAGTCTGGCTCGACCGCCGAGGCCTTTGCCCAGGAGAACTTCCCCAAGGCCAAGATCGTCCCCTACAAGGACGCCACCGAGTGCTTCAGTGCCCTGCAGTCCGATAAGGGCGACGCCGTGGTGACCAACCGCTCCGTCGCCAGCCAGCTGACCGCCGAGCAGTTCAACACCTGCCAGACCATCAAGCAGATCAGCACCGGCGAGGAGTACGCCATCGCCATCAACCAGGGCAACACCAAGCTCAAGGACGACATCAACCAGGCCATCAAGGACCTGACCGATGACGGTACCGTCGACGCCCTCATGGCTAAGTACAACATCAAGTAAAATAACTACTTGATTGCGCGCGGGCCCTTTCCGTTTTTGGCGGAAAGGGCCTTTGCGCTTCTCTTGACGGAGATCTTTTCCGTCTCGTTTTGCCGGCAACTTCTACGATAGGAGCCACCTTGTCTCGACTGAACAAAGGGGCCGCGGAGCAGCGTTTTCCACTGCTCTCGATGCTCCAAAAGCTGGCCTGTGCCCTGGCTGTGGCGCTCGCCCTGGTATGCGCGGGGGCCTGCGTGCCCACGACCGCCCAGGCGCTTGAGACCGCAAAGATTACCGCCCGACCCAATACCGGTTCGGGCAGCGATGTGGTCGGCGGCACCGAGACGCGCATCACTTGGGAAGTTCAGGCCGATGCCGACGAGGAGCTGAGCGGTCTTTCGCTGACGTTTGTCGACGGCACGACGTTTGGTACCGATGACACGCGATTGACGATGCTCTCGGGCGAGGACCTCATGGATCGTACGCCCATGAAGCCCACGTGCAAGGCTGACGGCCAGACGCTCAAGATTGACTTTGGCGAGACGGCGCCTGCCGGCGGCTATTTCCGCGTCGAGGTTTACGGCGTGACCTTCCCCGTCGAGGGCGGCGATGAGGCCTTTAGCGGCACCTATACGCTCGCCGACGGCTCGACCAAGAAGATCTCCAAGATTCCGTCGGTGGAGATCAAGGGCGTGACGGCCTTCGATAACTTCTTGGCCGACCTTAAAGAGCGGCCGTGGGTCGAGGCTTGGAACTCCAATATGTTCCTGCGCCTGTTCCTGAACCCGGTCATTTTGGTCCAGAGCCTCCCGATCGTCTTCAAGGGCTTCCTCATGTCGCTTTCGATCGTGCTTGTGGCGTTTCCGCTGGCAATTCCCTTCGGTTTTGCCCTGTCGCTCATGCGCATTTCCAAGTCGCGCATCCTTCGCTGCCTTGCCGGCATCTATGTGAATATCATCCGCGGCACGCCGGCGTTCTTGCAGATCTACATTGCGTTCTTTGGCTTGCCGCTGGCCGGTGTCAAAGTGGACGACTATGTGCTGGGTGTTATCGTCATGGCCATGAACTCGTCTGCGTACCTGTGCGAGATCTTCCGTGCCGGTATTCAGTCGATCCCCAAGGGTCAAAACGAGGCTGCTCGCTCGCTGGGCATGAATGCCTTCCAGACGCTGCTCTATGTCATGATTCCGCAGACGTTCCGCAATGTCCTGCCTACGCTGACCAGCGAGTTCATCCTGCTCTACAAGGACATGTCGCTGCTTGCCGCCGTGGGTGTCGTCGAGATCGTCATGAACGCCCGCACCATCGTGGCCACGACGGGCTCCATCACGCCGTATGTGGTTGCCGCTCTGTTCTATCTGGTCATTACCCTGCCGCTTGCGCGCTTGGTGAGCGGTCTTGAGGCGAGGCTTTTGGGCACGGCCGAGACCAAGAAGAAGCGTCCCACCAAGAGCGCCGGACAGGTTGTCGCGACGCCCGCCGATCATATCGCCGGTCTGTAAGGAGGTCCTGTCATGAGTGAAACGAATTCCAACGAGGTCGTTGTCAGCATCAAGAACCTCCAAAAGGCTTTTGGCGATAACGTGGTCCTGCGTGATATCGATCTGGACGTGCACAAAGGTGAGGTCGTTGTGGTCCTGGGCCCCTCGGGCTCGGGCAAGTCGACGATGCTTCGCTGCATCAATCGCCTGGAGCATCCCACGAGCGGCTCGATTGTCGTTGAGGGCGTGGATGTGTGTGCCAAGGGCGTCGACCTCAATAAGGTACGTACGCACTTGGGCATGGTGTTTCAGCAGTTCAACCTGTTCCCGCACCTGTCGGTTAAAAAGAACGTCATGCTTGCGCAGCAAAAGGTGCTCAAGCGCAGTAAGGAAGAGGCCGAGAAGATCGCCATCGAGGAGCTGACCAAGGTCGGCCTGGCCGATTTTATGCCGAGTCAGCTTTCGGGCGGCCAGCAGCAGCGCGTGGCCATCGCCCGCGCCCTGTCGATGAACCCGCACGTGATGCTCTTTGACGAGGCCACGTCGGCGCTCGACCCCGAGCTCGTCCGCGATGTATTGGGCGTCATGCGCGACCTGGCACGTGACGGTATGACCATGATCGTGGTGACCCACGAGATGGGCTTTGCTCGCGACGTCGCCGATCGCGTCGTCTTTATGGACGGCGGCGTTATCGTGGAAGAGGGCACGCCGAGCGAGGTCTTCGACCACCCCAAGAGCGAGCGCACCAAGGCGTTCTTGGGCAATATCTCGTAGCCGGTTGATGTAACTGCCGTTGCAAAAGAGCGGGGCTGGACTTGAATCCAGCCCCGCTCTTTTGTAGGGATGGGGATGCGCTTTGATGCAGGCTCTCTTGGAGGCCCTGGGTTCGTTACGCGAGCTCGGCTCCGAGGGCCTTGCAAGCGGTCTCGCCCTCGTCGTCGGGCGCGTCGTAGCAGATGGTGGAGTCCACGACGTTGACGCCCGCCTCGTCGGCGTCCGCCTTCCAGTTGTCCATCCATTCGCCCTCGGCCCACGAATAAGAGCCAAAGAGGACGACCTTCTTGTCGCCGAGGGTCTCCTTGACCTCATCCCACATGGGCTGGAACTCATCGTATTCAAGCTCCTCGGAACCCATGGCGGGGCAGCCGAAGGCGAAGGCATCATATTCGGCGACCTTGTCGGCAGAGAAGTCGGCGCAGGAGATGACCTCTGCCTCGGCGCCGGCACCGGTTGCGCCCTCGGCAACGAAGTTTGCCATGGCCTCGGTGTTGCCTGTACCGCTCCAGTAGACGACTGCGATCTTGCTCATATGTCTTCCTTTCGGTTGTGCGGCGTGCGGCCGCGTTTTGTATGCTCTATCGGGTTGCCTGGACAAGTTGTCCCAGAGTGCAGCCCTGTTGATAGATGTAGGTAAGGTATTGCGTGCATGCGCGATAGGAATCGAAGGTCGTGAGCGCCTGCTCAACGTTTGTGTATACCTTCCATGCGCCAAAGACCTTATAGTTTTCGCCGTGCTGGACGATAAACTGATGGACATCTTCGTAGGGATAGCCCAAAAAATAGCCAATTTCGTGGGGGAACTCGCACATGCACCCCGTATCGCAGTGCCTATTTCGCGCGAGCGCGCAGACGCTGCCGTCATAGGCGCTCTCTGCGGCATTGCTGCTTGCCAGCGTGATGCGCGCGGCGAGATGCACCAGGGACGCGGGCAGGTTGTGGACATCGTAACCTTCGGCGGCAAGCGCCGTCGTGGCGCGGGGGTCGGAGAGGTATCGCATGAGGTCTGCAGGGCGGTACACATAGATGAGCGCTCCGCAGGGGCGCCAGACCAAAACGCTCATATGGATCCCGAGTGGCTGGAGCTCGCGGTTGCATTGGGCTATGACGGCGAGCAGGCGAGAGCGTCGCTCTTCGATATGGGCGGCGCTGGGTTTTCCGTTTTGGTTGGCGTAAACGCCGGGATAGGTAAAGAGCGAAGCCGGCTTGATACCTGCGAGCGTAGGGGAGCAGTTGCGCACGACAGCCGTTTGGTATGTTGGGATGTCAATGGTTCGAGTCACGATGCCCCTTTCGGGTCCTCAGTTGTTAGCCTAGGAAAACTTATACACGAAAGTAAGCCATGGTCAACAAAAAAGTTTGAAGAGGGAAACTAATTGACCGAACAGACATGATTTTGGGTTAAGATGGGGACACCCCATGGGGGTATCTAGATAGGGCTACTTGAAAGGGGAACGCATGAGTGACTTGCTCAGCCCTGCGAATTTCATCGTGCTGGCCGTCATTGCCGTCGGCATGTTTTTTGGACTGCGTCGCATTGCCGCTTCGACACACGGGAAGAGTTGTTGCAGCGATGGTGCGAGCGGCAAGAAGGCCAAAAAGGTTGTTGTGGTGGATACCGATGCGTCACACTATCCCTATAGCGATGAGCTGCTCATCGGCGGCATGAGCTGTGACGGCTGCGCTCAGAACGTAGCCAATGCCCTCAATGCGCTGGATGGCGTGTGGGCAACGGTGACGTATGCGGATCACACGGCACGTGTGCGCTCTAAACAGCCGGTTGACCGCGGTGTCCTCGAGACGGCCGTGAAAGACGCGGGCTACTACGTCATGACGCTGTAGGCCTTGCCTTGGATGCGCTTCCTTGGCTAGGCTCGTCCGCGCAGTTCGATGTCTTGGATATCGTCGAAGTCGATGGCGATGTCTTTGAGCTTGAGGAGCTTGAACGCGGGAAGCACTTCGTCGAGAATGCCGGTGCGGCTGCGATAGCCGTATGTATCGTAATAGGTGACGCGCACCAGGTCGCCGCGTTTGAGGTCCTTGAGCTTTTTCGAAAGCTCGAGGGCTTTTTCTTCCGTGAGCTCGCATTTTGGCTCGGCGGTGATCTCTTGTTTGCGCACGAGCTCGTAGTATCCCGTGAGGGCGGCAAAGGGCATAAACTGCGCGGCCCGGCCGGCACGGACGGCGCCGTTAGCGGTGAGCTTGGGGTCGGCGGAACGACGTCTTCCCTCGGGGTCCGCTAGACGTTCAAAAGGTGTCGGTGGCCGTATCGGCTGTTGTTGGGGCTTAGGCACGGTGTCCTCCTACCTGATCGTTGCGTTCGCGTGCGGTGGCGCCGGCGGTAAAGCTTAATCCCTTGACGAGCGCGTTCTTGCCGTACTTGCCTTTCACGGCCAGGACGGCGCGCGCCAGGTCGCGCTCGCGCTCATCGGCCTCGATATTGCTGAACAGATCGATGGTGGCAAATTCCTCGGGCATGAGGTTGCCAAAGCCCAAGTTGACGCGCTTGACCGGTCGTTTGGGATCGACAGTCTGCGCCCAGAGCTCATCGAAATAGCCCATGATCTTCTTAAACGAATTGGTGCGCTCGGGCAGCTTTCGCGAGGCGTTAGAGTGCGCGAAGAGCGCGGCATAGCCACCACGCGGTTTGCCGCCATGCTCTCCCACAAAGATGCCATCGATTGCCTGCGCCTCGCGCACCAGACGACGCCGTTCGTCATCGCACTGGACGGGCTTGGGCGCACGGGGCGCGAGCTCGGGGCCGGTGGTTGCGGTGGGTTCGATGCTCGACGTGCTCGAGCGCAGGTGTCCGCACCCGTCCACATATTGCGCAGTACCGCTGGCATCGAGCCTACGGATGTCGGCGCGCTCACTCGCGTAGCCCACAAAGAGCGAGATACTGTCACACACCACGTGCTTATCGACCAAGTCTAGTACGGCGTTGTCGACCATCTCGCGCAAGACGGTGTAGGCCTGTTCGTAGGCATAGCCTTTCGAGAGCACCTGTCCTGTGGTAGTTGAGGTCGCCTGCGGACGATAAGCCTGGATATCGGCGATGGTTGTCGGCTCGCGCCCAAAGGCGTGGTCGATAAGATACTCGGCATTGACGCCGAGCTCGTCGTAGAGCAGGTTTTCGTCGAGCGCCGCGACGCCCATCAGGTCGTAGACGCCGTATTTTTCGAGTCGTGCTGCCACGCCGGGCCCGATGCCCCAGATATCGGTGATGGGACGATGGGGCCAGATCTCCTTGCGAAAGGTCTCGTCGTCGAGTATGCCGATGCGGCTGGGTACGTGCTTGGCAGTAATGTCGAGCGCTACCTTGGCCTGGAATAGGTTGGGGCCGATGCCGACCGTCGCCGTGATGCCGGTGCGCGCGAGGACCTCGTCGCGCAACATGCAGGCAAAGCCTTTGGCATTGGTATGGTAGAGGTCTAGATAGGGCGTCACGTCGATAAAGCATTCGTCGATGGAGTAAACGTGCACGTCTTGCGGACTCACGTATTCCAGATAGATGCCGTAGATTTGCGCCGACACCTCCATGTAGTGCTGCATGCGCGGTACGGCTTTGATGTAGTCGATGCCGTCGGGAATCTCGAACAGACGGCATCGATTGTGTATCCCGAGGTCCTTCATGGCCTGTGTGATGGCGAGGCAGATGGTCGTGCGTCCGCGTGATTCATCGGCAACGACCAGGCACGTAGTGAGTGGGTCGAGTCCGCGGTCGACGCACTCGACGCTGGCGTAAAACGTCTTAAGGTCGATGCAGATATAGGTGTGACGCTCGTGCCCCACGCGTCCTCCCATCAAACACATGTTCTTATCGAATACATGTTCGATAATACCCGCTCATTCGGACACCGTCAAAACCTGCCAAAAAGGGACTGGTTTGTTTTGATAGGTATGGTCGTGCGGTTGGATTGGGTTTTAACGCAGCTCTAAAGAGTGCGAAACAGCTCGGAAAACCTCGCTTCGTAGTATGAGCCTAACGATTGATACCGCCTATACGCACGGAAGGGTTGTGGGAAAGATGGTCAATTATGGGTTTGGTATGCCAACGCGCCTTGTTGCGGATGGAGACGTGGCTCGCTGGTGCGGACGATTGGTCGCTCACTACGGTGGCACCAAGGCACTGGTCGTGCTGGGAGGCGACAAGCACACGCGTGATGAACTCGTTTCGGCGGCGCTTGGTTCGCTCGATCGAGCTCTGCTCGAACGCGTACTCTTTCGTTGCGGCTTGGTCGGGGGCGACGGGGGAGACGATTTGGTCGATGAGGCCGTGGCCCTGGCGACCGACGAAGGCGTGGACTTTGTCCTGGCGATTGGCGATGCCGATACGGCGGGCTTTGCGCGCGAGCTCGCGCGGCGCATGGCGGCGCTCGATGCCGGCGAAGACGGCTTTGTGCCTTATGGATGCATTGTCTCGGAGGGCAAGGTACCTGCTGTCGTGGGAGCCGGCGAGGTGCCCGTTTTTGCCATCATTGCGCCCGAATTGCTGGAGGGTATCGGGTCTCCTCTGCGCGAGCTGCTCGGCAGTGTGTGCGCCGCGGCCTAATATCTGCCATAAAAG
The DNA here is from genome assembly GCA_902493615.1 of uncultured Collinsella sp. Taxonomy (GTDB): domain Bacteria; phylum Actinomycetota; class Coriobacteriia; order Coriobacteriales; family Coriobacteriaceae; genus Collinsella. Next base: position 25,290 of record CABUQK010000001.1, read on the forward strand.
GATGGGTTAGTTTTGGTTGGTAAAGCGTTTGACCTGCCAAAATAAACCTGTCCCTTTTTGGTCGGTTGCCGTTTAGGGGCGGATTGGCAACGCTCGCTGATTATGGTCTTGACCTGCGCTAGAATAGTGGCATCTGAATGTCCGGGCGCATGGAGGCGTGCGCCCGTATGCTGAGGAGGACTCTATGGCAACTGTTGCCGCACCTATCGATGCTACGTCGACTGCCGCTTGGAAGGCGCTCGAGGCTCATCAGGAGAAGCTCGAGGCCGAAGGTATCGACCTCAAGGCCTGGTTCGCCGCCGATGCCGAGCGCGTGAACAAGCTGAGCTTTGACGCCGGTGACCTGCACTTCGATCTGTCGAAGAACCTGGTGACCGATGAGACCGTCAAGCTGCTGTGCGATCTTGCCCGCGAGGTGAAGCTCGAGGAGCGCCGCGACGCCATGTTCTCCGGCGAGCACATCAACACCACCGAGGACCGCGCCGTCCTGCACACCGCGCTGCGCCGCCCGGCAAGCGAGAAGGGCCAGCTCATCGTTGACGGCCAGGATGTCGTCGCCGACGTGCACGAGGTCCTCGATCGCATGTATGCCTTCGCCGAGCGCGTGCGCTCCGGTGAGTGGAAGGGCGTTACCGGCAAGAAGATCGAGCATCTGGTGTCCATCGGCATCGGCGGTTCCGATCTGGGCCCGGTCATGGCCTACGAGGCCCTGCGTCCCTACGCCGACGCCGGTATCGACTGCCGCTACATCTCCAACATCGACCCCAACGACCAGGCCGAGAAGCTCAAGGGCCTGGATCCCGAGACCACGCTCGTGATTATCGTCTCCAAGACTTTCACCACGCTCGAGACCCTCACCAACGCCCGCGAGGTCAAGACCTGGATGCTCGAGCAGCTCAAGGCTCAGGGCGCCATCGACGGCTCCGATGAGCAGAACGCCGAGGCCGTGGCAAAGCACTTCGTCGCCGTCTCCACTGCGCTCGAGAAGGTCGAGGCCTTCGGTATCGACCCCGCCAACGCCTTCGGTTTCTGGAATTGGGTCGGCGGCCGCTACTCCGTTGACTCCGCCGTGGGCCTGTCGCTGATCGTCGTGCTCGGCCCCGAGCGCTTCCAGCAGTTCCTCGAGGGCTTCCATGCCATCGACGAGTACTTCTGCAAAACGCCGCTTGAGAGCAACGCCGTCGCGCTGATGGGCCTGCTCAACGTCTGGTACGTCAACTTCTTCGGCTCCAAGAGCCACGCCGTGCTTCCGTACTGCCAGTATCTGCACCGCTTCCCGGCCTACCTGCAGCAGCTGACCATGGAGTCCAACGGCAAGCACGTTCGCTGGGACGGCAGCGCTGTGACCTCCGATACCGGCGAGATCTTCTGGGGCGAGCCCGGCACCAACGGCCAGCATGCCTTCTACCAGCTGCTGCACCAGGGCACTGTGGTGGTTCCGGCCGACTTCATCGCCTTCGCCAATACTGCCAACCCTGCGACCGATAGCGGCCAGGACGTGCATGAGCTGTTCCTGGGCAACTTCCTGGCCCAGACCAAGGCGCTCGCCTTTGGTAAGACGGCCGATGAGGTACGCGCCGAGGGCACGCCCGAGCAGATCGTCCCGGCCCGCTGCTTTGAGGGCAACCGTCCGACGACCTCGATCTTCGGTGACACGCTGACCCCGTTCGCGCTCGGCGAGCTCATCGCCCTGTATGAGCACATCACGTTTGTCGAGGGCACGGTCTGGGGCATCGACTCCTACGACCAGTGGGGCGTCGAGCTGGGTAAGCAGCTTGCCAAGCAGATCACCCCTGCCTTCCACGATGACGCCGCCAAGGCCGAGCAGGACGCTTCGACCCAGGCGCTCATTGAGTTCTACCGCGCTCACCGCAAGTAGTCGCTGCTGTTAACGCATCGCGTCTTATAGTCAGGGGCCCGTATCCTATCGGATGCGGGCCCCTTTGCTTTGCCGTGGTCCCGGGGCGCACGGCCTTTGTGGAACATCGCCGGGGCGCCGCGCGCTGCGAGAACCCTGCGCCTAGATCTCGGTCTCCGCATGGCCTCGCTGCGCCTCGGGCAGCTCCCCGTAGAGCGGATGGTCTTCGAGCCTAAAGCGCTCGACCTGTTCGGGAATGCGACCGCGTACAAAGAGCCACGAGCGATCGATCGGCGTCGCCATGAGCGTGCTGGGCAGCGCGTCGGCGCGGTCAGAAAACACCCGGGCACTCTCGGGATCCTGGAACGCCAGCACCAGATGCGTGTCGCAGTTGCCCATGATGGAGCGTGCGCGTGCCTCGCCATAGAGCGCATCGAGCTGGTTGGTCGACTGCAACAGCAGCGTTGCCCAGATGTTGCGGCTTCGGATAATCGAGAGCACGTTGTCGATCTGGGGGATCTGCAGATTTGCGAAGTCATCGAGCATAAAGCGCACGGGCACGGGCAGGCTGCCGTCGGGCCGCCTATCGGCCTCACGAATGAGGCCCATAAACGCCTGCGAAATAAAGAGGCCGGTCAGCGGATCGAGATTGCGGTCACTATCGCTCACGGTTACAAACAGGGCGCAGAGGGTGTGTCCCATGGAAGCGAAGTCCACCTGATGGCACTCACGATAGAGCTGTGCCGCACCGTCGAATCCCAGACACATGACCTTTTCGGCAAGGATGCCGACGATGCTCGCGTGCATGCGCTCGGCATTTTGCGTAATGGCGTAGCGCCGCCATAGCGAGAGGGCATAGCTTTGGGGGTCGGTCGTGATCAGGTCGTCAAACAATCGACCCGTGGCACCGTCCTGCAGGTGCTCGATCAGCTTGATGACCGAGCTGATCGTCTGCTCGTCGGCGGGTAGCTGTTCGGTGACGTAGGCGATAAGACACGACAGCAGGTTTGCCGCCGCATGATCCCAAAAAGGCTGGTTGTTGTCCTCGATGGGGCAGATGGCCTTTGCCACCGAGAGGATGTCCTGCTGGTTGGGCCTGCCGTCCGCCTTGAGGCGAATGTGCCTCAGGGGGTTGTAACCGCAGCGCTCGATGCCGGGCGCAAGGGCCGGGACGGTGTTGAGGTCGGCGAAGTTGAGACATTGCACGCGGTAACCGTGGGCTGCCAGCACGGGTCCCACTTCGCGACAGAGCGTGCCTTTGGTGTCGAGCACGATGTAGCTTGCGTTCATTTGCAGCAGGTTGGGCTTGAGGACGTTTCGGGTCTTGCCGGCTCCCGAGGGGCCGATCACAAGTGCGTTGTTGTTGAGTCCCGTTTGGCGGGTGTCGCAGGAAAGCGTTCGATCCTTGGCGAGGATGGTGGACGATGCGGACTCAGATGCGGCGAGGCGGCTGGTGAGGTTAGACATGGGCGACCTCCTTGGTGGTCGAGAGGATTTCGTGGGCAAAGCCGAGCTCGACGGCGCGCTCGGCCGAAAGGTAGGTGTCTTTTGCAGTGAGGGACTGGATGCGCTTGGGCGTGAGGCCGCTGCGGTCCGAGAGGATTTGCGTGAGGGTCTTGCGGGTCTGCATGAGACGCCGGCTGGTTTCCTGCAGCGCAAGTGCCGAGCCGCCTGCCCCCTGGGGGATCAGCGGGTCGTGAATCATGAGCTCTGCATGGGGCGCCATACGGCGATCGTCGCCGCCCATAAAAATCACGGCGCCCATGGACGCGGCGAATTCCAGGCAGACGGTGCGGATGGGGCACGATGCGAGGCGCATGGCGTCATAGATCGCAAGACCCGATCGCACGCTTCCGCCGGCGCTGGCGACAAATATGGTGATGGGGCGGCTGGGGTCGGTGGCATCGAGCAGGCGGATCTGCTGGCATAGGTCGTGGGCCATCGGGGTTTCGATGTTTCCCATGACGGAGAGCTCGCGACGGGCGAGCATCTCATCGTAAATGCTGGTGAGCGTGATACCTCGGGCGGATTCACGCATGGTGAGGGGGCTGATGATGGGGGAATGATTGGTGTCCATGAGGACTCCTTTCTGTTGGTTGTGTTGTGGAATAGGATTGTTGCCCGCGGAGGGGCTGGCGGGCTACAGGGTTCGTCCGAGCCTGAGATCGAGCTCGGTTGTGGGGCAGACTGCCTGTTCGTGCGGCTCGCAAGCGCCAAGGGCTCCAAAGCGATGGAGCGTTGCGGCGGGCGTGGTGTAGGCGAGCCGCAGCTGATGCTCGACAGGGGCACATCCGTCATTTTTGTAATGAGCCGCGTAGTACTGCGCGATGCTGGCGTTCATCTCGCTGCCATTGCGATGGCGCTCAAACTGGCGTCTGCAGGTCTCGATGATCTTTGCTACCGACTTGGGTGCCGTCGCGGGAACAAGGGCGAGATAGCCCTCAAATAGCTCGTTGATGCTCAGGAGGCACAGCAGGTCGATCAGCGTCCTTATGGCTGCTCCCTCGGCAGAAAAGTGCGCGGTCATGCGGTTATATCGGTTGCGGTCGACGATGGCCACATGGGGTCTTGGAGTTTTCTGCCCCGTGGTCCCGGGCTTTTGCCGCGCCTGTGTATTGAGCTCGACGTTGCAGCGCTTGAGGCCGTCCAACGGAAGGAACAGTGCGGTGCGCAGGGTGTTCCGCTTGCTTTCGAGTTCATGACGCTCGTCGGGTTCCCATTCGAGCTTGAGTTTCGTGTCGAGCGCCGTAAGCATATGGGCTAGGCAGCCTACGGTAAGAACGTACGAATCGTTGTCGCGTTTTGGGGCATAGGGGTCTGTCAGCTTGCGAATGTCGGGGTCGCCCATGATCTTTGTGCAGCGCTTCAGCAGTTGAGGGTGGTCGGCCAAGATCGTCGCGAGCGGTAGCGACGCGTAGTTCTTGATGGTCGCGGCGGCAAAGGCGGCGTCATATTCGTTTGCATATGCTCGCTCAATGCGGGCATCCAGAATGCTTTTCTTATCGCCGTCTTCAGCGTGGTGGTTTGTCATAGCTTCTCCAATCGGTTGATGTTCGTGCTGTTTGTTGATGTGCTGGTTGTCGTGAGTGATGCGCTTGCCGTGGGTGATGTGCTGACGTTGGGGTGCTATGCGGTTTTCAATGAGCCCGTGAGGCAGTTGCTGCAGGGGCGGGATGGAACGGCCCATGCAAGGCGGAAGGCATCGTGCTCAAAATCGAGACAGCAATGCCCTGGGTGCCTCACATGTGGCAGTTACCTCATTAAGTTGTCATTGCGTTTGGGGTTGTACTTTGCCGATTTTCCTTCTCTTACACGCTAAAACTCAAACTTCATATGCTCGATCTACTTAAAACCGCAACGGCGGTCTTTTATCAACTTATATGTCAGAACGCGTCTTTGCAAGTACTTTTTTGCGTTTGTTTCAAATGGGGTGGTTTTGCAACCGTCATGCGCGCGCTGTGCGAACGTGCCCCGGCTCGGATAAGATAGTGCGCGATAAAAACGATGCAAGGAGGCACATATGGCAATCAAAGCCATCGCGATGGACATCGACGGTACGCTCACCAACGACCAGAAAGTGATTAGCCCGCGTACGCGCGAGAAGCTGCTTGCGGCGCAGGAGTCGGGCATTAAGCTCATTTTGGCTTCGGGCCGTCCCGCATGGGGGCTGCACGCCTTGGCGCAGGAGCTCGACCTTCAGAGTCATGATGGTTTGCTGGTGGCCTTTAACGGCGCTCACGTCGTCGATGCCCAGACCGACGAAGTGCTGTTCGATCAGGCTATGCCTGCCGACGAATTGCATCGCCTGATTGATCACCTGCGTAATTTTGACGTGATCCCTATGATTTCGCTCGGTCGCGATCTGCACGTCGAGGACTCGTACCATTGCATGATCACGCTGCCTGACGGCTCGCAGAAAAACATCGTCAAGTATGAGCGCGACGCGTGCGATCTTAAGATTCGCGAGGTGGAGAGCCTGCATGAGGTCGCTGATGCTTATCCCGTGGACAAGCTGCTGACGGCGGGCGACCCGGCCTATCTGCAAGCGCATCACGAGGAGATGTACGCGCCCTTTACCCAGACGCTTTCGGGTATGTTTACGGCCGACTGGTACTTTGAGTACACGGCGCCCGGTATTGACAAGGCCCGCGCGCTCGAGGGTGCCCTGCCCAAGCTCGGCATCGATGCCAGCGAGGTCGTCTCGTTTGGCGACGGCCAGAATGACAAGTCTATGATTGAGTGGGCCGGAACCGGTGTTGCCATGGGCAACGCCGTCGATGAGGTCAAGGCTGTGGCCCAGATGGTGACCGCCAATAATAACGAAGACGGCATTGCGGTGGCGCTGGATAAGCTGCTGTGTTAGAATCGCCGATAGTGCATGGCTCGGGCGTCCGCTTGCGGGCGCCCTTTTGTTAGGGAGGGTGCCGTGTCCGCATTTCCGTTCGACGCCGTTATCTTTGACATGGACGGCGTCATTGTCGATACCGAGTATTACTACCTGGGCGAGACTGCCGCGTTTGCCAAGGAGCTTGGGCTTAACCTGACTCAAGAGGAGTTGAACGGGCAGGTTGGTACCTCGCATCAGTTCTTCCTGCGTATGCTGGTCGATTGGTTTGAGCGCGCCGGGAAGGGGCATTTAACTGGCGAGGAAGCGTTGATCCGTTGGGACGAGTGGGCGCATAAGCGTCCGCGCGACTATCAGGCTTTGATTAACCCAGGCGCCGTGGATACGATTCGAGAGCTGCCGCGCCGTGGCGTTCGCGTGGCGCTTGCCAGCTCGTCTCCCATGGATAGCATCGAGGAAGTGCTCAATGCGTGCGGGCTGTCGGATGCCTTTAAGTATGTGGTGAGCGGCGAGCAGTTTAAGGAGAGCAAGCCCGAGCCCGACATCTACCTGCATGCGCTGGACCTGCTGGGGCTGCCCGCGAATCGCTGCTGCTGCGTTGAGGATTCGGTGCCTGGCATCACTGCCGGCAAGCGAGCCGGCCTGACAGTTATTGCCAAGCGCGAGGAGCGCTTTGGCTTTAGCCAGGATGCCGCGGACAAGATTATCGACCAGCTGCCGGAGCTGCTCACGCTTTCTTAGGAGCGCGGTAGTTGCGCGTTTTTCGGGTCAGATGAGTAAATACCCGACATTTTGGTGCGGCAGCAAGCATACTTTATGCTAATGCGGGCTTAAGGGCTTGTTGAATGCCCTTAAGCCCGCTTTTGACTTAATTGGGCTGGGAGAGGGTATATGCCACCGACTGAAGGACTAACTGACGGTAAAGCAGCGATACCGCTGTACCAACAGGTTATCGATATCATTAAAAACGAAATCAATTCCGGTGCCTACAAGGCGGGCGCGCGGATACCCAACGAATTCGAATTGGCTGAGAACTATAAAGTTGGCCGCGTTACCGTGCGACGCGCTATTGAGGAGCTCGTCCAGCAGGGCTATCTAACGAAGCGGCAGGGGAAAGGCACGTTTGTCAATGCCCCCAAGCTTAAGCGCAAGATTCGCCAGAAGGATGACGTCCAGAGTTTTTCGGACGCATGCCGCGTTAACGGAATGGAGCCGGGGGCGTGCGTCATTTCGAGAAAGATACTGCCGGCAGATTCTACCGAAGCGCAGTTCTTTGGTGTTCCCGTTGGAACTGATTTGATTTGCGTTGAGCGTGTACGTACTGCCGATGGAGTCCCCGTCATGCTCGAGAACAACATATACGTTTACGAGGACAACGCCTATCTATCAACGGCCCCTCTATCTAACCAATCCATTTTTGAGTTCGTGCGCAACCGAACGGGCCGCACGCCCGCGTTTACCGACCCGTGCACGCTCGAGATCGCGTGCGCGTCGCCCGAGGTCGCTCGGCTGTTGGCAGTTCCCGTTGGCGAACCCTTGTTTTATATGGAAGCCTTCTTTTTCGATGAGCAGCGGCGGCCGTTTATCATCGGTCGTCAGCGGATCGTTGGGTCTCGCTACGTTTTTGACATCTAGGACATTGCGAATGGAAACGCCCGGTGGATCATCTCACCGGGCGTTTCCATACCGTTCACGGCGCGAACACAACCGTTCAACCGCGTTGCGGCAACCAGTTTGAAATTATCTTGATGAAGGAAAAAGCTGCTGGTAATCTATGGGACGTCATAGAACGTTTGCCTTATGCAAACGTTGAAGCGAGATGCGATGCAGTCTCGAGTTCTTTGGAGGTATCTATGTCAGATACGAAGGCGAAGAAGACAAACAGACGTTTTAAGTTCAAATTACCGCATGTCTATACGATCATGTTCTTGCTGATCGTTGTCTTTGCGGTCCTGACTTGGATCGTTCCCTCTGGTCAGTATCAGCGCAAGACGATTTCAACAGCGGCGGGCGAGCGTGAAGTCGCCGTTGCTGGAACCTATGAACAGGTCGATAAGAACTACACCGATTCCGAGACCGGCGAGACCATCAATCTGGGCCAGGATATCTTCGCGGTTCTGCAAGCGCCCACCAAGGGTATCCAAGAGGCTGCCGACGTCGTTGCGTTCGTCTTATTGATTGGCGGATCGTTCGCGATCATCACCAAGACCAACGCTTTGAATGCCGGCATGAGCCGTGTGATTAAAAAGCTCAAGAACAAGGACATCCTCATCATTCCCATCACGATGACATTGCTGTCCATTTGCGGCACTACGTTTGGCATGTCTGAGGAAGCCCTGCCGTTCTATGCCATCTTCATTCCCATCATGATGGGTATCGGTTATGACTCGATGACGGCATTCATCATCTGCTTCCTTGGTCCTAACCTGGGATATTGTGCTTCGACCATCGACCCGTTTAATGTTTTGATCGCCCAAGGCATCATTGGCATCGAGGGTAATCCGCAACTGTGGCTGCGCGCCGTTTCTTGGGTCATCTTCACTGCCGTCGGTATCGCATGGGCCATGCGCTACGCCATGCGCGTCAAGAAAAACCCCGAGTCGTCCATTGTGTACGAGGACGATAAGCTCAAGCGTATTGAGTTTTCCGTGACCGATGCCTCCATCGAGGAAGAGTTCACTATCCGTCAGAAGCTCGTGCTTATCGATTTTGCTTGCGGTATGGGCATTATCGTCTGGGGTCTTGTTACCCAGGGCTGGTACATGAATCAGATTTCCGCCGTGTTCCTTGGCATGGGCTTGCTTGCCGGTATCCTGGGCGGCCTTGACCAGCAGACGATCGCAGAGGAGTTCGTTAAGGGTCTCGCCGACTTTGCGTACGCTGCCGTCGTTATCGGTATCGCTCGCGGTATTCTGGTCATCGCCGAGGGCGGCATGATCATCGACACCATCCTCCAGGCGCTTGCTACCGCGCTCGCCGGTGCACCTGCCGCCGTCTACACCACGTTTATGTATGTCGTCCTTGGCCTGCTCTCTTTGCTGGTTCCCTCGAGTTCTGGCCTGGCGGCGCTCGCCATGCCCGTTATGGGCCCCCTGACCGAGCTCATGGGCCTCAATCCCGAGGCGGCCGTCACCGCGCTCCAGTTTGCCAACCAGACCATCAACACCATCAGCCCCGTGGCGGGTATGACGGTCGCCGGCCTTGCCGTGGCTAAGATTTCGTTTGGCCAATGGTGGAAGACCATTTGGAAGTTCTTCATCTTCATGGTCGTGTTTGGCTTGGTCATTACTGCCATTTCCGGCATGCTTCCGGCGTAGGTGGTTGTGATGTCTGATCGTTTGACGGTCCTGACGTCTAAGAGCGTCTTTACCGGTACGGGGGACCTGCCGTTTGAAGGCTTCGTAGCGGTCCGTGGCAATCGAATTGAGGCTGTTGGCACCAAGTGTGAGCTAGCTTCGTATTTGACCCAGGCGGACGAGGTAGTTGACCTGGGCGACCGCACCGTCATGCCTGGCCTGATCGATGTGCATACCTTCTATACAGGCTGGGCGCTGCGGACGTTGGGGCCTGATCTGTCCGGCATCGCTGATGCCAAAGAGGCCGTGTCGCTCTTGCGTGCATGGAAAGAAGATCGTCCGGATTGCGCGGCGGCTTTTGGCCACAACCTACCCGAAACGTTGGCATCGGATGCCGAGAACGCAAATACAGCAGCTGTGTTTGACGAGTGTTTTGGCGATATCCCCGTCGTCTGCTTTACACCGGGCGCGGATACCTGTGTTCTCAATGCTGCCGCCAGTGCGCGATACGGCTTCACACCCCAGGCGTGCTATGCCGAGAAGATCTGGCGCATGATGAGCGATTTCCTCGCGCTGCCCGAGGTGCGTGCAGGGTATTCGGACTACATGAGCATGCTTAACGAACGCGGCGTTACCGCCATCAAGGAGATGGCGTTTGATGACTACTACGGCTTTGCCGACGAAATGGCTCGCCGTGAGGAATCTGGTGAGCTGACGGTTCGCGTCTCTATGATGTCGCAGCCGGTGGGTGCCGGTGCAAATCTGGCATATGCCCGCGAGGCACGAGAGCGCTTCCGGGGACCGTTCGTTCGTTTTTCTGGCTTCAACCGTATGACCGATCGCGGCGTATGGGCGGGGCTTGCCGAGATGATTGACCCCTATGCGGACTCGGCCGATGCGGGCGCTGCCGGCAAGACGGTCGTCGAGGAGCCAGAGTGGGATCTGATTGAGAACGAGCTGCGTGCAATTGATGCTGACGGCTTCCGATATTCCTTGCATTGCCAGGGCGATGGCGCCGTTCGTCGCACCGTGGCGCTCTATGCCTCGCTGCCTCGAGACGAGCATGGACGGATGCTTCGCCGCCATGCGATTACCGATCTCGAGAACTCTGACCCGACCGATCTTGTCGAGTTTGGCAAGTTAGGTGGAATTTGCGAGGTCTATCCGCAGATTCTGACGCTGGACCGGCGCGAGGATTGCCTGTCGATGATGCGTCGACAAATTGGCGAGACGCGACTTTTGCACAGCTGGAATCGCCGCGGCATGGAAGATTCCGGATGCACGGTGTGCTGCGGCACGGATCTGCCGCTGCTGATTCCGAGCCTGGGCGAGTCAATCTACAGCGCGTGCGGCGGATTCTTCGCCGACGGACTGCCCGTGAATGAGGTCAACACGCTGACGCTTGTCGAGCTCTTGCGCGCTTGGACTGCCGGGGGCGCGTACGACCTGATGCGCGAAGACGAGCTGGGTACGCTTGAGGTTGGCAAGCTTGCCGATATCTGCGTGCTCGATCGGGATGTGTTCGACCTCGATTATCGCGACGCACGTGATCTTGCGGTTGACATGACGATGTCGGACGGACAAATCGTGTTCGATCGAAATAAGGAGGCATAAGATGCCTGAATCCAAACCGACGCTGCGCCGCGAGCAGATTGCGGGCATGAATATCCACTACATCATGTGGTCGCTCGATTACTTCCTTGATGTGCAGCAGCGTTTGGGCTTTGAGTCCATTGAGCTGTGGTGTGCGGAGCCGCATGTGACGCTCGACCACACGGGCTACTTTGAAGCTGAGGTCCTGGCGAAAAAGGCTGCAGACCGTGGGCTTAGGTATCGTACTCTGTGTCCCGAGAATGTTGTCTATCCTTGGCAGTACTGCGCACGCAAACCGCTGCATGAACAGCGCAGCTTGGCGTACTTTAAGCACGGCATTGAGCTTGCCGAGGTACTTGGGTGCGACCGCATGTCCATCAACTCGGGCTGGGGCGACTGGGACGAGGACCGCGAGGAAGCCTGGAAGCGCAGCCGCGAGCACTTGTCCATTCTGGCGGAGTATGCCGGCGAGCACGGTCTGGTGCTTACGATGGAAAGCCTGCGTCCCGAGGAGAGCAACCTTGTGACGACGGTTTCCGATGCGAAGCGCATGATTGACGAGGTCGCGAGCCCGTACTTACAGCCCATGGTTGATACAACCGCGATGGGCGTTGCAGGCGAGACGCTCGAGGACTGGTTTGCCGCCTTTGGTGATGGGGCAATTCACGAGATGCACTTTATCGACGGTGACCCGTATGGCCATCTGGTGTGGGGCGATGGCAAGCACGATATGGACGCCTTCGTCGCCACGCTCAACGCCCATGGTTTCGACGGCATGCTGGGCCAGGAAATCACGGACGGTCGTTACTACGATGATCCGGCGGCGGCAGATGCCAAGAACATGGCCGCATTCGAGAAATATCTGATTGACTAAAACAACCATCGGCCACGCAACCAACGTCATTGATTGCGGGCCAAACAAGAAAGGAACTGGATATGAACGCACACGATCTGATCAAAGAGGCAATTGCCGAGAAGGGCAAGTTCGACAGCGTCTACTGGATTGCTTGCGGTGGCTCCATGATCGATTTGATCCCGGCTCATGAGCTTCTGCAGCGCGAGGCAACCACCTTCACTTCGTATATCTATACGGCTCGCGAGTTCGATATCATGCGTCCGCGTCGTCTGGGCGAGAAGTCCCTGGTCATCGCTTGTAGCCACAGCGGCAACACCCCCGAGGTCGTCGAGGGCTGCGAGATTGCCCTTGCTGCCGGCGCTACGGTGATCGCCCAGACCGACAACGCTGGATCCAAGATTGACTCCGGCAAGTGGACCACGTGGGTCTACCCGTGGGGCGAGGGCGTGCCGCAGGCCGAGGTCCCCGCTGGCATTTCGCTGTCGCTTGCGGCCGAGCTGCTCGATCAGCAGGAGGGCTACGCCGATCTTGCCGATATGTATGCCGGTATCGCCGAGATGGATAAGATTCTTCCCCCGGCACGCGAGAAGGTAAATGCCGAGCTGGGCGATCGTTTTGCCAAGCTTTGCCAGGAGCACGAGTTCTTCTACATTCTGGGCAGCGGTCCCAACTTTAGCCAGACCTACGGTTTCGCTATCTGCTCTCTTATGGAGATGCAGTGGCAGCACTGCAGCTACATCCACTCTGCCGAGTACTTCCATGGCCCCTTCGAGGCTACTCAGGATGGCGTTTTTTACTTCCTGCAGATGGGCTCCAGCGAGTGCCGTGCCATGGACGAGCGCGCCCTGGCGTTCCTTAAGACGCATACCGATACGCTGATGGTGCTCGATGCCAAGGAGTACGGTATGGAAGCCGTGCCGGCGAGCGTCCGTGCCTATCTGGACCCGGTGCTGTTCTACGCCATGAACTGCGAGCTGCGTGCTGCACGCGGCAAGGTGTTTGATCACGATCCCGATTTCCGTCGCTATATGGGTGTTGTCGAGTACTAGAAGGGGCAAAGGCCATGGCATTTAACGTTAACGCGCTCGGATTTGGCGACAACGTCGTCGATCGCTACGAGCATATCCACACCATGTATCCCGGCGGCAATGCGGTGAACTTCGCCGTGTATGCCAAGAAGTGCGGCGCCGCGCGCTCCGCGTATATGGGCATCTTTGGTAATGACGCTGCTGCTGAGCATGTGATTGCGAGTCTTGAGGATGAGGACGTTGAGCTTGCCAAGTGCAAGCAGCTCATCGGCGAGAACGGTGCGGCACGCGTGACCGTCGTTAACGGCGACCGTGTTTTCCTTGGCTCCAATGAGGGCGGCATCCGTGGTGATGCGCGCTATGTGCTCGATCGCTTTGACCTTGCGTACGTGAAGCAGTTCGACGTAGTCCACTCGGGCAACTATTGCTTTACCGAGCGTGAACTTCCCAAGTTGAAGGCCGCGGGCATCACGGTTTCGTTTGACTTCTCGGACGATTCGACCGACGAGTACTACGAGCAGATTGCTCCCTACGTTGACTTCGCGTTCTTTAGCGCGGCAGACGCCGCGAGTGAGGATGAGATTCGCGAGCGTCTGGCATGGGTGAGGAGCCTAGGTCCGCGTTTCGTATCGGCAACGGCTGGCGCTGAGGGCTGCATTGCCTATGATGGCGATCGTTATTACCGCCAACTGGCTAAGCCGGTAACGGATATGAAGGACACCATGGGTGCGGGCGACTCATTCCTGACTTCGTTCCTGATGTGTTATCTCGATTCCGTCAAGCGTGGCGAGGATGGTGCCGAGGCCATCGAGCGTGCACTCGACTTTGCGGCGGGGTTTGCTTCGACCGTATGCGGCATGGAAGGCTCCTGGGGCCATGGAGTGCCGATTTCCGAATAGGTGAGCAGTCCCGGGGAGTCGAATTGTCGCCCCCCGGGACTCCATGGACAAAAAATGCTAAATATGAGTACTGTCACTAATTTAGTAACAGCGAAATTAAGCTATTGAGGGCCTAGTTGGGTGTCTGCGAGTGATTAAAACCTGCTAAAAATGACTTTAACCACCTTAAAGTGCCTTGATAATGGATAGCTGTACATTATCAAGGCACTATTTTGCCGTAAAATAATGTGACTGGATTTGCAACAGTACTCATATTTGGCATTTTTTGCCCACCGGGGCTAGCGAAGGTCAAAAACAGAGTGCGCATTTGCTAAAACTGCCGACTCGATGCACTCTGCGTCGCGGTTTTTGAGTGAGGCGATGCGTTCTGAGGTCCATGTGAGCGATCTGATAAGCGACTGTGCGCTTGTTTCGGTGTTTGCCTCCGCCGGCGCATCGGTCTCGAGCAGTAAACGATCGAGTGGGATCTGTCGGGCGTATTCGCGACCGCGCTTGGTGGCGAGCATCCGCTCGTTCACGGAAAAATAACAGCCCGCATTACGCGCGCGGACGAGTTCGTCCGAAGTGCCGCTAAACCAGTGGAAGATGATAGCGGGGGAGTCGGGGTTTGGGATGAGTAGTCCATGCGATTCGAGGACGTCCAGTACGGCTCCTGCCGAACGAACGTCGTGAATTGATATCACACGCCCGGTAAGAGGATGTTGTGCGAGAGCCTCGCAGAGCCGGTCAAGTGCCTGTGTTTGCAGCGGCTCGCTTCCGGCAAAGCGCGCAGAAAAGTCGAGTCCCACCTCGCCGATGTAGCGCTCTTGGGCTGCAACTTCGCAAAGCAGATTGATTTCGGCAGGACCGCAGCGACCGTCGGCAAGCCACCAGGGGTGAAGCCCAATGCCGGCGATGATGCTTGGTTGGCGATGGGCGCGCTCGTTTGCGGCCGAAAAGTCACGTGGATCGACGCCGCAATCAAATAGGCCCAAGCCCAGTGCCGTCGCCTGGCAGTGTGCATCAAATAACCGGGGCTCCATCTCGGCGCACTCCGCTAGTCCAGGCGTTGGCCGTCGGCGCGCACACGCTCGGTGCCGCGTCCACTGATCTGGCGGATAACCTCGCCGGCAATCATCTGACCCATGATGGGCGGCATAAAACTAGCGGTACCCAACTCGGTACGCTCGTGGATGTTGGACGGGTCGCGGGGTTGGGTCTTAACCGATTCCTCGCAGCTAAACAGCACGTGCAGACTCTTGATTCCGCGCTTCTTACATTCTTTGCGCATGATGCGGCTCAAGGGGTCGCGTACCGTATCGAAAATGTCGGCAAAGCGGAGGCACTCGGGATGGAGCTTGTTGGCCCCGCCCATGGAGCTAACCAAACGAATGTCGTGGTCCTGAGCATATTTGGCAATGGTGAGCTTGGCCGAGATGGTGTCGATGGCGTCGACGACGTAGTCGAGCTTGCCGTCCGTCTGCTCCAAAACGCTCGCGAAGAACTCGTCGATGTTGTCGCTCAGCAGGTATTCGGTGCGTTTGATAACGGTGGCGGTGGGATTGATGTCGTGGATCATGGCTTCCATAACATCGACCTTGCGCTTGCCGATGGTGCTGTGAAAGGCGATAGCCTGGCGATTGATATTGCTGGGCGCGACGATGTCCTTGTCCAGAATGACGAAATGACCAATGCCGCCGCGGGCGAGTGCCTCGCAGCAGTTGGAGCCCACGCCTCCGCAGCCGAGCACCAACACCGTAGCATCGGCGAGCTTATCGAGTGCCTCGCGGCCCATGATGATCTCGAGCTTGGTGTCGCGTGTCTCGACGAGAGCGGCAGCGGTTTCGGTCATAGACATCCTCCGATGGGGAAGCGAATCGTGTTTTAGCTATCGCCATTATAGGTGTTATCGCGATTCCATTTGAGCCCTTGGGCGTGTTGAAATGGGATCGGGGTTCGCATAAGATTGAAGCAGATGGCACCCGTTGCAGCGGGTTGGCCAACTCTAAAACACGTTTGTAGCGTGAGAAGTGGCCGTCTTCGCATTACGCGGAGGCGGCTATTTTTTTTGAGTACAAGATTAGATAGTTAGACAAACATCTAAATATCGAGTATAGTGTGCGCGTCATGAGAGATGATGAGAGGAGGTCTTATGCCGGGAGAGGGTTTTAAGGCGCTTGCCGATCCAACGCGACGGCGCATTTTGGAGTTGCTGCGCGAGGGCAATTGCACGGCGGGGGAGCTTGCCGAGCATTTCGATATCAGTAAGCCGTCGCTGAGCCATCACTTGGCGACGCTCAAAAACGCCGGGTTGGTGACCGACGAGCGCCATGGCCAAAACATCGTATACAGCTTAAACACCACCGTCATGCAGGATTTGATTGGCTGGTTTATGGGCTTTACAAACACGGAAGGTGATAAGGATGAATAACGAAAACAAGGGCATTCACCCCACGGGGGTATCGTCGCGCGTGTGGATTGCGCTGGTCGCTCTGTGCGTCGCCAATGTCGTAGCGCACCTCATGGTGATGCCGAGCTTGCCTGCGCAGATTCCCACGCACTGGGGCGCGAACGGCGCCGTCGACGGTTGGGGTCCTAGCTGGATGGCCTCCGCGCTCGGCGTGCTGCCTCTGGCGCTTCTCGCAATGTTCTGCGTGGTGCCGCGCATCGACCCCAAAGGTGAGGCATATCGAACCTCGGGCAAGTTCTACCAGGGCTTCGTAATCGCCTTCACCTTGTTCATGTGCGCCATAAGCTGGCTGGGAGAGCTTACGGTCTGGGGCGTGGTGCCGGCGGTCGGTTCGGTCAACGTGCTGATTTCCGGTGTTGTCGGTTTGCTGTTCATCGGCGTAGGCAACTACTTGCCGCGTGTGAAGCAGAACTATACGCTCGGTATCAAGACACCCTGGGCGCTTGCCGATCCCGAGAACTGGCGCCGTACGCAGCGTTTTGGCGGCGCCTGCTTTATGGTGCTAGGTATTGGCCTGATTGTGATGGGCGTGGCAGGCAGCGTGCTTTCGAGTGAAGTCGTCGCCGCGGTGATTGCGGTTCTGGCGTTTGGTTCGGTTGGAGCCGTCTACGTCTACTCGTATCTGTTGTGGCGCAAATCGCAGCGAGCCGCTCGTTAAGGTTGCGGAAAACTAGCGTACGCAGTTCATAGTATGTTCCGGGGGACTTTTCCCAGGTAGTATTAGGGGGTGTGGGCAACCATGCCCCTTTTTATTAGAACGCGCGAACTGCCTCTCCGCTTTTTCCAAAACGGAGAGGGGGAGAAGATTTCCGCAGCTAGATAAGGAGAAATGACTGTGGCGGAGTTCATTTATCAGATGTATCAGGCTCGCAAGGCCCATGGCGACAAGGTGATCCTTGACGACGTGACCCTGAGCTTCTACCCCGGTGCCAAGATCGGCGTCGTGGGCCCCAACGGTATGGGCAAGTCGACCCTGCTCAAGATCATGGCCGGCATCGAGGAGGTCTCCAACGGCGATGCCAAGCTCACCCCCGGCTACACCGTGGGTATCCTGCAGCAGGAGCCGCCGCTCGACGACGACAAGACCGTCATCGAGAACGTGCGCATGGCATTTGGCGACATGATCGCCAAGGTCGATCGCTTCAACAAGATCGGCGAGGAGATGTGCGACCCGGATTGCGACATGGACGCCCTCATGGCCGAGATGGGAAAGCTCCAGGACGAGATCGACGCCGCCGACGGCTGGGATATCGATTCCAAGCTCGGCCAGGCCATGGACGCCCTGCAGCTGCCCGATTCCGACATGCCGGTCAACGTGCTCTCTGGCGGCGAGCGCCGTCGCGTGGCCCTGTGCAAGCTGCTGCTCGAAGCTCCCGACCTGCTGCTGCTCGACGAGCCCACGAACCACCTGGACGCCGAGTCGATCCTGTGGCTCGAGCACTTCCTGCACAACTACCAGGGCGCGGTGCTTGCCGTCACGCACGATCGCTACTTCCTGGATAACGTTGCCGAGTGGATCTGCGAGGTCGACCGCGGTCACCTTTATCCCTACAAGGGCAACTACTCCACGTATCTGGAGACCAAGGCCGCCCGTATCGAGGCGCAGGGCAACCGCGACGCCAAGCTCGCCAAGCGCATGGAGGCCGAGCTCGAGTGGGTACGCAGCTCGCCCAAGGCTCGCCAGGCAAAGAACAAGGCCCGTCTGGCTCGCTACGAGGAGATGGAGGCCGAGGCCCGCGCAAGCCAGAAGCTCGACTGGACCGACATCCGCATCCCTGTGGGCCCGCGTTTGGGCAACAAGGTGCTCGAGGCCCATCATCTGCACAAGGAGTTCGATGGCCGTGTGCTCATCGACGACCTTTCGTTCACCCTGCCGCGTAACGGCATCGTGGGCGTCATCGGCCCCAACGGTGTGGGCAAGACTACGCTCTTCAAGACCATCGTGGGCCTGGAGCCGCTGACTTCGGGCGAGCTCGAGGTGGGCGAGACCGTCAAGATCTCCTATGTCGACCAGAACCGTTCTGGCATCGATCCCGATAAGAACCTGTGGGAGGTCGTCTCGGATGGCCTGGACCACATGATGGTCGGCGAGACCGAGGTCCCCAGCCGCGCGTACGTGGCGAGCTTTGGCTTTAAGGGCCAGGACCAGCAGAAGCGCGCTGGCGTACTCTCTGGTGGTGAGCGCAATCGTCTGAACCTGGCGCTCACGCTCAAGCAGGGCGGCAACCTGCTGCTCCTCGACGAGCCCACGAACGATCTCGACGTCGAGACGCTGTCCTCACTCGAAGCGGCGCTGCTCGAGTTCCCGGGCTGCTCGGTGGTCATTAGCCACGACCGTATGTTCCTGGACCGCGTCGCCACACACATTCTGGCGTGGGAGGGCACCGACGAGAACCCGGGCAACTGGTATTGGTTCGAGGGCAACTTCGAGGCCTATCAGGCCAATCGCATCGAGCGCCTGGGCGAGGACGCGGCCCAGCCGCATCGTATCCACCGTAAGCTGACGCGCGACTAGATCGTTACGCGGTTTTCCAAACCGCGTAACTGCTCGACGCTGCGCGGGTCGCAAGCACCCCATCTTGCCGTTCAAGCCGTCGCTCGCGTACCGAAGTACGCGTCGCTCCTCTTTCACGGCAACCTGGGGCACTTGCGGCCCGCTCGCTGTTGGTTACGCAACATCAACAAATAAAAACGGCTCAAATCCTGATTTGGATTTGAGCCGTTTGTCGTTACTGCTCGGGTTCTTCGACTTTATCGATGGTCCAGGTGGCTCCGAGACCGCCGGTGGTGTTGCGGCGGATGCGCACGGCAACCTCGTGGCGCTCGCCGTCCTGCGTGTAGCGCAGGGGGAAGCTTGCGCGGTTTCGCGCGGCTTCGATGGTACCGCGCTCGCGGGCGATCCAGTAGTACTCGCCGACGATGCCGAGGGTATCGGCGCCGTAGGGGAGATAGGTCGACAGCTGGTGTAGCAACGGACCGGGGCAGAAGACCTCAGTTGCGAAATCGACGGGGAAGTCCTCGGGGATGGCGGGCGCTACGGGTGCGGGGGCCGGTACCATCGCCGGTGCGAAGGCCTGCTCATTGACGGGCGTCACCTCGACGACGGGCACGGGTTCGGTGCCGAGCACTGATTCGGTGCCCACTTTTGGCATCGCCGCGGAATCTGCAGACTCGACGATAGCGGGTGCGTCTACGGCCGCGGTGTCGAGCTCGACTTGCGGAGCGCTCTGATTCTCGACGCTCGACTTTGCCTCGATGGGCGTGGATGCCATGGTGGTGATGCCGGCGTTGGCGTTCTCGGGGTCATAGACGACCGTGAGCGAGATGGCGGGCTGCGGCGTCTCGGGCTCCGGCGCCGACTCGGTAGCGCCTTGATTGGCGGGCTCGTCGGACTGATCGCCCTCGGCCTCGTCGCCAAAGACATCGCTGTTTTGGAATGCAGACGTCTCGGGTTGGATAGCGGCTTCTTCGGTTGTCGACTTGGGAGCCTCGTTGAGCTCCGCAGTGGCTTCCTGCTCTGACATGACTTTGGGATCGGTCGTGGCGGCGATTTCGGTTTCGGCTTCCGCTGTTACCTCAATAGCGACTTCGATCTCTGTCTCGGGCTCGGGTTCCGGCACGGCTTCAACCATGACTTCGGGCTCGGGACGCTTAACGTGCTTGGGACGCACGGCCTTGAGGTCCTTCTCACCGCGCTTTTTCTTTTTGTAGGACTGCTTGGCGCCCTTGGCAGCCTTGGGCTTGTCCTCGCCCTTGGCAAGGGCGGCATCCCAGGCCTCGTTGGCGATGACGGTGGCATACAGGCGGCCGCCCTTAAAGACGGTCAGCTTAATGCAGTCGTTGAGCTCCTCGAGCAGCTCGCGCGTGGACTCGAAGCCCAGGTCATAAGCGGTCATGTCGCCGGCGGCGAGCGCCTCCTCGACCTGTGTCATAAACGTTTGCTTGCCGCATCCGATTGCATCGCGTAGCAGGCGATACAGATAGATGTGGTTGCCCAGCGATAGCGTGGGCCTAACTATTGTCTTGCTCATGGCAAATCTCCTCTTTACACATGTAAAGCATCTTACCATCGCATGGCGTTCGCCATGGCGGCGCCCAAGGCAAACGGGCGCGAACCGCTTTCGATTCGCGCCCGTTGTATAGGTCGGTTATCTATGAGAGGCAAATGTGCTTAGTTGCCCGATGCCGTGCCTTGGCTCGAGTTGTCAGATGCCGTGCCGGACGCGGTTCCGCTCGAGCTGTTCGAGCTGTTGGTGTTGTTGCTGTCTGCTGCGCCCGTTCCCGAAGTGGTGTCGCTCGTCTGGCCGCCCGTGCTCGGCTGCGAACCGCCAGTCGTTTGGCTTGAGTCGGTCGTGCCGGACGGCGTGCTGCTGTTGGCCGTAGAGGAATCGGTGCCCTGCGATTGGTTTTGGGTGTTCGAGGACGAATTGGCAGAGGTAGAACTGTCTTGCGTATCGTCCGTCTGCGCCTGCTGATCCTGCGACTGGGTGTTGCCATTTGCATCGCTCTCGGTCGTGCGCGACGACAGGATTGGCTCGGGACGCTCGCCCAGACCCTCACCGGCAGTGGTGATAAGGATGGCGCCGGCGCAGGCGATGACCGCGACGATGGCGATGGCGATCGAGAAGACGATGACTTTCTTTTGTGTCTGGCTGCGCTCTGCCGCCGCCTTGGCGCGCAGGCTGTTGGGGGCGACGCGCGCCGTGGTCGCGCGTCCCGCAACCTGGCGCATCTCCTGCGTGGTCGCGGCGCCACCTAGGTGCTCCTCGACATCGGGCTCAACGGGCTCGTAGGCGCCGGCAGGGTAGTCGACAGCGGCATGCGTGCCCTTGATTGCTTCGGCGCTGGCGGAGATAAAGTGGCGATAGACCTGCGAGGACACAACAGTGATGACTGAGCTCACAGCGGCACCAATCACCGAGCCGGCAATGCCGATCTTTGAAGCAAGCGCCACGCTCGTGGCGGCAGCTGCGGCGCCGGCGATGATCTGGGGAATGGAAATGTCGTCGAACAGGCCCTTTTTGGGCGCGATGGCCATGGTCTGTCCAATGAAATGGTTCTCGTGTACGCCGTTGTTGAGCGATGCCGGCGTCATGACGCGCGTGCGCGGCGCGTCGGTGTACTTGGTTGTCATACGGGGTCCTCCCGGTGTAAATCTGCTTCGTTTCGTGTAGCCATCAGGGTACCCACCAGATGTGAATCGTACGTGACATTTAACAGATACCATCAACTCATCAATAGCTCACCAAGTTGGTGGGATGCGGTTGCACCCGGCGGTTGAACTACAATAGGGCTTGCTAATTGTTGTGAATGGCGTCTACGCACGGGAGCATTCTTATGAATCTTCACCTTTCTCAGTCTGATGGCTTTTTGCGTGTGGCAGCGGCGGCGCCGCAGATTCGCGTGGCCGATGTCGAGGGCAATGCCGGGGTTGCGCTGGCAGCTGTTCGCGATGCTGCCGAGTGTGGCGTTCGCGCGCTGGTACTGCCCGAGCTTAACCTGACCGGCTATACCGCGGCTGACCTGTTCCATAATCGCACGCTGCTGCATGCCTGTGAGGCTGCTCTGGTGCATATCCTCGACGAGACTCGTGAGCTGTCGATTGTCTTTACCATCGGTCTTCCCGTTGCGGTTGCCGAGAATATCTACAACTGCGCCGCCGTGTGTTGCGCGGGCGAGCTTTTGGGTCTCACGGCCAAGAAGTATCTGCCCAACTATGGCGAGTTCTATGAGCACCGTTGGTTTGCTCCGGCGCCCGCAGATCCCGTGTGGATTGAATTTGCCGGTCAGGGTCCGGTTCCGCTGGATTCGGGGCTTGTCTACCGTTGCTGTGATGAGGGCGCCGAGGATATGGTGCTGGGCGTTGAGGTCTGCGAGGACCTGTGGGTGCCGGCGCCCCCTTCGACCGAGATGGCACTTGCCGGTGCGACGGTGATCCTCAACCCGTCGGCCTCGGACGAGATTATCGGTAAGGCAGACTATCGCCGCAGCCTCATCTCCAACCAGAGCGCGCGTCTGTACTGTGCCTATGCCTATGCAGACGCGAGCGAGGGCGAGTCCACGACCGATATGGTCTTTGCGGGCGAGAACCTTATCTACGAAAACGGCTCCAAGCTCGCCGCGACCAAGCTGCTTACCTGCGACATGGCCATCGCCGACGTTGATCTTGACCGCCTGGTTGCCGAGCGCCGCCGCTCGACGACGTGGACGCGCGCGGACGATGCGCCGGAGGCCACGACCGTTGAATTCTCGTTTGAGGGCGTGTTGGCCGAAGAGCCCGTCCTGCGCGATGCCTGCGATATCGACCGCGTTTTCCCGCGCGCGCCCTTTGTACCGGCCGACCACGGCGACTTGGCCGAGCGTTGCGAGACCATCCTCGACCTGCAGACCGCCGGCCTCAAGACCCGCCTTGCCCATACGGGTACCAAGGCTGCAGTCATCGGTCTTTCGGGCGGCCTGGACTCCACGCTGGCACTGCTTGTGACCGTGCGTGCCTTCGATGCGCTGGGACTGCCGCGCACGGGCATCACGGCGGTCTCCATGCCCGGTTTTGGCACGACGCACCGCACCAAATCGAACGCCGAGTCGCTTGCCCGTGACCTGGGCGTGAGCTTCCGCGAAATTTCGATCCACGCGGCCGTGGAGCAGCACTTCAAGGACATTGAGCACGATCCGACCGTCCAAGACGTGACCTACGAGAACAGCCAGGCCCGCGAGCGTACGCAGATTCTGATGGATCTGGCCAACCAGGCTGGCGGTTTTGTCATCGGCACGGGCGACCTGTCAGAGCTGGCGCTCGGCTGGGCTACCTATAACGGCGACCACATGAGCATGTATGCCGTCAACGCGAGCGTGCCCAAGACGCTTGTGCGCCATCTGGTGCGCTATGCGGCTGATGTCTTTGGCGGGCGTATTGCCGAGGTCTTGCTCGATATCCTCGATACGCCGGTGTCTCCCGAGCTTCTGCCGCCCACGGGCGACGGCGAGATTGCGCAGAAGACCGAGGATTTGGTGGGCCCGTACGAGTTGCACGACTACTTCCTCTACTACCTGCTGCGTTTTGGCTTTGAGCCGGGCAAGATCTACCGCATGGCGCTCAAGAGCTTCGAGGGCGCCTACGACGCCAAGACCGTCCACACGTGGCTACGTACGTTCTACCGTCGCTTCTTTGCCCAGCAGTTTAAGCGCAGCTGCCTGCCCGATGGTCCCAAGGTGGGCTCGGTGACGCTCAGCCCGCGCGGCGATTGGCGTATGCCGAGTGACGCCAGCTCGCGTCTGTGGCTTGCGCAGATCGATGCGCTCAATCCGGTTGACTAAGGTTGGCTAAATTGAACCAATACGGGGGTTGCAAGCGTTACACTTTTGCAATCTGATGGCCCGTATCGCGCGGCGCTCTTGTCGGAGCGCTGCGTTTTTCATATCGAAAGGTGGCACCATGCAGGCATCGCAGCGTCTCGACCGCTTTGGCGCGGAGGTCTTCGCCTCGCTCAACAACAAGCTTCTCGCGCTGAAGGCTCAGGGCAAGACCATTTACAACATGAGCGTGGGCACGCCCGATTTTAAGCCGTACGACCATGTGGTCGAGGCGCTCACGCAGGCAGCCCAAGATCCCGAGATGTGGAAGTATGCCCTGCGCGACCTGCCCGAACTCAAGCAAGCCGTGTGCGATTACTATGAGCGCCGCTTTGGCGTTTCGGGCATTACGCCGTCTATGGTGCAGTCGTGCAACGGCACGCAGGAGGGCGTGGGCCATTTGGGCCTGGCCCTGCTCGATCCGGGTGACACCATTCTGGTTCCCGATCCGTGCTACCCGGTCTTTGAGGCGGGTGCCAAGATCGCCGATGCCAAGCTCGAATACTATCCGCTGGTTGCCGAGCATAATTACCTGCCCTATGTGGCGGGTATCGATCCCGAGGTGGCCGATCGTGCCAAGTATATGATCGTGTCGCTGCCTGCGAACCCGGTGGGCTCGGTGGGCACACCCGAGGTCTACGAGGAGATTATCGCTCTCGCCCGCGAGCATGATCTGCTCATCGTTCACGACAACGCGTACTCCGACATCGTGTTTGACGGCGAGCCCGGCGGCAGCTTCTTGCAGTATCCCGGTGCGCTTGAGGTGGGCGTGGAGTTCTTCTCGCTCTCCAAGTCGTTTAACGTCACCGGTGCGCGTATCGGCTTTTTGGTCGGCCGCGAGGACGTGGTCTCTGCCTTTGCCAAGCTGCGCAGCCAGATCGACTTTGGCATGTTCTTCCCGATCCAGAAGGCCGCCATCGCGTGCCTTAATGGCCCGCGCGGTGAGGTCGAGGCGCAGCGTCTGAAGTATCAGGAGCGCCGCGATGCCCTGTGCGACGGTCTTGAGGGCCTGGGCTGGGAGCGGCCCAACGCGCATGGTTCTATGTTTGTGTGGGCCAAGCTTCCCGGTGGTCGCACCGATTCCATGGCGTTTTGCGAGGAGCTCATGGAAAAGGCCGGCGTTGTGGTGACGCCGGGCGCGAGCTTTGGTCCTTCGGGCGAGGGGCATGTGCGCATGGCGCTGGTCCTGCCGCCCGACCAGATCGCTTTGGCTGTCGAGGCCATCCGCGAAGCGGGCCTGTATTAGAAAGGTATTTCGGCTCGTCAATAGCTCGAAACCGATTTCGTGCAGTTATTTTACGAATTCTGCAAATAATTTCGGCAAACGGTCGATATTTGGCTGCGAATAGGAGCATAATCAAAGTCCCGATTGGATGTATTGGGATTACGGCAAGCCGCTCGGGTCGTTCCCGGGCGGCTTGTTTGTGGAGAGAGATGGGAGTTTCTAATGGTTAACGAGAAGAAGGTCGCTATTGTCGGCTGCGGTTTCGTCGGTTCGTCTTCGGCGTTCGCGCTGATGCAGAGTGGTCTGTTCTCCGAGATGGTTCTCATTGACGTGGACAAGAATCGCGCTGAGGGTGAGGCTCTGGATATCGCGCACGGCATGACGTTTGCCGAGCCGATGAAGATCTACGCCGGCGATTATTCCGATGTCGCCGACGCCGCCATGATCGTCGTCACCGCTGGCGCTGCCCAGAAGCCCGGTGAAACCCGCCTGGACCTAGTTAACAAGAACGTCAACATCTTTAAGTCCATTATCCCCGAGATTAAGAAGTCTGGCTTCGACGGCATTCTGCTAATCGTCTCCAACCCGGTTGATGTTCTGACCTATGCCGCCATCAAGATGTCCGGCCTGCCCGAGGGCCATGTCATCGGCTCCGGTACCGTGCTCGACACTGGTCGTCTGCAGCAGATGCTTGGTGCCCACGTCGAGGTTGACCCGCGTGATGTTCAGGCCTATGTCATGGGCGAGCACGGCGACTCCGAGTTTGTCGCTTGGTCCAGCGCCCAGGTTGCCGGCGTGCCGCTGAACACCTTCTGCGAGCTTCACGGCCATCTGGAGCATGAGGCTGCTGAGAAGCGTATCGCCGAGGACGTCAAGAACTCCGCCTACACCATCATCGAGAAGAAGCACGCCACCTACTATGGCGTCGCCATGGCCGTCAAGCGCATCTGCACCGCCGTCATGCGCGATGAGCAGACCGTTCTGCCCGTCTCCTCGCTCATGGTGGGCGAGTATGGCCTGTCCGATCTCGCCATCTCCATGCCGACTGTCGTTGGCCGCGACGGCGTTGTTTGCCGCGTCCCCGTCCCGCTGGACGAGGGCGAAAAGAGCGAGCTCAACGCTTCTGCCGAAGCACTCAAGGACATCATCGACAGCGTCGACTTCTCCTGCTAAATCAGACTTGTTGAGACAACAAGCTACAATGAAGGCGCCTGGGTCCCTGCGGCTCGGGCGCCTTTTTGGTGCAAAGGGGACAGGTTACTTTGCACCATTGTTGATGGAGGGGCCATGTCTGATTCGTCTAACTTTTTGACCTATGCCCAGTCGGCATTTGAGTCGTTTGACGAGCGGCCGTTCTGTTCGGTGGACAGTCTGGTCTTTGCATGGCTGTCCTATTTGCGCTTGCCGGGGGATATGCCCGAACTGATCGGCTGGCGGGGGCTGGACGTGCGTGAGCTGCTGCGTGCCGAGTGCTATCAGGACATGATTGGCGATTTGTGGAATCCAGAGGGGAGCAGGGCCTTGTTGGAGGCCGTGGCAGCAAGCCCTCGCTACCGTGGCGTGCGCGTTTGCGGCTATCGTGCCGTGAGCGATGTGGTGGCGACAGAGCAGTTTGCAGCCATGGCGTTCCGGTTTCCGGCGGGGTTTAGTTATCTTTCCTTCCGGGGGACCGACAGCACGATTGTGGGCTGGAAAGAGGACTTTAACATGGCGTTCCGGTGTCCTGTGCCGGCCCAGGAATCCGCGGCGCGTTATGTGGACGACGTGGCGGATGCGATCGACGGGCCGCTGTTGTGCGGAGGTCATTCTAAGGGCGGAAACCTTGCGGTGTACGGTGCGGCGATGTGCTCCGATGTCGCCCGTGAGCGAATCGAACGGGCGTATTCCCATGATGGTCCGGGGTTCGTCGAGGAGTTTCTGAACGGCAACGCCTTTGCTGGCCTATCCGGCCGTATCGACAAGACGCTGCCCCAGTCTTCTATTTTTGGCATGATGTTCGAGACACAGGAGGACTATGCCATCGTTGAGAGCACCGAGTTCAGCCTGCTGCAGCACAATCCCTTTAGCTGGGTGGTTGATGGTCGCGACTTCGTGTACTGTGAGCGCCTGTCCGCCGGTGCTCGATACGTTGATGGCTCCATTCGCGAGATGCTGCTTGCAGTGTCACCTGGCGAGCGCGAGCGTTTTGTAGATGCGTTGTTCTCCGTGTTTGAGGCTACGGGCGCCGAACGGTTTGCGGATATCGCAGGAAATCTGCGCGAGAGCCTGCCCGTGATGCTCCAAGCTGCGCAAGGCTTTGACAAGGATACGCGGCGCTTTGTCTCGCAGACCATCGTGGCAATCCTTAAATGCGCACTGTTGCCCAAACGACCCCAGATCGACATGCCCGCTGCCGGCAAGAGTTTGGCAGAACAGCTCGAGGCTTGGCAGTCCGAGCTCCTCCGCTAACCTTTGGTGCAAAGCAACCTGTCCCCGATGCACCAATCTTCGATGCTCCTGGGGCGGGCTCGACCGCTATACTGGTTCGTGCCGAAATCGATCTAGAACGGAATGCCGTATATGAAAATCAATCACGCGATTCTGCATATCCTGGACTTTGACTCTGCCGTCAACGTCATGAGCCAACGCGAGCTCGATATCGAGAGCCGTACCGTGCGCAACTTCGTGACCACGCATCTGCGCCGCGCTCGTACTTCGGCCGACAACAAGCGTGCCACGTTTGCCGAGAACTCCGCATTCGGCGGCGAGCTCAAGGGCTATTTCTTTGGTGAGCGTGAGTTCGTGGACCTGTCGCAGCAGATTGCGGAGTTCATCTCTTCCGAACTCACCAAGGCCGAGAAAGCCGAGTCCACTGACGTGCTTGTGGCGGACTTTGACGATGATGAGGATGCCCGCTGGTTTGCCGTGATGCTGCTGGGCTCCAAGCAGGCATTCATGCACGAGGTGGGTCGCGAAGAGGGCGAGGTTCGTAACGACATCGCGCGCCACTATGCCATTCTGCCGAACCCTTCGCAAAAGGTGCCGAGCTATGCCATCGTGCGCGCGAGCACCATGGAGATCGGCTATGTGGATAAGAAGCGCAAGATTGCCGGCGAGGACCGTATGCTTATCCCCGATGGCCTGCTTCAGTGCGACACGGGCGTATCGGGCAAGGAGGTCATCGACACCGTGACGCGTGTGGTCGAGGAAGTCGCCGAGGAGCACGGTGCCAATACGGCCGTAGCGCTCGCTAAGGTTAAGGCTGCCGTTGCCGAGAAAGTCGAAGACGACGAGGAGCTGCCGCCTTGGGATATCGTCGATGAGGTCTTTGAGGACGAGCCGGTCATCAAGGAGAGCGTGCGTGCGGCGTTGACCGAGGAGAAAGTGCCTGAGCGCGTTCCCGTGGAGCGCAAGCAAGTTGAGCGCGCGGCCGTGCGTAATCACAAGATTCGTACCGACACGGGTATCGAGATCAGCTTCCCGGCCGAGATGGGTTCGAACTCCGAGTACATCGAGTTCGTCAACGAGCCCAACGGCTTTATCTCCATCGAGCTCAAGAACATCGGGTCAATTGAGAATCGATAAACTGCGCTTGGACGCTGCAAAAAAAGGCCGAAGCCCCGGATGAGGGCTTCGGCCTTTTTACTTGGGGCTTAATTACGTTGCAGGTTGAGCATACGTCAGCGAAAACGCCCCTAGGCGAGCAAGGTGACGTGAAAGAGGAGGGAAGCGTACTTCGGTACGCGACCGACGATTGAACGTCAGATTGCCACTTAGGGGCGTTTGCAGCGTCGACCGGTCCGTCGTTCGTTAGAACGACGGAACCAAAGGTGTAGCGTCGACCTGTTACGCGGTTTGTCAAAACCGCGTAACTATTAGAGCTGGCGCAGGCCTTCCTCGAGACCGGTCTTGCTGTCGGTCTTCTCATCGCGCATCTTGATGACGCGGGCGGGAACACCGGCGACGACGGCACCGGCGGGGACATCCTCGATGCACACGGCGCCTGCCGCCACGACGGCGCCCTTGCCCACGCGTACGCCTTCCAGGACTACGGCGTTGGCGCCGATCATAACATCATCCTCGATGATGACAGGCGTGGCACTTGCAGGCTCCACAACGCCCGCCAGCACGGTACCGGCGCCGATGTGGCAGTTCTTGCCCACGGTGGCGCGGCCGCCCAGCACGGCGCCCATGTCGATCATGGAACCTTCGCCAATGACGGAGCCGATGTTGATGATGGCGCCCATCATGATGACGGCGCGATCGCCAATCTCGACGCGGTCGCGGATGATCGCGCCCGGCTCGATGCGGGCGTTGATGCCCTTAAGGTCGAGCATGGGCACGGCGGAGTTACGGCAGTCGTTCTCCACATCGTAGTAGTCGATGGAATCGGCGTTGGCGTCCAGGATGGCCTTAAGCTCATCCCAGTCACCAAAGACAGTCTTGCCACGACGACCGCCGTAGACGTGTGCATTGCCCCACTGGACCTTCATGCCCGGCTTTTCGCGCACGTACAGTTTGACAGGCGTCTTTTTGGGCGCAGTGGCGATGTAGTTGATAATCTCCTGTGCATCCATCTCGGCTGCGTTGCTCATGTGCTGTGTCTCCTTTGTGTTGGTACGGTTGATGGCTGATTAGGCAAACATGACCTGGTCGAAGGTGTAGAAGCCGGGGTCGCGGGCGACGAGCTTCTGGGCGGCGGCCAGGGCGCCGTTGACGAAGATCTGGCGGCTCGTGGCACGGTGTGTGAGCGTGACCTCCTCGTCCTGGCCAAAGAAGCTCACCTCGTGCACGCCGGCGACGGTGCCGCCGCGCAGCGAGTGCATGCCGATTTCCTTGGGGTCGCGCGCGCCGCACATGCCCTCGCGTCCGTAGACGGGGTGGTAGCCTGCCTCGGGCTCGGCCTCGACTACGGCATCGAGCAGCAGCTTGGCGGTGCCGCTGGGGGCGTCGACCTTTTGGTTATGGTGCGTCTCGACGATTTCACAGTCAAAGCCGGACAGCTCGCGTGTGGCCTGTGCTACCAGGTGACGCAGGGCTGCGATACCGATGGAGTAATTGCCGGAGTGCATGACGCGGGCGTTCTGACCCAGCTCGCGCAGGCAATCCATCTGCTCAGGTGTGTAGCCCGTGGTGCCCGAGACCAACGCGGCGCCTGTACGCTTGACATAGGCGACGACGGCGTCAAAGGTCACGACGTTCGAGAAGTCGATGATAATGTCTGCTGCCGGGGCGCTCTCGAGCTCGGAGAGATCAAAACCAATCTGGGCGACGATATCAAAAACGGGCTGCCCGGCGGCGTCGACAACGCCCTCGGCGGTGGTGCGGATGAGCGAGCCCATACGGCCCGTTCCCATAATGACGGTCTTAATCAAGCAGACCAGCTCCCTTCAGAGCATCGGTAAGTGCAGTGCGGGTGTCGTCGGCCATGGGGCATAGCGGCATGCGGTAGTTGGCTTCGATCATACCCATCTGGGCGAGCGCTTCCTTGACGGGGATGGGGTTGACCTCACTAAAGAGGGCGTTGATGAGCGGCTGACCGGCAATCTGGATATCGCGGGCGCGCTCCACGTCGCCGTCCAGATAAGCGCGGCACATGTCGTGCACGAGCTGTGGCTGAACGTCGGCCCACACGCTGATGGTGCCCGAGGCCCCCAGGCTCATGAGCGGCACGGTGAGGGCGTCCTCGCCCGAGTACATGCGGAAGTCATCGGACAGCAGGTGGGCGATCTTGGCCGCGTAGGCGACGTTGCCCGAGGCCTCCTTAATACCCATGATGTTGGGATGCGCGGCCAGGCGCTCTACATTGCGCTCGCTGATACCGCAGCCGCAGCGGCCGGGGATGTTGTACAGGATACAGGGAATGTCCACTGCATCGGCCACGGTCTTAAAGTGCTGGTAGATGCCCTCTTCGTTGGACTTGTTGTAGTAGGGGGTAATGAGCAGCAGACCGTCGGCTCCCAAGCCCTGGTAGGTGAGCGACTTGGTGAACATGGTTTGCGTGGAGTTGGAGCCCGAGCCGGCGATGACGGGGACGCGTCCTGCAACATGCTTGACCACGGCGGCGACGACGGAGTTGTCCTCGTCATCGGTCATCGTGGCACTCTCGCCAGTGGTGCCTAGGGTGAGGATGGCGTCGGTGCCATTTTGCAAGTGGAAATCGATAAGGCGCTCGAGCGCGTCAAAGTCGACGCTGCCGTCCTTTTTAAACGGCGTGACGAGGGCGACGATTGAGCCCTCGAGATTGCGGATGTCCATGTTCTTCTCCTTCGCTTCCGCGATCTGGATGCGCTTGTTCCATTGGGCGGCGACGGCCAGGCGCTCGTCCTGAGCGCGACGGCGGGCGCTTTCGGTGCGCGACTTGGCCAGCAACTCTCGGCCGCACGGCAGCACGTCGAGCGTGGCAAAGTAATCGACCGGGCGCTCGGCGCGGCGGATGAGGTCGGCCGAGCCATCGGGGCGCAGCAGGACCTCGGCGGAGCGCAGCCGTCCATTGTAGTTGTAGCCCATGGAGTGGCCATGCGCGCCGGTATCGTGGATCACAAGCAGGTCGCCCATGTCGATATGCGGCAGCTCACGATCGATGGCGAACTTGTCGTTGTTCTCGCACAGATTGCCCGTGATGTCGTAGGTGTCCGTAACGGGCGCTGTGGCCTTGTCGGCGCCGCCCGGCTGACCCATCACCGTAATGTGGTGGTAGGCACCATACATGGCAGGGCGGATCAAATCGACGGCGCTTGCGTCGACACCGATATAGTCCTTGTAGATTTGCTTCTCGTGGATGGCCTTGGTGACCAGACAGCCGTAGGGGCCCATCATAAAGCGGCCCATCTCGGTGCAGATGG
>CABUQK010000002.1 GCA_902493615.1 uncultured Collinsella sp.
GAGCCCCTTTTCTTCTTTCCGGACATACCGTCCTCCGATCTCCCGGGGCCGGCCGATCCGGCCCTCAGGGTATCGGGTTCCCACATTCATCCGTACATGTACGGATGAATGTGGGAAGTGTTCGGATGAAGTTGATAATCAAGGCGGCCAAGCGTTTTAAAAAATGCCAACTTTTCTGTTTGCACTTTGCGATTCCTCGTGTATACTGACTTTCGCATTTAACGGAGAGTTGTCCGAGTGGCCGAAGGAGCACGATTGGAAATCGTGTAGGCGTCAAAAGCGTCTCCAGGGTTCAAATCCCTGACTCTCCGCCAGTTAATTCCAAAGCAGGCCTTCGAGCCTGCTTTGTTTTTACCCCACGCGGAGGGGTGGCAGAGTGGTTGAATGCGGCGGTCTCGAAAACCGTTTGGCCTGTATAAGGTCACGAGGGTTCGAATCCCTCCTCCTCCGCCATTTTGGTTGAGAAAGCTCCCAGATCGGGGGCTTTTTTCTTTTAAGTCCCTTACAAGCAAATACGGCGGAGGAGGAGGGATTCGAACCCGCCAGGGCGCAAAGCGTAAAGAAAACGCGCCAGTGGCGCGTTTTTAGCGCAGCGCGGTCGGCGTAAGCCGACCGGATAAATTTTGAGCAAAGCTCAAAATTTGGACATCCCTCCTATTCGACCACGCCCCCATCGCGGTCGATCCCAGCCCATATCTCAAACATGTACACCACCCTCCAAAGATGTCAAAAAATGTCGTTTTTGGAGTGTGATGTACACGTTTGCATACGACGCGCACCGAGCATGAGTCGATTTGCTTGCATCCGGTATATTTCCCCACCTCAACGGACATAAGAGTTTGGTGTCAGCTCGAAGCGAGAGGCCCCCAATGGATACTCCTGTTCTCATTTCGCATAAAACGGCGTGGCTCGTCCATCATGCACCGCGGAACCTGGTTCAAGCCGTCGCACAACGCGACTACCAGATAGGTGTGCGGGGCCTCTCTACCCAGCAACGCATCGCGCGCATTCGGCAGGCACTTACCGACTGCGGCATTCCGTCCACCATGCTCAAGACTATCGACATTTCCGTAGTATTTGCTTTCGAGCGAATTCGCACCAACGGTGTCACCTGCCACGTTCTCGGCCAAAACCTACCCTACGACCATATTGACGAGCTTACGCCCGGCATCTTTATCACCGACGAAGCCTTCACCTTCGTGCTCGCTGCCGAGTGGATGGATAGGATCGAATACCTCGAGTATGGTTACGAAGTTTGCGGCGACTATTGCATGGGGCTCAATTCCTCTGACCCTTACACTGAGCAACCAGCCACCACCTCCAAGGACGAAATTGTCGAGCTACTCGATCGGCACCCTGGCAAACCCGGCGCCACACGCGCCAGACTCGCGCTCAGACACATCTACGACCACTCAGCCTCGCCCATGGAGACCGCATCGTCCATCACCCTCTCGCTCCCAACAAGCGAAGGCGGCATTGGTATCAGAGGTATCGAACTCAACAAACCGCTCGAAATCCCTCAACGTCTCTGGCATTGCATAAAAGCCCGATCGCTCAAAATCGACGCTCTTGTTACTTATCAGCGCAGAGAACTCGGCATCGAATATAAGGGCGGTTTTCACGACGAGACCGAGCGCAAGGGCGCAGATGCGGAACGAGAGGCCGTACTCGCCCAAATGGGATATCGAATCGTTACGCTCACCTCGGCACAGTTCGCAAGTCAACTTGCCTTTCATCGCGCCATGAACAGCATTCGCGAAGCACTCGGTATGCCCCGCTGCACGGACGCCGAGTACCAGCGTAAGCAAAACGAACTGCGCAAGGCACTTATCCGCAACTGGAAGAGCGCGCAGGGCGAAGACACGCCTTCCGAGTAGCGTCATCCCAGCACACCCCAACCAAAACATGTACATCACCCTCCAAAACCGACATTTTTTGACATCTTTGGAGGCTGATGTACACGTTTGGTGCCTACGCCCGCATCCAGTCCCGACCGTTTACCGAGCAATAGGGTCGCCAGGCCCGCCAACCATGTACTATGTACGGGCATTGTCTAAACCAGCAACCCAAAGGACCCCATCTTGCCCGTCGTCGCCGCTATAACCGTTACCTCACATGCATCGGATGCCATGGTCGCCATTCCGTTTTGGCTCGAGATGTTCGCCGTTGTCGCTGCATCGATCTCGGGTGTGCTGGTTGCACGCGAGCACAAACTCGACCTGGTGGGTGCAGTTGCGCTCGCGGTGGTTTGCGGCCTGGGCGGCGGTCTTTTGCGCGATATGACGCTGCAGGTGGGCAACGTCTACATCCTCAACCAGCCGATGGCGCTGCCGCTCTCCATCGCCACGGCGGCCATCATCTACATATTCCCGGCAATCGTCGATAAACCCGAGAAACTCATCCCATTGCTCGACATCATCTCGGTCGGCATCTATGCGGCAACCGGCGCAGACAAGGCGCTGGTCTACGGCTTTGCGCCGGCGGTGTGCATCATGATGGGCTTTTTTACCGCGGTGGGCGGCGGCATGCTGCGCGACGGTTTTATGGGCGTGGTTCCGGGCATTTTCCAACGCACTAACTTTTATGCCATCGCCGCCATCGCCGGATCGACAAGCTATGTGTGTCTCGTTATGAGCGGCATCATGAGCAATGTCGCCGCGCTGGTCGTGTGCGTTGTCGTGACCATGGGTCTGCGCTGGCTGTCGCTGCGCTTTGATATCAAAAGCCCCACCGAGGAAGACATCGCACGCTTTTTGCATCGCAAAAAGTAGACAGCGCGGCACGACCCTTCGAAATGCAACCGAGAGGTTCTTTTAGAGCGCCCACGCGTTGGGTACCCTGTTAGGTATATGCCGAACATTTAACAAAAGGATCAACCATGGCTTTCAATCAAACCGCGACGGCGCCGTCACACAAGATACGTCGCTGCCTGCTTATGGCATTCGCGCTCATCGCGCTCGCGCTCACCGCTCTTCCCACGGCGTCATTTGCTGGCACGGACACGGCAGGCAATGTCCTTGCGACCGACAATGACGTCGATCCGTCTGGCGTCGAGGGTGACCTGTACTGGGCCGGCCAGGCCCTCAACTTGGACGATGCGTCCATCGGCCGCGACATAATTGCAGCAGGCGAGAGCCTCTCCATCCGCGACTGCACGGTGGGCGGCGCCGTCCGCTTGGCGGCGCGCACCATCGACATTGCCAAGACTACGGTTGATGGCAGTGTGACCGTTGCCGGCCAGCATGTCGTGCTCAATTCCGACAGCTCTGCCAACTGTTTTTACGCGATAGGCGAGACGGTTGCCCTGCGCGGCTCTACCAAGTCGGCAGCGCTTGCGGGCGATACGGTGACTATCGATGGCACCGTCGAGGGCGATGTTGAGGTTTGGGCCGACAAGCTCATCCTGGGCAAGAACGCCCACATCACCGGCACCGTGAACGCGCACGTCTCCGAGGACCCTGAGCGTGCCGCGGGAGCCGAAGTCGGCGCGCTCAAGATCGACCGCACCGAGAACGAGGATACTTCCACCGTTAACGATGTCATCGGCGGTATCGTCGCCGCGGCACTCTCGACCTGCTTTGTCGCTCTGCTTCTCGAGCTCGTCTTCCCGCGCGCGACCGCCAGCGCCGCCGGCATGCTCCACCAGCGCCCCATGCCCCTGTGGGTGAGCGGTCTTCTGAGCACGATTGCTGTCGTCCCCGCCGTCTTGCTGCTGATTATCTCTATCGCTGGTCTGTCGCTTGCCGGAGCCCTCTTGTGCGGCGTTATCGGCATCGCGTTGGTGTCGAGTGCCTTTGCGGGGTGTGCGATCGTCCGCATGGTCGGACACAACCAGAACCGCTACGCCATGGCGGCTGTGGGCAGCGTGATCGCAGGCGCCCTCACGGGGCTTCCCCTCGTAGGCGACTTCATCAGCGGCGTGGCCTTCGTCTTTACACTCGGCTACATCATCCAAATCATTTGGCGCAACGCCCACCTCAAACCGCAGCAGCCAGCTAACACGCCAGGACTCCCCACCGCTTAGCCGCCAACCACCATAAAGGGGCCAGGCACCTTTGTGGTGGTGCAGACCAGCTCAGTCCCTGTGCACAAAAAAGGGCGCCGACCATCGCGGTCGACGCCCTTTCTCGTTAGACGCTATAAAGCCCAGCGCTTATTTGTTGACCTGGCCGGCGCGGACGGCAGCCTTCTTGCGGTCGGTGGCGTTGAGCAGACGCTTGCGCAGGCGGATGTTCTTGGGAGTAATCTCGACCAGCTCGTCGTCGGCGATGTACTCCAGCGCTTCCTCCAGCGAGAAGGTGCGGGGCGGCACCAGCTGGACGGAGATATCGGAGGTCGAGGAACGCTGGTTGCCCAGGTTCTTGGTACGGGCGATGTTGACGACCATATCGCCGGCCTTGCTGCGCTCGCCCACGATCATGCCCTCGTAGCACTCGGTGCCCGGCTCAACGAACAGCTGGCCGCGCTCCTGCAGCGTGCCCAGAGCGTAGGCAACGGCCTTCTCGGTGGTCATGGAGATCATGGCGCCGTTCTGACGGTTACCGATCTCACCAGCGTAAGGACCATACTCTAGGAAGGTGTGGTAGAACACGCCCTCGCCGTGGGTGACGTTCATGATGCGGTTCTTAAGACCCATGATGCCGCGGGTCGGAATCTTAAACTCGAGGTGCGTCACGATGCCCGAGGTATCCATGCTCGTCATGATGCCGCCGGAGGTGCCGAAGACCTCAACGACCTTGCCCGAGTACTCGTCCGGACACTCGACGACGGCCTGCTCGACGGGCTCCATCTTGTTGCCGTTCTCGTCCTTCTTAAACAGAACGCGGGGACGACCGACCTGGAACTCAAAGCCCTCGCGGCGCATGGACTCCATCAGGACAGACAGGTGCAGGATGCCGCGGCCCGAGACCTCGACGCCGCTCTTGTCCTCGAGCTCCTCGATCTTCATAGTCACGTTGTTCTCGGCCTCGTTGAACAGGCGCTCCTTGAGCTGACGGGCGCCCACGATGTCGCCATCGCGGCCGACGAGCGGGGAGGTCGAAGCCTCAAAGACGATGGACAGGGTCGGCGGGTCGATCTCGATGGGCTCGAGCTCGACAGGGTTCTCGGGGTCGGTGTAGACATCGCCGATATCGGTGCGTTCAATACCCACGACAGCAGCGATATCGCCGGCGCCGACTTCCTGGCACTCGGTGCGGCCCAGATAGTCGAAGGTAAAGAGCTGCTTGACGGTGGCGGTAGCGCTGGAGCCGTCGTTCTTCACAACCAGGATCTGGTCGCCCTGGTGAATGGCGCCGGAGTACACGCGACCGATACCGATGCGGCCGACGAAGTTGGAGTGGTCGATGGTCACGCACTGCATGGCCAGCGGGGCGTTCTCGTCAACCTCGGGCGCGGGCATGTCGTCGATGATCATATCGAGCAGCGGATACATGTCCATGTTGCCGTCGTTGGGGTCAAGGCGGGCAAAGCCATTCATGGCGCTGGCGTAGACCACGTGCTCCATGGCGAACTCAAGCTGGTCGTCGGTGGCACCCAGGTCGGCCATGAGGTCCAGGCAGTCGTTATAGGCCTTCTCGGGGTTGGCACCCGGACGATCGATCTTGTTGATGACGATCATGATCTTAAGGCCGGTGTCGATAGCGTGACGCAGCACGAAGCGGGTCTGGGGCATGGGGCCCTCAAAGGCGTCGACCAGCAGCAGGGCGCCGTCGGCCATACGCAGCACGCGCTCGACCTCGCCGCCAAAGTCGGCGTGGCCCGGGGTGTCGATGACGTTGATCTTAACGTCCTTGTACTCGATAGAGATGTTCTTGGCGAGAATCGTAATGCCGCGCTCGCGCTCCTGGTCGTTGGAATCCAGGACGCGGTCCTCGACCTGCTGGTTGGCACGGAAGGCGTCCGTGGCACGCAGGAGCTTATCGACCATCGTCGTCTTGCCGTGGTCGACGTGGGCGATGATGGCGATGTTCCTCAGATTGTCTACGCGCATGTAGTTCCCCTATCTTCTATCCATATACAAACGGCACGCGTATGCGACCCGCCCAGCGATGCAACGCTCAGCGGGAATATTGAGCCTTTTACCGAAAACTCGTTTATTTTAGCGATTTTAGATGAGAGGGGTTTCCTCACCTGCAGGTTCAGGGTCGCTCCACATAAAACCATCGCCGGCGCCCATGCCCTCATACAGCACATATGCCGAAAAACCACTCTCGAGCGTGGTTTCGAAGAAACTCACGAGCAGAGCATCGTGATAGCCGCCGTCAATCTCGACGCAGCCGGTGTAGCCGATGGCATAGCGGGCGATACGGCCCAGGCCCTCGTCCTTAAGACCCATCTTGTGCTCGGAAATAAAGTTGGTGGCCGCCTCCAGGCACGCCTCTTCGCCGTCCTCGTCGAGCGCCGCCAGATATCGGTTGGAAGCAGCGTCCTCAATCGCCACAACTACGCCCGGATTCTCGCCGGCGGCAAGGTCGTCCAAGAACGCACCAATCAGGTCACACACCATGGCGTCGAGCTCGGCGGAGACGTTACCGGCGTCCTGCATATCCTGTGCCATCTTTAGACCTTCCCATCGAGTCTGGCGTCATTACAGTTCTTGTGCCTCGGCGGCGATCTTAGCGGCAGCGTCGCGGGTGCGCATCATATCCATCGCGCGCTTGTCGAGCACCTTGATCTGACTGGTCAGCATGACCGCATCGACCACACCCCAGATCACGAGGCCCGTAGAGATCGAAAACCCAAGCGCACCAACTGTACCACGAAGACGCGAGCAGATTGCCGCGACAAGGGCGGAGACGACAACCATCTTGATAAACGAGCCGCGGCGTTCGCGAAGCGTGCGGGCCTGCGTCACATAGGCAATGCGAGCCGCCTCAGAAGCCTCCGAGCGCATCTGGGCCTCGCGCGCAATGGCCGCCGCCTCAGCCGACATACCGCCGGCCATCAGCGAACGCTCCGCAGCCTGGCCGCCCCACATTTAGAAGTCATCGGGGGAGAGCGTATGGACGAACTCGTCGAACTTCTCGAACTCCCGCTCGTCGTCAACTTCCTCGGCATGGGCAGAAACGGTGCCCAGGCGATTCATGATGTCGTCCTCCACAAACATGGGGGCATTGCTGCGCACGGCAAGGGCAATGGCATCACTGGGACGCGCATCGATCTTATGCTCGTTGCCATCGGCCAACACGACAACCGTCGCGTAAAACACGGGCGGCTCGGCGCGAACGATTTCGATGCGTTCGAGCTTGGCACCCAGGGCGCCAACAGTATCGAGCAACAGGTCATGGGTAATCGGGCGCTCGGCGCGGCCGCTATCGATGCCGCGGCTGATGGCAGCGGCTTCAAACGAACCAGTTTGAATGGAAAGGGAACGCAGTGGCGCGGGCGAGTCCGATTTGCTGCAGCGCTCGCGAAGCACGATAAGCGATGGCACGGGACCGGCGGCCATGACGATGGTCTCTATGTCGACACGAACCATGGAACACCTCCGGTACGTAGCGGTTAACACGCGGCAAGGTCGCCGCATTGAATAGCTATACTACCCAATCTTTCGCACAGCACACAAAACCAAAATGAGATTTATCGCAGACAAGAAAAAAGCCCCGAGGCAACGCCCCAGGGCTCTTCACAGTTTTGATGGTGGACCTGACAAGATTCGAACTTGTGACCTCCCGGTTATCAGCCGGACGCTCTAACCAACTGAGCTACAGGTCCATCATGGTGGAGGTTAGGGGGATCGAACCCCTGACCTCAGGCTTGCAAAGCCCGCGCTCTCCCAGCTGAGCTAAACCCCCACGGAGACAGTAATAAACACCCCAGCGGCGACTCGGCTCTCGCTGGGGTGTTTATTGCGAAAGAAAGTGGTGGACCTGACAAGATTCGAACTTGTGACCTCCCGGTTATCAGCCGGACGCTCTAACCAACTGAGCTACAGGTCCATCGCGCAAGGGATATATTAGACGAGTCGTTACGCGCGCGTCAACAACTTTTTTGAAAATCTTTGGGAGGGGTGGTCGCTGGGCTGGCGAGATGGTTTTGGTTTGCTGCTCGGACAGTCCTGCGCAAGACGAAGGCCACATTAAGTGGCCTTCTTTGCGTGCGGAACTCGCGACAAACCAAAACCACCTCGCCAGCCCAGCGACCATGGGGTTCAAAGGTTTTCAAAAAAGCGGTCGGCGCGCAGTGCGCCGACCGCCGATATATGGGGTCTGATATTTTCTAACAGTTAGGGCCTCTTACTCGTCAAGGAGATCTTCCGGCATGTCGTTGCCGTCGCCTAGATCGACAGGGGTTTCTTCGGGGGCGGAGCCGTTTTCTGTGGCTTCGCCTTCGGGCCTCTCTTTGGCGGCCGTCATGCGGGCCACAGCGCAGATGCGGTCGTTGTCGTCGACGGTCATCATCTTGACGCCCTGGGTGGCGCGGCCGGTCTGGCTGATCTCGTCGGTCTTGACGCGAATGACCGTCGCGCCCTCCGTCACGATGAACAGCTCGTGCTGCGGGCCCACCGTCTTCATGGCCGCGAGGTTACCCTTACGCTCGGTCATTTGGATGGTGTAGACGCCCTGGCCGCCGCGATTCTGCTCTGGGTAGTCCGCGACCGGCGTGCGCTTGCCGTAGCCGCGCTCGGTGATGACGAACAGATCACCGTTGCCGTTAGTGACCTCCATGCCCAGAACGCTCACGCCGTCCTTCATACCGATACCGCGAACGCCGCTGGTATCGCGGCCGGTGGCGCGCACCTGCTCCTCGGAGAACATGATCGCCTTGCCCGCGGTGGTGGCCAGGATAATCTTGTCGCCGTCGCGCACGCGGCGCACGTTCAGCAGCGCGTCGTCGTCACGCAGGTTGATAGCGATCAGGCCGTCGCGACGGCTGCGGTCATATGCGCTCATCACGGTCTTTTTGACCATGCCGCTCTTGGTGGCAAACATCAGGTACTCGTCGGCCGGGAACTCGCGGCAGCTGATGACGCTCGCGATCTTCTCGCCTTCCTCGAAGGGCAGCAGGTTGACGATCGCGGTACCGCGCGCCTGGCGCGTACCCACCGGCAGCTCGTGCACCTTCAGGCGATAGACCTTGCCCTTGCTCGAGAAGAACAGCACGTACTCGTGCGTGGACGCGATGAACATCTCATCGATAACGTCGTCCTCTTTGAGGTTGACGCCCGACACGCCCTTGCCACCGCGCTTCTGGGCACGGTAGGCAGCCACTGGGATACGCTTAACGTAGCCGGTGTGGGTGATGGTCACGACCATATCCTCGTCGGCGATGAGGTCCTCGACATCCAGGTCCTTCTCAACCTGGCTGATTTCGGTACGGCGCTTGTCGCCAAACTTCTTGGAGATCTCGCGCATCTCTTCCTTGATGACGCCCAGAATCTTCTCCTCGTGCGCCAGCAGGTCCTCGTAGTAGGCGATGGCGCGGCG
This sequence comes from uncultured Collinsella sp., assembly GCA_902493615.1. Classification (GTDB taxonomy): domain Bacteria; phylum Actinomycetota; class Coriobacteriia; order Coriobacteriales; family Coriobacteriaceae; genus Collinsella. The sequence continues at coordinate 9,429 of CABUQK010000002.1, forward strand.
CAGGCCGTCCAACTCTTCTTGGATCTTGTCGCGCTCCAGGCCGGTCAGGCGGCGCAGCTTCATCTCGAGGATGGCCGTGGTCTGCTCGGGCGTAAAGCCAAAGCGTTCGATCAGTCGGCTGCTGGCCTCGGAGTCGGTCTGCGAGGAGCGGATGATGCTGATGACCTCGTCGATATGGTCAAGGGCCATCAGGTAGCCCTCGAGGATATGCGCGCGGGCCTGGGCCTTCTTAAGGTCGAAGCGGGTGCGGCGGGTGACGACGTCGACCTGGTGGTCGATGTAGTGCTGCAGCATCTCACGCAGGCTCAGGCATTTGGGAACGCCGTTGACGAGTGCCAGGTTGTTGGCGCCAAAGGTCGTCTGCAGCGAGGTGTACTTATACAGATTGTTGAGCACGACCTGCGGAATGACGCCCTTCTTGAGCTCGATGACCAGACGGATGCCCTTCTGGTTGGACTCATCGCGCATATCCGAGATGCCCTCGATGCGCTTGTCGTTGACGAGCTGGGCGATCTTCTCCTGCAGGGTGCCCTTGTTGACCATGTAGGGAATCTCGGTAAAGACCAAGCGGCTGCGGCCGGTCTTGGTGGACTCCACGTGTGCCTTGGCACGCACGGTAATGGAGCCGCGACCGGTCTCGTAGCTCTGCTTAATGCCGGCGCTGCCCATGATGATGGCACCGGTGGGGAAGTCCGGACCGGGCATGATCTGCATGAGCTCGTCGACGGTGGCGTCGGGGTTGTCGATCAGGTAGCAGGTGGCCTCGATCGCCTCGGTGAGGTTATGCGGGGCGATGTTGGTGGCCATGCCGACGGCGATGCCTTGGCTGCCGTTAACCAGCAGGTTGGGGAAGCGCGCAGGCAGCGCCACGGGCTCGGCGAGCGATTCGTCGTAGTTGGGCTGCCAGTCGACGGTATCCTTCTGCAGGTCGCGCAGCAGTTCCATGGCGGGCTTTGCCAGGCGGCTCTCGGTGTAACGCATGGCCGCCGCGCCGTCGCCGTCGATGTTACCGAAGTTGCCGTGACCATCGATGAGCGGCGTGCGCATGGAGAACCACTGCGCCAGGCGAACCATGGCCTCGTAGACCGCGGAGTCGCCGTGCGGGTGGTACTTACCGATAACTTCACCGACCGTCCAAGCTGACTTCTTGTGCGGTCGGTTGGGGTAGATGCCGCTCTCGTTCATCGCGTACAGGATGCGGCGGTGTACCGGCTTTAAGCCGTCGCGCACGTCCGGCAGGGCGCGCGCCGTGATAACCGACATCGAATACTCGATGAACGACTGCTTCATCTCGCGACCGAACTCCGAAATCTGGAGCTGGCCGCCGTTGATGTCCTCGCCGGCCGAGGCGCCACGATCGACTTCGCCAAAGCTCTCCTCGAGCTCGGCGTCGTCGTCCTCTTCCTCATCATCATCGGCATCGGGGTTATAGGCGTCCGGATCGCCGTCCTCGCCCTGCTCAGCACGGGCAAGCAGGCGCTTCAGATCATCGGGCATACCGGCATCGCCGGCCTCGTCCATACCCTCGCTATTGTTGATATCGTCTGCCACGTTACCTCCTCTTAAGCATCAAGGAATCGTGCATCATGTGCGTGTTTTTCAATGTACTCGCGGCGATAGCCGACCTCGGAACCCATCAGCTCGCGCACGGCGCGGTCCGCCACCACGGCGTCTTCGATCGACACACGCTGCAGGATGCGGGTCTTGGGGTCCATCGTCGTCGAGGCGAGCTGCTTGGGGTCCATCTCGCCCAGGCCCTTGTAGCGCTGGACGGTATAGCCCTTGCGCTTTTTGGTGATCTTGCCGTCCTTGGCCTTGCCGTCCTCGTCGTTATCGTCGGGGTTCAGGCCCAGGCTCTGGATGGTGTCGCGCAGGATCTCGTCTTCGGGCTGGCGGCCGTTGGGATACACGTAGCGGATCTTGTTGCGCACCTTAATGCCAAAGATGGGCGGGCAGGCAACATAGACGTAGCCGGCATCGATCAGCGGACGCATGTACTTGTAGAAGAACGTCAGCAGCAGGATGCGGATATGCGCACCGTCGACGTCTGCATCGGTCATGATGATGATCTTGTGGTAGCGCGCCTTGGTGATATCGAAATCGCCGCCGTCGCCGGCACTCGTCGTGACGCCGCAGCCGATCGCGGTAATCAGCGACTGGATGGTGTCACTCGAGAACGCGCGATGGTCACCAACGCGTTCGACGTTCAAAATCTTGCCGCGCAGGGGCAGAATCGCCTGGATGTCTCGGCGACGGCCGTCCTTGGCCGAACCGCCTGCCGAGTCGCCCTCTACGATGAAGAGCTCGGTCAGCTCGGCATCGCGCACCGAGCAGTCGGCGAGCTTACCGGGCAGGGACGCCGTCTCGAGCAGGCTCTTGCGGCGGGTCGCCTCGCGCGCCTTGCGGGCGGCATTGCGCGCCTTGCAGGCCTGTTGCGCCTTCTTGACGATCTCGCGAGCGGGCTTGGGATGCTCCTCGAGGTAATCGGCAAGGCCGTCGGTCACAATCTTGAGCGTGAGCGCGCGCATATAGGAGCTGCCGAGCTTGGCCTTGGTCTGGCCCTCAAACTGCGGATCGGGCAGCTTGACCGAGATAACGGCCGAAAGGCCCTCGCGCACATCGTCGCCGGTCAGATTGGCGTCTTTTTCCTTGAGCAGGTTCTGCTTGCGCGCATAGTCGTTGATCACGCGGGTGAGCGCGGTGCGGAAGCCCTCAAGGTGCATGCCGCCCTCGGGGGTGTAGATGTCGTTGGCAAACGACATGACGTTCTCGCCGTAGCCGCTATTCCACTGCAGGGAAACCTCAACCTCGCCCATCTTGGCCACAGGTGCGTCCGGGTCCGATTTGCCCTCGATGTAGATAGGCTCCTTAAAGGCCTCGGGGACGTCCTTGCCCTCGTTAAGGAACTTGACGAAGTCGATGATGCCGCCCTCGTAGCAAAACTCCTCCACGTGGGGAGTAGACTCGCGCTCGTCAGTCAGCACGATTTTGAGGTTCTTATTGAGGAACGCCGTCTCCTGCAGACGGTTGTGCAGCGTATCGAAATCGTAAATGCAGGTCTCGAAGATCTCGTCGTCGGGCCAGAAGGTGACGGTGGTGCCCGTCGAATCCGAGGTGCCCACGACCTCCATCTTCTTGACGGTCTTGCCGCGCGAGAACTCCATCTCGTAGGTGTTGCCGTCGCGACGAACCTGAACGACCACGCGCTTGGACAGTGCGTTGACGACGGAGATGCCAACGCCGTGCAGGCCGCCCGAGACCTTATAGGCCGAATTATCGAACTTACCGCCGGCGTGCAAAATCGTCATGACGACCTCGAGCGTCGGGATCTTTTTAACAGGGTGCTCGTCGACGGGGATGCCGCGCCCGTTGTCGACGACCGTGATGGAGTTGTCGGCGTGGACCGTCACCTGGATCTCGGTGCAGAAACCGGCCATGGCCTCGTCGACGGAGTTGTCAAGGATCTCCCACACCAGGTGATGCAGACCGCTGGCGCTCGTCGAGCCGATATACATGCCCGGGCGCTTACGAACGGCCTCGAGACCTTCGAGAATCTTAATCTCGCCGCCATCGTAATCGTTTTCGTTTGCCACACGTCCTCCTTCAGTCAAGAAAATGTGTACAGCCTTACTAGTTTATCGTAAAAAAATACCCTCGGGAACGAGGGTATTTGGCTCTACAAGGCCACCAGATGCGATTTAAGGCTCTTTTTTGCTTCGCACGCCCTTGGCCCACTCGGCACTGGCTCTCATGGCGTTCTCGAGGGCCTCGCGCAGTTTTTGGTCTTCGATGGGCGCCACTTGGCGCTCAATCTCGGTGCGCTCGGCATCGCTGAGGTCGGCGTGTGGGGCCGGCGGGCGCTCGGTCGCCGCTGGGCGAAGGCGCTCCTTGGCGGCGGGCGGCGTGTGACCGGGCGCGGTGGTTTTGAACACCAGGCCGTCCACATGCGCACCGGCGCGCTCCATGCGCGCGCGGATGATCTCGCGCAACAACGTCATTTCCTGCGTCCACGAGGGCGAGTCGAGATATACCAGCAGCTCATTGGACTCGGGCAGGTAGCGCAGGCCCGTCACATGCCGCCCCTCGCGCGTGCCCGAGCACACCGCGTTCCACGCGCGATAGACCGCGCGCGACTCCTCGGCGGCCTCCATCTGCGCACGGCGCTCAGGGGTCGCAGCCGCCAGGATGCGCTGGCACTCTGCATTCAAAAAGCCACTGAAGGCGACCGTCTCGCTCTCGCGCTCGTAATTAGCACGTCTCACCCATGCTCACCACCTTGGCTCGATCAAGCAGGTCATCGGTAAAATACCCCAGGTTGGTCGTGGTTATGACCGTCTGGATATCATCGCCGATCAACCGCAGGAAAGCACCGCGGCGCTCGCCGTCGAGCTCGCTCATCACGTCGTCCAGAAGCAACAGCGGAGCAGTACCCAGAACATCGCGAGCCACGGCCACCTCGGCCACCTTCCAGGACAGTACCAACGTTCGCTGCTGTCCTTGGCTGGCAAATGAACGAGCGGAGCGACCCGCCACGGTAAATTCAATCTCGTCGCGATGCGGCCCCACCAACGTCACGCCGCGGCGAATTTCCTCGCCGGCGTGCTCATCAAGGGCGGCCAGCATGCGCTCGTACGCCCAGCCCTTCAGCTCTTCGCGATCCTCGACCTGGGGCAAATCCCCCAGCGTGGACGCATAGGACACGTTGGCGGCTTCACCGGACGCCACTTGCCCGTAGGCAGTACGCACATGGCCCGCCAGCCGGTCGAGCAGGGCCAACCGGTGCACGAGCAGAGCCGCGCCCGCGCGGGCAATCGAATCGTTCCACGCGCCGAGCATCTCACGGCAGCACCAGGTCTCCTTGAGCAAGGCGTTGCGCTGGGTCACGCAGCGCCCATAGGCGCTCGCAAGATCGGCATAGCGTGCGCTCAGTTGCATGCCAAAGTCATCGAGGGCGGCGCGGCGCACATTGGCGCCCCGCTTAACCATGTCCAGATGGTCGGGGCAAAACAGCACGCTCGGCAGAACCCCGCGCACACCGGCGGCAGAGCATCTCTTGCCGTTGCGGCTAAACGAGCGCTTACCGTCCTCCGCGCTCAATCCCATATCAAGCACGCGGCCGTCGCCCTCGAGCCTCAGCTCGACCCTGCACGAGCCCACGCCGTCATGAACGAGCTCGGCTGCGGTCGGATGCCTAAACGAGGCGCCGCTCGTCAGCAGCTGCAGTGCCTCTATGAGATTGGTCTTTCCCGCCGCGTTGGGTCCCGCAAGTATCGTCACGCCCTCGTCCAGGGCAAGGCGATAGCTATCGAAACTGCGGTAGTGCGCGACGGAAAGATCGCGGGCGAATATGGTCATAGGGTGGCTGTTAGATGCGGACCGGCATGACCAGGTACAGGTAGTTGATCTTGTCGTAGGACTTGAAGATGCCCGCCTGCGAGTAGCTCTTGAGCTCCAGCGTGATCTCCTTCTCCTTGGACAGGGCATTGAGGCAGCCGAAGATGTAGTGGTAGTTGAAGGCGATGGTACCCGACTCGCCCTCGGCCTCGACATCGATCGTCTCCTGCGCAAGGTCCTGGTCATTGGAGATGGAGGACAGGCCCATCTGCCCGTTCTCGACATCGATCTCGAACTTGACGGCGGGGTTGGCGCTCGCGATAACGGCCACGCGCTTGAGGGCGGCGTTAAAGGCGGCGACGTCGATCTTGACGCTCGTCACGCACGAATCGGGGATGAGCTGCTTGTAGTTGGGGTACACGCCCTCGATGCGGCGCGACACGTAGGTGGTGTTGCCGGCCTCGAAGACGACCTGGGTGTCGGTAGCCCCGATCATGATGGTCGCCTGGCTGGCCATGATGTTCAGTGCGTCGTTAAAGGCGTCAGCCGGAACGTTGAGCTCAAAGGAGCCTTCGAGGGTCGAGGTCTCGACCTGCGTATCGCACACGGCCAAACGGAAGGAATCGGTCGCCACCAGGCGCACGGTGTTGTTCTCGACCTTCATGTGCACGCCACCCAGGATGGGGCGGGCCTTGTCGGTCGAGGTGACGCGCCACACGCGGCCGACCATCTCGGACAAGATATCGGTCGGCAGTTCCACGGCGCTCTCGATGGCATAGGCCGGAAACTCGGGGAAGTCATTAGCATCGAGCGTGTTCAGGCGGAAAGAGCTCTTCTCGCAACCAATCAGCACCTGGCGCTCGGACAGCTCAAAGGTGACCGGGGCATCGGGGAGGGTCTTGGTGATATTGGAGAGCATCTTACAGGGGATAACCATCTCGCCCTCTTCTTCGACATGCGCCGCGATGCGATGACGGATCGAGATGGTGTAGTTAGAGGTCTGGAATTCCAAGATGCCGTCTTGGGCCTTAACGAGCACGCCCGACAGGATGGGGAGGGTGGATGCCGAAGCGACACCCTTCATAACGACGCCGATGGCTTGTGTAAGCGAGCTCTGGCTGACGGTGAACTTCATCTTTTAATACCTTTCTATAGATATAAATATCTTAATAATAGTAATAGCACTGACGAAACTGTTGATTACTCCCAAAGACGCAGGTCAGACCCAAAAAGAGAATCGACAGCAACCTGTGTGCAACAGGGGTGGTTTTCCACGTTCAAAACCTGCGCAAAACTTTTCATCACCGCGGGTTGGGTTTTAGACACCTTATGCCCGTGGTTTCGACAAGTTTTCAACAGGTGTCTCTATTTCCCTACGAGCGCAGTGTAATTTTATCGCGCAGCGACTTAAGGTCTTCGGTGACGGTGCGGTCTTCCTGGATCATCTTCTGGACCTTTTTGTAGCTCGTGCTGACGGTCGAGTGGTTGCGGTTGCCAAATTCGGCGCCCACCGCCGTGGTCGTCATCTCGCACATCTCGATGGCCAGGTAGATAGCGATATGGCGTGCTTTGGCGATATTGGCGTTGCGACGCGGGCCGATGAGCTCCTCGTGCGTCACGCCGTACTGCTCTTCGATGACGGACTGAACCGTTTGCACGTTGATCTTTTTGGCCGATGTGTCGAAGTACTGGCTGGCGATGGCGTCGATATCGTCAAAGGTGAGCTCCCCGCCCTCGCGTTCGCGGTCGCCCGCCTCGCCGGCGCAGCGCTCGCAGAAGCTCTCGAGTTCGCGGATGTTGGTGCCCGACACCTCTGCCATGTGCTTAAAGTGCTCATCGGTCAGGTGCCCGCCGTCGCCCCCATAGGCCGCCAGCAGCGAGTCGTCGCCTGCCTCGGGAGCGGCGACGATGGTGTTCTCGTAATAGCGCTGCAAGATCTTGTATTTCATCTCGTAGCTGGGCTCTGCGACTAGGCAGAGCATGCCGGCGTTGAAGCGGCTGGTCAGACGCTCGTCCATGCTCAGGTCCTTGGGGGCGCGGTCTGCCGCGATGACGACTTTCTTGTTGTTGCGGATGAACTCGTCCATGAGCTGGAAAAAGTAGTCCACGCTCGCGCGCTTGCCGATGATGTTTTGGATGTCATCGATGATGAGCACGTCCACACCGTGGTACGCCTGCATGATGGGGGCGTTGCTCTTCTTTTGGCGGTCGAACTCGGTCATCAGGTCGTCCAGATATGCCTGGGAGTTGGCATACTTGACCTTGATCTCGGGCGACTTCTCGGCGAGCTCGTTTTTGATGGCAAGCAGCAGGTGCGTCTTGCCCAGGCCCGATTTGCCGTAGATGAACAGTGATGTGCATGTGCCGCGCTCGTCCGCGAGGGCGGCAAACTTGAGCGCCGAGCGATAGGCATGGCTGTTCTCGGGGCCGTAGACAAAGTTCTCAAAGGTAAATTTTGAGTTCGCGGCGAGCGGGGCTCCATCCGTATTCTGCTCGGCCGGCACGGTTGGTGCTGGCATGGGTGAAGCGGGGGTCGCAGCTTGCGTGGATTTAGTCGGCGCTCCGCCCTTCATCTGGTTCATCATGCGGCGAAAATCGTCGGCCGAGAGCGTGTTCTTGATTGCAATGCCCGAATCCGCGCCCGCCGCTGCGTCGTGAGCGATGGGCATGTGCGTGACGGGTGCGTTCGTTGACGTCGCCGCCGCGGTCGGCAACGGCGCCATGGTTTCACGGGAAACATCGCTGTGCTGGTGCTCGATTGTCGGCACGTCGCTTGCGGAGGCTGGTACCGCCGGGGAAGCAGCGGGAGCCGTGGCGGGCGCCGTCGCGGCAGCGGATTCCGTCGCGGCGCCTTGCGGCGCCACGATGTCGAGCGCAATCGGTGCAAAGGCGATTTCTTCCAGATAAGCCTCAATAGTCGGCTGATGCTTTTTGAGCTGCGCGATGGCAAAGCGCGAGGGGGCCTCGATCGTGAGCGTATCTTCGGTCAGGCTTATGGCGCGCGATTGCCCCAGCATGTTGATGAGGCGTGCATCTTGGCCGTCGCGCTGGCAAAAGGCGATGGCATCCCCCAGGATGATGCTTGCTTCCTCGTCCACTGTCTCTCCCGTTCTTTAGCTCTGAGCTCGCACGCGAGCGGCGCCGAGTTCGGTCAGATGGTATTTCTGGCCATGCTTGATGACCAAGCCGGCCTGCGCCAAGTCATTGAGCGTGCGTGACCAAGTGGGGGCCGAGTTTCCAAACGCCCTCGCCAGGTCGGTAGCACCGCACGCTTGATTTTGCGCCAGATAGCCCAGCGCGGCGTTGCCGCGATCGCTTACGAACACGTCCGGTTGTGGCTGCGCATACTGATTTGCTGCATTAGGATACATCATTTGAGCTGCTGGTTGTTGAGAACTCTGCATCGGCGGCATTTGCTGTTGAAAACTTTGAGGCCACTGCTGGTAAGGCTGCGGAGACATCTGCTGGGCCCAGGGGTTGTACTGCTGCTGCGGCATCTGCTGGTACGGCTGCTGATATCCCTGCTGGTACTGCTGTGGGAACTGCTGGCCATACCCCAGTGGCGGCATCTGCTGATATGGATATCCCTGTTGGTACGGCTGATATCCCATTTGCTGGCCACCCGGTGCCCCCGTTGCCTGCTGCATTGCTGCTGCATCCTGATCCGCCAGCGGCATGGCCTCTGGCGCGTTTGGCGGCATCGACATCGATGCCGCCTGGGGCTCTTGTGTAGGAAACATTCCGGGCTGCTGCATCTGTCCCACGGGGGGCTGCATCTGCTGCGTTGCCATGGGCGGCTGCGCAAAAGCTCCCGGCAGGGGATATGTGGGCTGCTCCGTCTCGGGCCGCACGGCAGCACCGCGTCCGCCGGCACGCTCTATTTCCTGCACGCGTTTAGGGTCCAGGCTTACCGTAACCACGGTGCCGTTGCCCATGTTGTCCTCGATGGACACGGCCCCGCCGGCGTTTTCCAAATACTCCTGCACCATGGGAAACCCTGCTCCGGTTCCACGGATATAGCGCTTCATCTTGCTGTTTGCGCTGGTAACGCCAAAGTCGAAAGCGCGCTCCTTGTCGTCGATGCCGGGTCCTTGATCAGCAAAGCGGATGGTGTCTCCGCCGTCCAGAATCGAGATGATGGGCTCGGCAAAGTGCGCGTGGATAAAGTTTTCGACAATCTCGCGGATGACCATGAGCGAGATATGGCCACCTTGTTCTTTCATGCACTGGTAGACGGTGTTGGTCGTCTCTTCCAAATACGTGCGGACATCTTGCGGATCAATGACGATCACACGCGGTGTCGACAGCATGTCGTCATAGACGGCGATGCGCGCGGCGTACATGGCTTTTGGCGCCTGCGTGGTCGTCTGCTCGCCTTCCTCACGCTCTTCGCGCACGCCGGTGATGTGCTCGTTGTCGGGTGCCGGGTCTCCGGAATCGACCATGGTGTAAAAGTCGTCAGACATGCCGCTCGCAATCTTTCAAAAGGTTTCGAACAAATAGTAGCTCACCGTGCAATGTTTCTCATCTTTCGACAACTTTTCAAAACCTGTTGAAAACTTTGGAAAACGGACGAAAAGTTCTCAACATTGCCAACATGACCTGTTGAAAACTCTATGAAATATCGTGAAAAGTGTTTCGTCGGCCCCGAGAGCTCACGGGCTTATGGGGGAACCGTGTGCACTCTGCAACCTTTTACCTTTGATTTCTTGACATTTGAACATTGATTTCCCTACAATCTTCAAGCTCACGTGTCTATATCTGCGTCCGCGCCCCCGCGGACACTCGAAATGCAGCAGGAGGAACTTAAGATGAAGCGTACGTATCAGCCTAATAAGCGTAAGCGTGCCAAGACCCATGGCTTCCGTGCCCGTATGGCCACTAAGGGTGGTCGTGCCGTGCTCGCCCGTCGTCGCGCCAAGGGCCGCAAGCGTCTCACTGTCTAGCAGCGATACACACATCTCGCATGAAGACTATTAAGTCTCGGCAAGATTTCGAGCATGTGTTCAGTCAGGGGCGTCGTTTCAATCACCCTCTGATTCGAATGACCATATGTGAATCGGTTGGCGAAGGCGACTCCGGAAGGGTCGCCTTCGTTGGTGCTAAGCGACTCGGTTGTGCCGTCGTGCGCAACCGGTCTAAGCGTGTGATGCGCGAGGCCGCCCGCAGCTGCGGATTTCCCGTTGCGGGTTATGACATCATCTTGTTTGCAACTCCCAAGACGAGGGTTTCCTCGCCGCAGGAGATGGACAAGGCGTTGCGTTCGCTTATGAAGCGCGCCGGCGTTGCCGGGGAGGAGCGATGAGCAATCATGTTTTGCGACGTGTTGCCATCGCTCCTATTCGCATATATCAACAGGTTATTTCGCCCTTATTGCCTGACGCCTGCATTTATTATCCAACGTGCTCGCAGTACGCCATCCAGGCGATTGAGAAGTACGGTGTTTTGAGAGGCTGCTGGCTTGCCGTGAGGCGCATCGCTCGCTGCAATCCCCTGCACGTCGGCGGTTATGACCCTGTGCCTTAGCGGGCACTCGCTATCGGAGGAAAACTTACATGTGGGATTGGATCGTTAACATCCTTTTCGAGCTGCTCAAGCTCATCCAGACCTTTGCGGTCGACTGGGGCCTGTCCATCATCATCCTGGTGGTCATCATCCGTCTGCTGCTGACGCCGCTTATGCTCAAATCGACCAAGTCGACGGCTCGTATGCAGGTGCTGCAGCCCAAGATGCTCGAGATCCAGGAGCGCTATGCCGACGATCCCCAGCGTCAGGCCGAGGAGATGCAGAAGTTCTACAGCGAGAACAAGTTCAACCCGATGGCTGGTTGTCTGCCGCTGTTGATTCAGATGCCTGTCATGTTCGCCCTATTTACGCTGCTGCGTAACCTGCCGGACTACTTTAACGACGGCACGTTCTCGCTCTTTAATATTCTGCCCGACCTGACCACCACGCCGAGTGCCTCCTTTGCCGATGGCTTTATGGTCGCGCTGCCTGCGCTGGTCTGCCTGATCCTGTTCGCTGTCCTGACCCTGATTCCGCAGCTCTATATGTCGCGCAACCAGACCGGCCAGCAGGCTCAGAGTATGCGTATGATGGCCGTTGTCATGACGGTCATGATGCTTTGGATGGGTTGGAGCCTTCCCGTTGGTGTTCTGCTGTTCTACGACGTCTCGTCTTCTTGGCAGGTTATCCAGCAGATTTTTGTGACCCAGAAGGTCATCGACAAGGCGAAGGCCGATGAGGAGGAGCGCCTTAAGAACGCGCCGCTGCAGGTTGAGGTCACTCGTCGCGAGAAGAAGCCGCGCCCTCACAAGAAGAAGTAGCGGGATATCAATCTTATTTAGGTACCTAACTTTTGGAGTACGTTATGTCTGAAGAGATCATCGAGGATATGCTTGAGGAGGTTGCCCCGCAGGTCGCGGGCGATTATCCCGAGATTGCACAGCGCTACAAGGCTGGTGAAGAGCTGACCGATGAGGAGCTCGACACCATTGCCGATGTTGCGATTTCCATCCTGCGTTCCATCCTTTCGCACTTCGATGCCGCCAGCTCTCCTATCGATGAGTATGAGGGCGACGAGGGTGAGCTGATTTTGGATGTAACGGCTCCCGACCTTGCTGTTCTCATTGGCCGTCATGGTCGCACCCTTGATGCCCTTCAGGTTATGTTCTCTTTGCTGGTGAGCCGCAAACTTGGCTTTAGGTATCCGGTTGTAGTGGACATCGAGGGATACAAGAGCCGCCGTCAGGACAAGGTTGCCTCCATGGCTCAGTCTGCTGCCGAGCGTGCCATTCGCACTCACAAGAGTGTTTCGCTTCCGCCCATGAATGCCTACGAGCGTCGACTGGTTCACATTGCGCTTCGTGGCAATGATACCGTCGATACTCATTCTGAGGGTTCTGACCCTGATCGCCATGTGGTGATTGTTGCTCGATAATCTACTCGAGCTTATGCTAAGGGGACGTGGTTTCCACGTCCCCTTTTTTTGTCAAAAGTTCTCGATACACTGATTTTTGTCAGAAAGGAGCTCTCGTTGTTAGTACTTACTGATCAGCAGGCTGACGAGATGTCGAGTCGTCTAGCTTTCTATTGCAAAGAGTATTCCTTGAGCGTAACTGATGTTGAGCTGAGGAAATGTATTAAGCATTTGGATTTGGTTCTAGAAACAAATAAGACAACCAATCTCACCCGAATTCTTAACGTAGAAGATGCTGCAGTACTTCATATCCTCGACTCACTTGTTTTACTCCCCTATATCAATAAGGCTCCAGAGGGAGCTATGCTCGATATGGGTACAGGTGCGGGCTTCCCTGGTATTCCGTTAACCATAGCCACGCATCGTAAAGCTACTTATATTGACTCTGTTGGCAAGAAGGTTGATGCTGTCGATTCTTTTGTCCATGCTCTTGGATTGAAACATGCTCATGCGGTTCATGATCGTCTTGAAGAATATGCTCGAAGCCATAAGAGGCAGTTCTCCGTTGTAACCGCCCGCGCACTGGCCTCTCTACCGATTCTTGTTGAGTATGCGGCTCCGTACCTGAAGGATGGAGGGCTATTTGTTATCACCAAGGGCAATCCTTCGGATGAGGAGCTTGCTTCCGGTATGTCAGCAGCTAAGATTTGCGGCTTCACTTTGCTTCTGAATGACGCAATTGATTTGCCTGAAGACTTGGGTCACAGGGAGTTCATTGTTCTTAAGAAGAGTCATCCAGCATCCGTTTCATTGCCTCGTGCAAATGGCATGGCAAAGAAGAATCCGCTTGCCTAGATGTTTCACGTGAAACATAATGGATACCAACAACTTGCATTGTTTCACGTGAAACATGGCGGTTGATATCGATTCGGAATGTTTCACGTGAAACATCCTCCGTTTAACAGCTTTAATACACACCAGGAGGGACCGTGGGATTTCGCGACGTTAATCGTTCTAAGAGCGCAAAAGACACGCGTATCATTGCAATCATCAATCAAAAAGGCGGCGTCGGTAAGTCAACGACAGCTGTAAATCTTGCAGCAGCACTGGGTGAGCAGGGTCGTAAGACACTGATTGTGGATTTTGATCCACAGGGAAACAGCACCAGTGGATTTGGAATAGAAAAAGAAGACCTTGATCACTGCATCTATGATGCATTGTTGAATGATGTGCCGGCAGAATCGCTTGTTCTTGATACAAATTGCAAAAAGGTATTCGTAATTCCGGCAACAATTCAGCTTGCAGGCGCAGAAATTGAGCTCGTAAGCGCAATTGCTCGTGAAACCCGCCTCAAAGATTTGCTTGAGCCAATTCAGGACGAGTTCGATTTCATTTTCATTGACTGTCCTCCTTCGCTCGGCCTGCTTACTATCAACGCCTTGACCGCAGCAGACAGCGTTTTGATTCCGATCCAGTGCGAATATTACGCACTCGAGGGCGTTACAAAGCTGCTTGAGTCAATGAAGATGGTCAAATCACGTCTGAACAAGGGCTTAGACACCTATGGAGTGCTTATGACCATGTATGACTCGCGTACTTCACTATCGAATCAGGTTGTTGAGGAAGTTCAATCGTACTTTGGTGATAAGGCGTTTAAGACGCTAATCCCACGTACGGTTAAAATCTCCGAAGCTCCGTCTTTTGGAGAACCGGTAATTACCTATGCACCTCAGAATAAGGGTGCAAAAGCGTATATGAACCTTGCAAAAGAGGTGATCAAGCGTGCCTAGTGTAAAGAAACGTGGCGGATTGGGGCGTGGACTCAATGCTTTGGTCTCAGAGGCCGAGTATGAGACAGGTGGTTCGGCTGTGTCGGCTTCAAATGCCGCATCTGAAACAAAGCTACCTATTGAGGATATTGTTCCCAACCCTAATCAGCCGCGAATTCACTTTAACGAAACTGAACTACGAGAGCTAAGTGAATCTATCCAGGAACACGGTGTTTTGCAGCCTCTCTTGGTTCGTAAACATGGCAACGGATATGAAATCATTGCTGGCGAGCGTCGCTATCAGGCATCCAAACTGGCAGGCCTTGAGGAACTGCCGGTCATCATTAAGGAAGTTAATGATGAAGAAATGCTGGCTCTTGCTCTTATCGAAAATCTTCAGCGTTCCGATCTGAATCCCGTCGAAGAGGCTAAGGGCTATCGACAGCTCATCGATGCCAGCGGTATGACCCAGGAGGCTCTATCAAAGGCTGTCAGTAAGTCACGTTCTGCAATTACAAATTCTCTTCGCCTTCTCGATCTTCCTGAAGTCGTACAGCAGATGATATTCGAAGGAAAACTCACAGCAGGTCACGCTCGGGCGATTCTTGCAGTTCCATATGAGGATGCCAGAATTAGGCTTGCGAAGAAGGTTGTTGCAGAAGGCCTTTCGGTCCGTGCGACAGAAAATCTTGCTCCGTTATTTTCTGCCGGAGAGACACCGAAGACCCCTAGGCCTGCAACACCTCAGTCGTACAAGAAGGCAGCGCGCGTTCTTCGTCAGGTATTTAATACCAACGTGCGCGTGAAGAGCTCACGTGGAAAGAATAAGATTGAGATTGAGTTTAAAGACGAGGAGGAGCTCTCTCGTATTCTTGGCGAAATGATTCAGTTTGATCAAGGAGGCCAAGATGAGGAATAAGATTTTAACAGCGATTGCATTGGCTTCGACTGTCGTGGCTGGTGCCTTTGCTGGCTATAAGATCGCGACAGACGATGAACTGCGAGGTCGTTTGCTTCGTGGCGCGCAAGATATCGTCGATACTTCCAAAAAGAAAATGGATGTTATGACGGAAGATGTTGCCATGCGTACTGCTCAGGTAACGAAGAATCCCAAGATTAATCAAGGTTGGGTTAGCAACCAATGGGAAAATGTAGGCTATTAGGTACCTAACAATTACTCAGCATATTTTGAGGGGTCCTTGTCTGATTCACGAGACAAGGACCCCTTATTTTGGCCGTAAAAAATGGGACAGGTAGCAGCTGATTCAAAATCGAAGTCAATAAATGAAACGGCCCCGGTTGCATATTCTACAACCGGGGCCGTTCGATGTTTCACATGAAACGTTTTGGGGCGCGACTCCCCTATGCGTTCTTCTGAACTTTGAAGCGCTGTTTCAGCTGTCCGCAAGCGGCGTCAATATCGTTACCACGGGAGTTACGAATCGTAGTCTCGATGCCACGGGACTCAAGACGACGCTGAAGATCCTCAACCTTATGAATCGGCGACGGCTTGAGCGGGCTGCCCTCGATGTCGTTAAGCTGAATCAGGTTAACGTGGCACAACGTTCCCTCGCAGAAGTCGCAGAGCGCCTGCATCTCGGGATTCGTATCGTTGACGCCTTCGATCATGGCATACTCATAGGTCGGGCGGCGGCCAGTCTTCTCGGTGTAGAGCTGAAGCGCCTCGTGGAGGCGAAGCAGCGTGTACTTCTTAACACCGGGCATGAGCTTATTGCGCGTCGACTGGATGGCGGAATGCAGGGAAACGGCAAGCGTGAACTGCTCGGGGATGTCGGCAAATTTGCGAATACCGGGAATAACGCCGCTGGTGGAGACGGTGAGGTGACGGGCGCCGATACCGATTCCATCGGGGTCGTTGAGGATTCGCAGCGCCTTGAGAACCTCGTCGTAGTTGGCAAACGGCTCGCCCTGGCCCATGAAGACAACGCTCGTGACACGCTCGCCAAAGTCGTTGGATACATGAAGTACCTGGTCGACGATCTCCTGAGCGGTCAGAGAGCGCTTGAGGCCGTTGAGGCCGGTAGCGCAAAAGGCGCAGCCCATGCCACAGCCAGCCTGGGTGGAAACGCAGACGGAAAGCTTGTTACGACGGGGCATACCGACAGCCTCGACGGAAACGCCGTCGTGGTACTCGACCAGATACTTGCGAGAGCCATCTTTGGAAACCTGCTTGGTTAGTTCAGTCGGCGTGTCAAAGGTAAAAGCCTCTTTAAGCTGCTCGCGGAAAGCCTTGGGAAGGTTGGTCATATCGTCAAACGAACAAACGTTCTTCTCGAAGACCCATTCGATGAGCTGCTTCGCGCGGAAGGCGGGCTGGCCAAGTTCGGCCACAAGGTCGCGAATATCGTTTTGGCTCAAGTCGCGAATGTCCTGAGATTTAGTCCTGGGATTCATGGAAGCCTTTCGATTTTGGGGAAACGTAGAGGGTATCGCTACAATATGGTATCAGCTGCAGAAATTATAGAGGAGGAGTCTGCCCATGCACGTAGCGGTCTTGGCGGGCGGTCATTCCGCTGAGCGCGAGATCTCGCTCAATTCGGGAAAGAACGTCGTGGTTGCCTTGAAGGAGGCCGGCTACACTTCGGTGGAGCTGCTCGACACGGCTGCCGATGATTTTATGGTAACCATGGCGACCGGCGGCTTTGACGTGGCGTTTATCGCCATGCACGGTGCCGGCGGCGAGGATGGCGCCATGCAGGGCGCCATGGAGACCCTGGGTATCCCCTACACGGCCTCGGGCGTGCTTGCCAGCGCCTGCGGTGCCGACAAGGAGGTCTCTAAGCTCCTGTACGCCAAGGCGGGCATTCCCATTGCCCCCGGCCTCGCGCTCGAGGTGGGCGATGAAGTCGATATCGATCATATCGTCGAGGTTTGTGGCGAGCGCTGCTTTGTGAAGCCGGCCGTCAACGGTTCCAGCTATGGTATTTCCCTGGTCCATGAGCCCTCCGAGCTGCCCGCGGCAATCGCCAAGGCGTTTGAGTACGGTGACAAAGTGCTGGTCGAGAAGTGCATCGAGGGTACCGAGATCACCGTCGGCGTATACGGCGAAGATGACGTGCGCGCTCTGCCGATTGTCGAGATTCGTAAGCCCGAGGACTGCGAGTTCTACGATCTGGACGTGAAGTATGTTGAACCTACGGACATCCATCGCATTCCGGCGCAGATTTCACCCGAGAATTATGCTCGTGCCCAGGAGCTTGCCTGCGCCGCTCACAAGGCCCTCGGTTGCCTGGGTATCTCGCGCAGCGATTTTATTGTGAGTGAGGACGGCCCCGTTATCCTTGAGACCAATACCATTCCCGGCATGACCGATACGTCGCTGTATCCGGATGAGATCCGCCACACCGACGACATGACGTTCCCGCAGGTCTGTGACAGCCTGATCCGTATGGGCCTTCGTCGAGCGGGCATTGCATGCTAATCGAGGACGCGGTTTCGTCAGGAACGCCGCAGTTTGTCATCGACTCCTATGCCACGCTTGCCGAACGCGCCAAAACGCAGTCCTTCGGTCTTATCGAGGAAGATGTAATTGTCCTCGATACCGAGACCACAGGTCTTTCGGTGCAGGACAACGAGCTGATCGAGATCTCGGCGGCCCGTCTTTCGGGCCGCGAGATCGTCGACCGTTTCGATACCTTCGTGCATCCCAAGCAGCTGATTCCCGCCGAGATTACCGAGCTCACGAGCATTACAAATGCCGATGTGGCAGATGCCCCGTCGGCCGTTGAGGCCGTCGCCGCTCTCGCCGATTTTGTCGGTGGTTGCCCGGTGATCGCACATAACGCCACGTTCGACCGCTCGTTTATCGAGTCGGTCAAAGGCGGCGTCAACGTGAGCGATATTTGGATCGATTCGCTGGCGCTGTCGCGAATCGCGCTTCCGCGCCTGGCCTCGCACAAGCTGTCTTTTATGGCCGATCTGTTTGGCTGTGACTCGGTATCACACCGCGCCAATGCCGACGTCGACGCCCTGTGTGGCGTATGGCGCGTGTTGCTCGTGGCGCTCACCGACTTGCCCCAGGGCCTCATGGCGCGCCTAGCCGACATGCATCCGGATGTGCCTTGGTCCTATCGTCCTATCTTCTCATTCTTGGCAGGGCAGAACCCTGGTTCTATCTTCTCTCTCAGCGCCGCTCGTGCTGACGTTCTCAAGGCCGATCGCGCCGACGATCGGGTGGACGCCGACGAACTACCGGTCCTCAAGATGCCGAGTCGTGAGGAGATTGAGGCAGACTATGCGCCGGGTGGCCTGGTCAATCGCATGTATCCCGCATACGAGCCGCGTGATGAGCAGATCGCGATGGCGCTCGAGGTCCGCGATGCGCTGGTCACGGGCACTCATCGTGTAATTGAGGCGGGCACAGGCGTCGGCAAATCGATGGCCTATCTGGTGCCTTTTGCCGAGGCAGCACGCCGTAACAACATCACGGTTGGTATTGCGACCAAATCGAACAATCTTGCCGACCAGCTCATGTACCATGAGCTGCCAAAACTTGCCGAGCAACTGGACGGTGGTCTGTCATTTTGCGCTCTCAAGGGGTATGACCACTATCCGTGCCTGCGCAAGCTCGAGCGCATGAGCCGCGGCCAGGTCGAGATTACCACCAAGCGCGATCCGGCGGACACGCTCACGGCGGTCGCGGTCATTATGGCGTACGTCTGCCAATCAGCCGATGGCGACCTCGACTCGCTCGGTATTCGGTGGCGCAGCGTCAACCGTCCCGACTTTACGACGGCGTCGCGCGAGTGCGCCCGTCGTCTATGCCCGTTTTTCCCCGATAAATGCCTGGTCCACGGCGCTCGCCGTCGTGCGGCGCATGCCGATGTGGTGGTCACCAACCATTCCCTGCTGTTCCGCAATGTCGCGGCCGAGGGCAGGATTTTACCTCCGATTCGTCATTGGGTAATCGACGAGGCCCATTCCATCGAGCGCGAGGCGCGCCGCCAGTGGGCGCGCGTGGTGTCGGCGGACGAATCACGCGTTTTGTTTGAGCGCCTGGGTGGCTCGAGCACCGGCGCGCTAAGCCAGGTTTCCCGTGATTTGGCAACCTCCGAGGGCTCTACGCTCTATTTGGGCCTTACTGCCAAGGCGACGTCGACGGTTGCGCGCGCGAGCATGGCAATCGCCGACGTGTTCGATGGCGTTCGCGAGCTCGGCCGCCGTGCCCGTGGGGGTTATGACAATGCCAATCTATGGATTGGCCCCGAGCTGCGCGAATCTGACGACTGGCATGATTTCTTACCGTCGGCCTACACTGCCATCGACGCATTGGAGCAAGCTGACAAGAGCGTCGACGCGCTGGTGCAAGCCGTCGCCGCCGACAAGCCCGAGGTTGTTGTCGACCTGGGTGATATCTCGCGCCGCTTGCACGAGCTGGCCGAGAACCTCAAACTCATCATTGACGGCACCGATGAACACTACGTGTATTCGCTGCAGGTCAATCGCAGGCTGCGTGCCGGCGGAGAGTCAATGACCGCAGAGCGCATCGACATTGGCGAGGCCTTGGCAACCGAGTGGCTGCCCGAGGTTCACACGGCCATCTTTGCCTCGGCGACCATGACGGTGTCCAAAAGCTTTGAACACTTTAACCACGCGGTCGGCCTCGATCGCATCGGTGCTTCAACATCCTCATCGCTGCACTTGGACTCGAGCTACGACTTCGATTCGAACATGGCTGTGGTCGTTGCAGGCGATATCCCCGATCCGCGCGATCGTGAGAGCTATCTTACGGCGCTCGAGCGCGTGCTGGTCGACGCCCATCTTGCCATGGGCGGATCGGTGCTCACGCTGTTCACCAACAGGCGCGACATGGAAGACCTGTACGCCCGCGTTGAGCCCAAGATGGCCCGTGCGGGTCTGGAGCTCAACTGCCAGCAGCGCAACTCATCTCCTCGTCGCCTGCGCGACCGGTTTATCAACGAGCCGACCTCCTCGCTTTTTGCGCTTAAGGCCTTCTGGGAGGGATTCGACGCCAGCGGCGAGACGCTGCGCTGCGTCATCATTCCCAAGCTGCCGTTCTCGAGCCCCACGGACCCGCTCTCGTGCGAGCGCAACCTGCGCGAAGACCGCGCTTGGGCGCGCTATTCGCTGCCCGAGGCAGTGCTCGAGGTCAAGCAGGCGGCCGGCCGCCTTATCCGCTCGTCGACTGATTGCGGCGTGCTGATTCTGGCCGACCCGCGCCTGGTGACGAAGGGCTACGGAAAGAAGTTCTTAACGTCGCTGCCCACGAGCTCCTACCAGCGCATCGAATCGGCGCAGATCGGCCACTATCTGCAGCTGTGGCGCGCACGCCACGAGCGGCGGCGCTAAAGCGGACAGACGAGGGTTTTTGCCATATCGCACAGACGCTTTGACAGGGTGGGGTCATCCAAGATGCGGATGGCTCCGCCCGCTGCGATTATCTGGCTCAGTAGCCAACGCTCGGAGCCGTAATGCACGGTTACCGTTGCCATGTCTGCCCCGCTGCGCTCGATTAGGGTGATGCCGGCCCAGTCCAGATGTTCCGCCATATCGAATGGCATCAGGAGCTTTGCGCTGCGCTGCGTCCGGGCAAGGGAATCGTGGAGGGATGCGACGTCCGGTGCGTGAGGCACGACGGAGTCTTCCGTCAAGGCGAGTCCCTCGATTTTATCCATGCGATAGGTGCGCTGCTCATCGACCGCGATGTCCCAGGCAATCAGGTATGTTTGGTCGCCGTTTGCCGTAATGCGCAAGGGGTCGACCAGACGATCGCGTGGCCGTGCATCGTCCATCGAGCGATACGAGATGCGGCAGCGAACGCCGTCCTGAATGGCGCAGCTCAGCTGCTGCCAGTGCGACCCGTGGTTGACGGTGTCAAAGACGCGCTGGTTATAGCCAAGCTCTTCGGGTAGAAGGGCATGTCGAATCCGAGCTGCCGCCTGGGGATCGATCCCCAACGATTCAAGTTCGTGGTTGAGCACAGCGCCCTCGGCGGCACTCAGGCGCAGCGGTAGCACACGACCGGCGTCACCGGTGAGGACCACACGCTCGCCGCGGCATTTGCAGATGATGCGCGCGCCCGATTCTCGGTCCGCGAGCGTCGAGACGATCTCGAGAATCTCGTCGAGCGACACCCCCGTGATGTCAAATCGACTGCAAATCTCGGTTCGTGTCATGCCGCTCTCGCCGGCGGCGTAGAGGGCCTCCATGATGTCGATGGCGCGCGAGAGCCTCTGCTCGCTGGTGAGTTTACGCACGGGCATGCTCGTGCACCGTCCTTTCAATGAGGTGGTTCCACGCCTGTTTGAGCGATTTGGGGGCCACGGGCCTCATGCCGTCCATGGCGTGGGCCATGCAAAATGAGGCGGCGGCTTCAAGGTCGCGCACGTCAACGGTCCAGGTCCATCCTGCATCGGTGTGTGCGAGCTCACCTCGCCCACGCGTGAGGCCGTTGATCATATCGATTTGCGTCTGAGGGGCGAACGAGAACGCGGCTGCAACGGGCGGTCGGTCGGCAAAATCGAATTCAAAGAACAGATAGTCGTTGAGATTGAAGTTCGCGGGGATGACGTAGGCCTTCGAAGGACGCCAAGCGCGTACGATACGGTCGCAGCGGAATGTCCTGATGTCGTCGGTGACGTTGTCGAGGCCGCAGAAGTACGCCACGCCCTCGCGCTCGAACATGCCGTAGACGCAGACGGTACGTTCTTTCTGCTCGCCGCGTCCGTTCTGATATAAAAATCGCAGCGCGCATCGCTCGGCAAAGGCGCTCCATACCGCATCGACGGTGGGAGAGCGGCGGATCGGTGCTTCGTCCACCGCAGACATGCCGGTGAGGTAGGCAATTTTGGAGCGAATGTCGGCAAGCGGCGCGGCAAAGGTGGAAGAGCCGGCCGCTAGTGTCTGGTCGATGGCGTTGAGCAGGATATCGGCGTCGTCTGCGGTGATGAGGCCGCCTGCCGCAAACGTGTGCTCGCGGTCGATTGTCCACGAGCTTTCCTCGGTCTCCTGCGCACCGGCGGGGCGAACCTCCTTGATTAAGATGCCACGCTCGAGCAGTTTGTCACGATCGCGCCGAAACTTGCGCTTATCCGAGTCGATATTGCCCGAGCCATATCCCAGGTCAGAATCCAAGACGATCTGCTCGGTCGTCAGCGGTTCGGGGGAGCTATTGAGCACAAAGAAAAGGTTGAGGATGCGCTGAGCCGTTTTATCGAAACTGGGCTCCGAATTCCCCTTTTTAATTGTCTCGGTCGTGTCGCTTGCCGTCATAGAGTCCTCGCATGAGAAGGTGGTTTGCTGCCATGATTTTAGTCCGATATGGAGATTAGGCTATATCCTTGTCCGCTCGGGGCGTTAAGATGGCCCGAATTCGGTCGTTTGCGCTCGCTCGGGGTATACTTTCGACTATATACGGTTCTAATGTGCATGCATTGGGCCTATTTGTCGGATTATGGATGTGGAGCGCACATGGCGAACACCCAGAACTATATTAACCACCTGCTGCAGAACACCGGCATTACGCCGGCATGCAGCGAAGAAGAGCGCTTGGCTGCCGAGGATATCGCTCAGATCTTCCGCAACCACGGCTTTGATCCCGAGGTTCAGGAGTTCAATGCCCCGGCGCCCAGTAGGTTGGCATTTGCCGTTACCGGTATTCTTGCGTTTGCCGGCGCCCTGCTGATGGGCATCGGCGGCGGTATCGGCTTGGTCGGCACCTTGCTGGCTATTGTCGGCGCCGTTCTTTACGTGCTCGAGCGCACGGGCCACCCCGTGGTTTCGCGTCTGGGCAAGACGGGCGTGAGCCAAAATGTCATCGCCTACCACAAGGCCTCGGGCCCGCTCGCGTCCCCGCGTAACCGCCCGGTGGTCGTTGTCGCACACTACGACTCTCCCCGTGCCGAGCTGCTCGCCCGCGAGCCTTATGCTTCGTATCGTGCGCTCATCGCCAAGCTGTTGCCCGTTGCCACGGTTGCCCCCGCTGCCGTTGCCATCCTGCGTATCCTGCCGCTCCCCGGCGCGCTCAAGGTTCTGCTGTGGATTGTCGCGATCCTCGCTTCCCTCGTTGCACTTGCCAACGCGGCAAACATCATCTCTAACCGCCATATTCTTCCCTATACGTCCGGCGCGGTGTGCAACAAGTCTTCTGTCGCCGCTATGCTCGGCGTTATGGACAACGTTGCTCCCTTCCAGGGCGAAAACGAGTTTCCCGACGATGTTCCGTTCGATACCTATTTTGGGGAGCAGAAGCGTCGTGCCGAGGAAATGGCGCGTGCAGCGGCGGAGTATGCCGCGGCCCAGCAGCAAAACGACTACGGCAACACCATCGAGTACGAAGAGCCTACCTACGCCGAGGACGAGTTCGGTCAGCCGATTGCTCCCGACGCTCAGACCGAGCCCGAACAGGGTGAGGCTTTCGACGAGCAGATCGAGGGCTTTGAGGGTGCGTCTGCCGACGAGACGCTGATTGGCGCCATCGTGCCCGAGGATCAGAATCAGGCTGTCCAGGCTGAAGAGTTCAATGACGAGGTTTCCGCTGCCGAGCCGGTGGAGGAGCCTGTCGCGGCCGAGCCCGAGCCCAAGCTCTATCGCAATGCCGCCGGCAACATCCGCTTTGGTTCGGATGCCATCCGTGCGCTCGGAATGCTTCCCGAGTCCTGCACGCTCGATTACGAGGAGGGCGAGGAGCCGACGTTTGAGCCCGAGCCTGCCCCCGTCGTGACTGCGCCTGCGCCCGCTGTCACCGTGGATGATGAGTCTGCCGCGGTTGCCGCTGCCGTTGCCGAGCCCGAGGCGGTGTCCGCGATCGATCCCGCGGCAGGACTGGACGTTTTGGCTCCCGCCGCGCCGGCGCAAGACGTTGCGGACGAGTCTGACGACGATTACGTTGAACAGCCGAGGCGTGTGTCTTACGAAAGCGATACTGATTTCTCGGCCGAGATTCCCGCGGCAACGCCCCATGCCGACATTGCATCCGCGTTCTCGTCGATTGGCGCCAGCGCTTCCAACTTCTTTAAGGGTGCGCTTGCAAAGGGCAAGAAATTTGTCGACGATTTCGAGGAGAAGCGCGCTGCCGCACGCGAGGCTGCCGAGCAGGAGGCTATCGCTCAGCAGCAGGCAGCCGAGGCGGCACGTGAGCACGCGGCGCAAGAGTTCGAGCAGAACGAGGCTATGCAGTCCGCGCCCGTCGACGCCGCCGAAGCTACAACGTCCTTTGAGTCCCAGCAACCGGCGTCCGCGGATGTTGTTGAGGCGACGACGTCTTTCGAGGCTCAGCAGCACGTCGATAGCACCATGTCGTTTGATGCCGCGCAGTTCGATTCCACGATAACGTTTGAAAAGCAAGGCACCGCGATTGCCGAGCCCCTTCCTGTTTCCGATGAGCAGGGCGACGCGGCAGACGATGACGAGCCCATTGATGCTGCCGAAATTCAGGATGCTGCCGAGGACGAGTCCGTCGAGGCCAACTCTGACGAAGAGCAATACGCGGCAGCCGATCAAGGTGATTCGACCGAGGTCGAGCAGGAGGAAGTGCCTGCGGTTTCCGAGACTCCCGAGACGGATGAGTCGAGGCCTTATTCCACGCAGATTTTCACCATGCCGACCCCGAGTGGTTCCGGTGCCACGGTTGCCAATGTCGCTCCCACCCAGGACGAAACGGTCGATTCCCTTATGGCCCAGATTTCCTCCCAGGCATCGCCGCGTCCGCAGATGAATGTTCCCGATCCGGCGTCGGCACCGTCGCCTGCACCTTCCTCGTCTCCGCTGGCTTCGGTCCCCGATCCGTCGCTGCCGTCCATGAAGCAGGCAAACGTTGCGTCTCGCACGTCGCTGTTCGACCTTCCCGATCCCTCTGCCCAGGTCAACGACCCCTTTGCTACCGCCCAAGGTCCCGAACCCACATCGGCACCCGTTGCGCCTCCTATGCCCGTTGCGTCGGGCGCGCAGCCGATCGAGACCATTTCGGCTCCCGCCCCGGCGGCACCCAAGTCTCGTAAGCGCGGCCTGGGTGGCCTGTTCGGTCGTAAAAAGAAAAACGAGCAGGACAGCATGAGTGACTGGCTGGGCGTCGAAGACGATTACGATGCCAAGAAATCCGGTCGCGGTATCGGTTCGTGGGATAACTTCGAGGACGATAACGATGGCTGGAAGGGTGGCGCTACGTCTTCCGATGGTGCTTCTTCCGAAGATATGCTCTCGGCTGTCGCCTCTATGGGCGATGATGAGCTGCTCGGTCACGATATCTGGTTTGTGGCAACGGGCGCCTCGGATTGTGATGGCGCCGGTATGAAGGCCTTCCTGGCTTCGCATCGCGATAAGCTCCGCGGCGTATTCTTCATCAATCTTGAATCCGTCGGCGCCGGTAGGCTTTCGGTGGTGACGGTTGAGGGCGAACAGCAGCTGCTCAAGGGCGATCGCCGCATCATGAACCTGGTCAGCAAGGTGTGCAAGTCGTTCCATGTCGATTGTGGCGCGCTCGAGATGCCCTATGCCAAGACCGATGCCTATGCCGCGCTCGAGGCGAGCCGCCGAGCCCTCACCATCGCCGGCGTGGACGGCACGCGTCTGGCTTGCGCTCGTACCGAGGACGACCTGCCCCACAATGTCAACCCGACGAACATTGCCACGGTATCCGAGGTCGTGACCGAGGTTATCCGCCGTTCGTAGACGGAGCTCTAAGGAGTCAACGTGTTTTCGTATATTAAGCGCCATTGGCCTGTCTACGTGATTTTGACCTTGATTGCCATTGCGTTAGGATTTGGGGCTGCCTACATCGTGGGTGCGAAGGGCTCGACCCCCGCCTCCGCGATCAGCGAAGAGGTGGAGCAAGAACAGAGCACGGGTGCCGATGGGATTCCTGAGTCCGAGCAGGCAATCGTTGATGGTGGATCTTCGTCTGCAGAGTAGATACGGCGATTTACATGATTGAAAGCGGGCGAGCCGGGGGACTGGCTCCCCCGCTTTTTCATCGTGCTAGCGGTTCTTTGGGATCGACCTAAGGCGAGCGAACCATAGGGCTGCGGCACCCGAGGTCAGGAGCGCGGTGATGCAAGCGGCGATGGGAACTGATCCTGTTGCCGGTAGGTCCTGCGGTAGGGTACAGCGTTGAATGACACGGTCCTCGTCATGTGACTCAAGTTTATCGCCGCCGCCGTTGCGGCAAAGATCGACGCGCGCGCTGTTGGTGAGTGCGGTTTGGGACGTATAAGCCGACGTTGCCTGCATGTGCACGACTGCGCCCCGATCGTCTGTGCCAAGGATTGCTTTGGCATCGTCAAGGTCGTCGTGCTCATCTTTGAGATCATCGCGAGTCCAAGAATCCGCATCGCTTCGAGTCGTAAAGTCGGCAGCTACCGCACCGTATTCAATTCGAATGCCCGTTACGACGGTATTGGATGCAAGGTCGAGCTCTTCCGCCTCGAGTGTGGTGGATTCCGTGGTCGAGACATCCGCCTTCCAGAGGCGCCAGCCGTCGTAATCGACGAGGCGACAGTCCTCACCAAGGCTCTCTTTTACTTCGTCGGACTCAAGCCAAGGATTTTCGTGCCCATCGTCAAGTGTCGCGTTCGCCGGTTCATCGACGTCTGTCGAGTCCAACGGCGTCGTGCGATACCACACGTTGCACAGACCGTTGAGGTCGCCGATGGCGACGGGGGTTTCGATTGAGATGAATCTCGCCGTGCCGTCTTTGGCGCACTCAAGATCATCGGTAATCGTAAACTCATCAACCCAAGTAGTGGAATCGTTTCGAGCATCGATGGTATAGGAGAAAAGCCCATCACTATTGGTTTGCGTCGTGGCGCGGTTTTTACCATCGCCGTTAGCCAACAGGCCCTTTTCGATAGGTTGGACAAGTTCCTGACGCTTGTCGACCTGCCCCTTGATCTCGATGGGCGCATCCTTCATCGCGACGGATTGGACTTCTCCCGTATCTTTTATTTCAAACGTTATCTCCTCGGCAAGGTCATAGGTCCGCGGAGACATCATTTCGCGCAACGAGTAGGTGCCAGGTGCAAGATGTTCGACGCGGTGCGGCTTGTCGGATGAGGTCCAGGAGTCTATTTCGGTTTTATCGGGACCATATAAGGTGAGCTGTGCGCCTTCCACTTCCTGCTCACCGCTTGCATCGACCTTGGAGATATCAACCTTGGTGTAATCGTCGGATACGTTAAGCCGTGCTTCTACAACGGGTGTTTTCTGGTCGGCATAAGTAAGGTCGACAATATGGGTTGTCCGATCGAGCAAGAAGCCTGCCGGCGCTTGAGTCTCGACAACCTCGTAGCGTGCGGTGCCAGATCCCAGCGGGAGGTTGTCCGCGCGTGCTTCTCCAGTTTCATCCGTCGTGACGGTAGCGACAGTCTCACCGTCGAGCGCGGCAATGCTACCGTCGGGGCGCACGATATCACCCGAGGCACGGATCTCAAAGACGGCGCCCGCGAGGCTGCTGCCGTCTACGGCATCGGTTTTAACGATCCTGATGTTTCCGGTCGCGGCGTGGTCATAATACGAGGCGATTGCAACGGGCGTTAGGTTCATGTCGGCGGGTATGTTTACCTCGATCTCCTCGCCGACAAGATAGGGCTCTTTGGCCGAGGTTTCGCGTACATAATAGGTGCCCGGCACGAGCGATTCGGGCAGTGTGACGGTCCCGGTCGCGTCAGTCGTAAAGGTGTCCATTACGTTATGTGCTGGATACCAGCAAATTTGTGAGACAGGTTCGTGATTGCTGTCTAGGAGTTGGAAGGTGAATCCGGCTAGTGGAACAGAAGCGCCTGTTTGGGCATCGCGTTTTACAATCTGGAGATGCGTCGACAGCGCGTGGTTGTCCACGATATATTGAAGCTCGGTGCCGTTGGAAATCTGATTGGCCCCGACGGTCCATTCCCCTGCACGTTTAAAACCCTCGGGGACGGTTTCCGGAACCTCGCGAACCGTGTAGCCGGCACGGTCGTATGGGACGGCTCCGTGGACACCGGCGGGTCGCTTACCTGTGCCGAACCATGCTTCGGGCTGGTCTTTGGTGGAGGCAAAGCCATAGATGTTTGTGGTCAGTGTGCCAACAACCTGCTGAGAGCTGTTGCTGACAACCTCAAAGACAACACCACCCGCCGGCTGCTCCAGGCCGGATTGGTCGCTATTGCCGTAATCCTTGAATTTGGAAATCTCAAGGTCAAAAGCAATGGGGATATCGGAAATGCGAGATTCGATCTCGACCACGCCTGAATCGCCGAGCTGGTCGGCTCCAACGGTATAGGTCCAGCTGTCGTTGGATGGCAGGTAGCCCTCGGGGGCTTTTGATTCGTAGATGGTAAAGGTTCCTAAGGGGACATCGGCGAGGGTGGCCCGACCGCTTTCGTCGGTCGTGAGGATTTGCGCCCATCCAGGGGTTGATTGTGACACACACGTGAACTCTGCTCCTGCGAGTGAAGATCCCACCTGGGGGCCGGCATTCGTCGCGGCATCGAGTTTTACGATACGCAGGTTGATGGTGCCGGGCTGTTCATCAATGGCGACCTGTCCACCGTCATTCCCCGTGGTAAAGGCGATGCGATCACGACGGGGGACATAGCCGGCCGGCGCCTTCGTTTCAACTAGGTAGTATGCCGTGTTGGGCAGAAGTGTTGCTTGCGCCCGACCGTTGCTGTCCATCTGGATGGTGCCGACACGCGCGCCGCTGGCGCTCTCAAAAATATCGAATGTTGCCCCGTCAAACTGATAAGTATTGTTTCCGCTGGTAATGGCAGCGTTTGCAGACTGCTTTTGGAAGGAAACAGAGACCGCCGGCAGCACATAGAGCATGTCTTGACGTCTGCTGCCGCCCGATACGGTTCCTAGATAGCGCCGCGCGCGGTGCGGTGCGGCTTTGATGCTTCCTAATTTTGCGCTGTCGTGGAGCCACCGCGCCGCCGCCACGACTTCATTGTCAGCGGTAAAGTGCCCACTCTTGGTTTTGCCCTGAGCGGTCGTGTAGGAATAGGTACCGTCGACATGGGTAGTGCCGTTGAGCATCCATACGGCAAGCTGGGTTGCGGCGCGGGCGCGATCGGGTGAAAGATGGTAACCGCCAAACGACGTGGCGGTAGGATATCCGTGACAAACGATTGCCGCGAACTCGTCGTCGAGCCACACCCAGCCTTGATCAAAGTTGAGCCATGGGCCGCCCGGCTTGGTGGGGCCGGGGCGCTCCTGGTTCATGCAGTAGGCAATCGAGGCGTCTTGAGCTTCATACTTGCCGATAAAGAAGGGCCCACAATCATCGCTAATAGTGCGGAAACCGAGCTGGTCGTAGCCATCGACGGCAAATGCGGCTCCCGGTGCCAGGCAGCCGAAAAGCAGGAAGAGGAGCAGGAGCAGCGGACCTGTTGCGATTGCGCTGTGGACAGAGTGCGTGGGTGCGTTGGACATGGCTGCTCCTTATCCCTCGTGCGCCGCACGGGGAGGCTGCGACGCGTAGGATGAGGCTACCCCCGAGGTTCATGCGGGTAAGTACCAAAGGCTGACCAAAAGCTTGCCCAATTCCTGACAAATTGAGCTCAAATACAACAATCAAGCAAAAGTGCAGGTAGAAGATAGGGAGAATAGGAAGTCAAAGGTCCTCGTCTCCACAATTGACGCGATTTTCAAACGAATCTCCACAGCTAAAACAAGCATCACCACCCTTGTATCGAACAAGACAACCGCGTTATACTAGCCAACACACAAGCGGGCATCGCCAAGTGGTAAGGCATCAGCTTCCCAAGCTGACACTCGCGGGTTCGAGTCCCGTTGCCCGCTCCAGTAAAAAGCACAAGCACGACACCGTTCCGGTGCCGTGCTTTTTTCAATAAAGTGCCGGGACTCGAACCCGACAGGGTGCGAGCGTAAAGCAAACGCGAAGCGTTTGTAGCGAGCAGGCGAAGGCGCCGACAGGCGCCTGAAGCCGGTGCGGATTTGCGAAGCAAATACGCGGATGTCCCGTTGTCCGCTCCATCGAGTGCGGGAGACATGGGGACGGCCAATTCAACAAAGTCTTCCCCCGCGGCTTCGTGAGGCTGAGGGGCTCGCCTGAAGCCGGTGCGGATTTGCGAAGCAAATGCGCGGATGTCCTCATGGCCGCTCTTGCGGCAAAATGTTAGGTTAATGCCTGCTGCCCATACTTGCACCTGCGCACGGTACAATGGTTGGGTTACGACCAACGTGCCAATAACCAAAAAGGAGCCGCTATGATCGATCGCTATACCCGCCCGGAGATGGGACACATCTTCTCCCTCGAGAACAAGTACGCCATTTGGCAGGAGATCGAGGTTCTGGCCTGCGAGGCCCAGGCGGAGCTCGGCAAGATCGGTATTTCCAAAGACGAGGCCCAGTGGATCCGCGACCATGCCAACTTTGAGAAGGCGAAGGTCGATGAGATCGAGGAAGTCACGCGCCACGACGTCATTGCCTTCCTGACCAACATGAAGGAATACATCGATGCCGATGTTCCCGAGGGCGACCCCAAGCCCAGCCGCTGGGTTCACTATGGCATGACCAGCTCCGATCTGGGCGACACGGCCCTGTGCTACCAGCTCACCCAGGCCTGCGACCTGATCATCGAGGATGTCAAGAAGCTCGGCGAGATTTGCAAGCGTCGCGCCTTTGAGGAGCGCAACACGCTCTGTGCCGGCCGCACTCATGGCATCCACGCCGAGCCGATGACCTTCGGCATGAAGTTTGGCTCTTGGGCCTGGGAACTCAAGCGCGATCTGGATCGTCTTGAGGACGCCCGCAAGAATGTTGCCTTCGGTGCTATCTCGGGCGCTGTCGGCACGTACAGCTCCATCGAGCCGTTCGTCGAGGAGTACGTCTGCGAGCACCTGGGCCTGGTCCACGATCCTCTGTCCACGCAGGTCATCAGCCGCGATCACCATGCCTACCTTGCCGGCGTGCTTGCCACTACAGCGGCCACCTGTGAGCGCATCGCTACCGAGGTCCGCAATCTACAGAAGACCGATACGCTCGAGGCCGAGGAGCCGTTCCGTAAGGGCCAAAAGGGCAGCTCAGCCATGCCGCACAAGCGCAACCCCATCACCATGGAGAAAGTCTGCGGTCTGTCGCGCGTCGTGAAGTCCAACGCCCAGGTTGCCTTCGATAACGTCGCCCTGTGGCACGAGCGTGACATTTCGCACTCCTCTGCCGAGCGCGTCGCCCAGGCCGATAGCTTCATCGCCCTCGACCACATGTTCCAGTGCCTCATCCGCGTTATCGACGGCCTGCAGCTGTATCCCGCCCGCATGATGGCCAACCTCAACAAGACGCGCGGCCTCATCTTCTCCTCCAAGGTGCTGCTCGCCCTCGTCGACACGGGCATCACCCGCGAGGACGCGTACGCCATTGTGCAGGAGAACGCCATGGCAACCTGGCACGAGGTACAGGATTGCGTCTCCGGCCCCACCTTTAAGGAGCGTCTCGAGGCCGACCCGCGCTGCACCGTCAGTCAGGAGAAGCTCGACGAGATCTTTGATCCGTGGGACTTCCTCACCCGTATCGACACGGTCTTTGATCGTCTGGAGCAGCTGAGCTTCGAGTAGGTTCGGGCATAACGTTAGCTTTTTAGGGCGCTTTGCTGGTAATGTGTGTTGCCGGCAAAGCGCCTCGTTGCATTTAGGGAAAGACGGGGATAATAGTCGTCTCGAATAACATTCTGAGAGGGGATCGCATGATTTCGTTTGATTACAAGCCTCAGGGCGTGTGTGCTCGCAATATTCACCTTGACCTTTCCGATGACGGCAACAAGGTGATGGGCGTTGAGTTTACCGGCGGCTGCGACGGCAATCTCAAGGCTATCTCCAAGCTGGTCGAGGGCGCTCCTGCCGATCGCGTAATCGAGGTTCTCGCCGGTAATACCTGCGGTATGAAAAAGACCTCCTGCGCCGACCAGCTTACACGCGCTATCGAGGCCGCTCGCGCCGAGATCGCCTAATGGGTATCGCCGATCACATCAAGAACGGAATATCGCGTCGCGGCTTCGTGCTCGGTGGGGCTGCCGCGGGCGCTGCCACGGTGCTTGCCGGATGCTCGAAAAAAACGGGCACCAGCGATGATGCCGCCGGCGAGCCGCAGGTTATCAAGGACGATTCCAAAATCATCTCGATTACGGATGAGTACGAGGCAGTCGACATCGATCTTGAGCCGGCGGCGTCGTGGACGCTGCCTCTGGGTACGCTGCTGTACTACTGCGACGGCGATTACGCCGCGGCGATGATGGCGCCCGCATCGGCACTGCACGCCAACACACTCGGCGTGCTCAACCTGGGCGACGGTTCGCTCACGACGCTTATCGAGGACCCCATCGAGGGCACGGGATATGCATTCTACGATGTCCGTGCTGGCGACGGCGTATTCGCGTGGGTTGAGATGAACTTTGCCAATTCATCGTGGAAGCTCTACGCTCAAAATCTGTCGGGCGTTTCGCTCTCCGGCGACGTGGTTGAGCTCGATCGAGGTGGCAAGGACTACGATCCGCCGCTGTTTACGGCGTTCGGGTCATCAGTCATCTGGTATAAAATGCCCTCGGCAGGTGGCAATAAAACGAGTAGCGATTCGTTTTGCTATCGTCGCTCGCTTGATGAATCCAAGGCCGAGATAATTTGGAAATCGACGGGTCGCTTTGCATCGGCCCCGCGCGCGAGCGACGGCATTTTGACCATCTCGCCGCGTGTCCGCAACGACGAGGGCGTCTACTACGGCATAACGGCAATCGATTTGACCGACGGCAACAACACCAAACGTGCCCAGCTAGTCCTTCCCTCGTCAGTCTCGCCTTTCGAGGCCGTATATATGGGCGATACCTTCGTGTTTTCTATCGAGGCGGCCTATAGTGGCGTGGGCAGCCTGGGCAACATGGGCACGTATATCGGTAATGAGGGAGGGCCGTATCTCTTCCTGTCCCGTGAGCCGCTCGCATGTGCGGCTGGCAAGAAGAATAAATACCTTGTTAAGGTACAGGCGTCGCATTTCCTGATCGACACCTCTGCCAAGACCTATGGCTCGCTGCTGTCGCCCGACCGCGCTTTGGAGTATGGCGATTATCCAGCTACGGCGGGAAAATCGGACTCATTCCTTACGTACGCCACGGTGCGCAACAGCCAGGGTATACCAGAGACGGTCACTGCACGCCTATTCTCTCTTTAAGCTTAGAGGGGTTAAAAAGGCGCCAACAGGGGAATAAACGCGTTGTAATTGTGAGTACCGCCCGCCGAGCTGCCGCGTCATAGCGGCATCCGGCGGGCTCAGGTGCGTTAAAATGGGCTTGTTCTTAGCTAATTGAGACAGGGGGGGCCGTGTTATGGCTTCAGATGCAAAAAAGATTCTGCTGGTCGAGGATGAGAAGGCAATCCGTGACGCCGTCGCTGCCTATCTCGAGCGCGAAGGCTACTGGGTTGTGGGCGTCGGCGACGGCCAGTCCGCGATCGAGGAGTTCGAGAAGCATCAGTTCGACCTGGTCGTGCTCGACCTTATGCTCCCCAAGATTCCCGGCGAGCGCGTTTGCCGCACCATTCGCGATACCTCGGATGTCCCCATCATCATGCTGACGGCTAAGGGCGAGATCGAGGACCGTATTATCGGTCTTGAGCTCGGCGCCGACGACTATCTGATTAAGCCGTTCTCGCCGCGCGAGCTCGTCGCCCGCGTTCGCGCTCTGTTCCGCCGTGCCCATCAGGCCGACGAGCCCGCCGTCGAGGTACTCGACTTCGGCGATCTGGTCATCGATATCTCGGGCCACAAGATTTTGGTCGAGGGCAAGGAAGTCGATCTGACGGCTTCTGAGTTCAAGCTGCTCACCACGCTTGCCCGCCATCCCGGCCGTGTGTATAACCGCATGGAGCTGGTCGAGAAAGTGCTCGGGTATGACTTTGAGGGCTATGAGCGCACCATCGATAGCCACGTGAAGAATCTTCGCGCCAAGCTGGGCGATGATCCCAAGAAGCCCAAGTGGCTCTACACCGTCCATGGTGTCGGCTATCGCTTCGAGGCTCCGGCCAAGACCGATAAGTCGGACGAGAAATAGGGAAATCACATATGACACCTGCGCGCTTTGAAATCGGACAAAAGCACAAGCAGGAGAGCGAGGCGGGTTCCAAGGCTAGTTGGAACACGCCTCGTTCCGATTCACGGCCAACGATGAGCTATCCCTCGCGCATGGCACTTGCTTTTGCTCTGACATCGCTCATGACAGTATTGGTGCTGGTGGGCGTTGTCTCTGTTGTGTGGGGCACGGTCTTTTCGGATTACACACGCTCCAATATCGTCGAAATCGCAAATTCCGCTGCCGAGAAGTTGGCGACCTCATATGAGGAAAACGGCTCTTGGACCGCGGGAGAACTGCGCACGGTCGCAATGTCGAGTTTGGTTTCCGACGATCTGGGCATGCAGGTCGTCAATAAAAAGGGCGTGATCGTTTATGACGATTCCTGGCCCTCGGCAAGCGCCACCGCCGATGTACGCGAAAACCAGGCTACGACCGACGACACGAGCGGCAAGAGGGCATCGCATAGCCCGGTCTCGTCTGCTCCAACCGACTCCGATAGCGTTGCTAACGTCGAGATTGTAACGTCTTCCGGCGAGCATGTCGGACAGGTAAAGCTGTGGGCCATCGGCTCCGACGCTCTGCTCACCAAGGCGGACTCTGCGTTTAGGGAGAAGACCTTTAACGCCATGGCCCTCGCCGCGGTTGTTGCAATCTGCATTTCGGTCGTTATCGGATCGCTCGTGTCGCGCATGCTCACCAAGCCGATTCATCGCATCACCAGTACCGCAAAGCAAATCCGTGACGGCGACCTGTCGGCTCGCACGGGACTGCGCGGTGATGACGAGATCGATCAGCTGGGTGAGACCTTCGATGAGATGGCCACTTCGCTCGAGAAGGATATGAAACACGAGAAGCGCCTGACCTCAGACGTTGCACACGAGCTTCGCACGCCGCTTATGGCCATGCTCGCAACGGTCGAGGCCATGCAGGATGGCGTGTATCCCACCGACGATGAGCATTTGGAGACCGTTGCTTCCGAGACGCGTCGCCTGGCTCGTCTGGTGCAGCAGATGCTCGACCTATCGCGTATGGAAAACAGCACGGCTCCGCTCAATCTAGAACCGGTGGACATGGTTCCGTTCGTGCGATCGATTGTGAATGGCCAGGAGCGCCTGTTTGCCGACCGTGACCTGCGTTTGCGCTTTGCAGATGAGACGCAGGGCCACGATGACGTTGTCGAGGCAGATCCCGACATGATCACGCAATGTGTTATCAACCTCATGAGCAACGCCATGCGCTACACCCCCGAGGGCGGTTGGGTCGTGGTGTCGGTGCTCAGTGACCGCAGGCACGTCAGCATTGCCGTTTCTGATACCGGCATCGGTATTGCCAAGGACGATCTGTCGCGCATTTTCGGGCGGTTTTGGCGCGCCGATGCCAGCCGCGCCCGCGAAGCTGGCGGCCTGGGCGTCGGCCTCGCCGTGACCAAGCAGATTGTCGAGCGTCACCATGGCTACATATCCGTGGAGTCGGAGCTTGGAAAGGGTACGACTTTTACAATTCATCTGCCCCGCGAGCACACGGCAGACGCGGCATCTACTACAATGGAGCACTAGCTTTTCGCTATTCGGTGAAGGAGGGGCCGCGTCCCTGCCGCTCCGAGTTTGCGAAAACATGCGGGAAAGAACCCGCATTTCTGTCGTATTTAGGTAAGGAGTGACTCACGTGACAACGATGGAGCGTCGTCCGGATTCCCGTGGCAAGGTTCGTGATATTTACGATGCCGGTGAAAACCTGCTGATGGTCGCCACCGACCGCATTTCTGCGTTCGACTTCATTCTTCCCGACGAGATTCCGTTTAAGGGAGAGGTGCTCAATCGCATCTCGGCATTCTGGTTCGATAAGTTTGCCGACATCGTCCCCAACCATCTCGTTTCCATCGACCCGGCGGATTTCCCCGAGGAGTTTGCTGAGTATCGTGACTACCTCGCTGGCCGCGCCATGCTGGTTAAGAAGGCCCAGACGATTCCTATCGAGTGCATCGTCCGCGGCTATCTGACCGGTTCGGGCAAGAAGACCTACGACGAGAACGGCACCGTCTGCGGCATCCAGCTGCCTGAGGGCCTGACCGAGGCTTCCAAGCTTCCCGAGCCGTTGTTCACGCCGTCCACGAAGGCCGAGATCGGTGACCACGACGAGAACATCTCGTTCGAGCGTTGCTGCGAGATCGTGGGCGAGGACATCGCCACGCAGATTCGTGACCTTTCCCTCAAGATCTACAAGGCCGCTGCCGAGTACGCCGCGACCCGTGGCATCATCATTGCCGACACCAAGTTCGAGTTTGGTGTTATTGATGGCAAGGTCACGCTGATCGACGAGTGCCTCACGCCCGACTCCAGCCGTTTCTGGCCTGCTGCCAGCTACGAGGAGGGCAAGATCCAGCCTAGCTACGACAAGCAATTCGTCCGCAATTGGCTCAAGGCCAACTGGGATATGACGGGGGAGACCCCGCACCTGCCCGCCGAGGTCATCGATGGCACGTCCGAGCGCTATCGCGAGGCCTTCCAGATCATCACCGGCTCCCAGTTCACAAGCATGAAGGAGAACGCATAAGTGAGTACCCGTAGCGCCACGAACAAGCGCACGCAATCCCACGAAGTTACCGGGGTTGCGCGCAAGTCTGCCGCATCTGCTAAGCCCGCCCGCCAAGCAGCGAGCTCCGTTCGCGTCGTGCCGGCTTCGTCTAAGGCACGCCGCAAAGAGCTCGAGAAGGGCGAGAACCTCGAGGGCCTCTCTAAAGAGGAGAAGCGCGCCCGCAAGGCCAAGCAGCGCGCCAAGGAGGACCGCATCTATACGGTGTCGAATATCCTCCTCAAGCAGGACGA
This sequence comes from uncultured Collinsella sp., assembly GCA_902493615.1. GTDB lineage: Bacteria > Actinomycetota > Coriobacteriia > Coriobacteriales > Coriobacteriaceae > Collinsella. The sequence continues at coordinate 46,308 of CABUQK010000002.1, forward strand.
GGACTACACCAAGCGCCGTCGCATCTGGTGGATTGTGCTCGCCATTGGCATGGTGCTCGTCGTGGCAATTTGGGCCTCGCTGTACTTCGCTCCCGCTGGCATGGTGTCCAGCCCTGTCCAGATGGTCGGCATCGTTTTGTCCTATGTCATCATCCTAGGTGACTTTATCTACGACTTCGCTCGTATTCGTCCCTTGCGCAACATGTACCGCGCGCAGGCCGAGGGCATGTCCGAGAACAAGCTCAACGCTCTTATTGAGCGCGCGGCTGCCGAGGAGGACCAGAAGGACTCCAAGAAGAAGTAGCGTTTGCATACATACTTATCGCTAAGATATAAGGCGCGTCGTTTTTGCGGCGCGCCTTTTTACTGTTCTATAGATAGATGGAGTGGCACATGATTCGAGCTGCCCTGACGGTCGAAGAGGCTCTGGAGGGCATGAAGGCCCTGGAGCCCAAGATTAAAAACTACGCGCGCCTGGTCGTCCGCAAGGGCGTAAACGTCAAGCCCGGCCAGGAGGTCGTCGTTCAGTCTCCGGTCGAATGCGCGCCGTTTGCGCGCGTGGTGGTCGCGGAGGCCTATGCTGCCGCCGCCGGCCACGTGACGGTCATTTGGGCCGATGATGCCGTGACGAGGCTCACGTACGAGCATGTCGAGAAAAGCTATTTTGAGCAGACACCCGAGTGGAAGCGCATGCAGCTGGATTCCTTGGCCCAGGATGGTGCCTGCTTTGTCTTTATCGAAGGTGCGGATCCTGCGGCCCTCAAGGGCATCGATCCAGCCAAGCCGGCCGCGGCATCAAAGGCGAGGAATACACAGTGCAAAGTTTTCCGCCGTGGACTGGATTACAACATCAATCCGTGGTGCATCGCCGGCGCTCCGGTCGTGGCTTGGGCGCACGAGGTGTTCCCAGGAGACGCCGATGAGGTTGCAATCTATAAACTGTGGAATGCGATTCTGCACACCGCGCGCGCCGATGGCCAGGACCCGGAGAGCGACTGGGAACTCCATGACGCCGCATTCGAAAAGAACCTGCGTTTCCTGAACGACAATCGTTTCGACTACTTGCATTACACCGCGGCAAATGGAACCGATCTGACGATTGGCATGACGAAGGGTCACGAGTGGGCCGGCGGCAAGGGCAAGACGCCCGATGGACACCCCTTCTTCCCCAACATTCCCACCGAGGAAGTCTTCACCTCGCCCGATCGCATGCGCGCCGACGGTATCGTGTACTCGGCCATGCCGCTCATCCACCACGGCAATAAAGTCGAAGATTTTTGGATTAAGTTCGAGGGCGGCCGCGTGGTGGACTACGACGCCCGCGTGGGCAAGGCAACGCTTGCGAGCATTATTGACACCGATGAAGGTGCCGCTCATCTGGGCGAGGTCGCGCTCATTTCCAAGAACACTCCGATCCGCGAAAGCGGCGTTCTGTTCTATGACACGCTCTATGACGAGAACGCTAGCTGCCATCTCGCGCTAGGTGTCGGTTTCCCCGAATGCATCGAGGGTGGGTATGACATGTCCAAGGAGGAGCTCCTGGAGCATGGCGTTAACGTCTCGAGCACGCACGTCGATTTTATGATCGGCACGGACGACATCGATATTACGGGCATTACGCCTGATGGACGTGAAGTTGTGATTTTCCAGAACGGCCAATGGAGTTGGGAATAGTCCCAGACCGTGGTACAATGCCACCCGCGGGCCGTTAGCTCAGCTGGCAGAGCAGGGGACTTTTAATCCCAAGGTCCAGGGTTCGAACCCCTGACGGCCCACCCAAAGATTGTTGAGACGGTCAACTTCGGTTGGCCGTCTTTTTTGTCGCCCTTTCATGGGTTCGAACCCGTCGGGGCGCGGAGCTGAGTAAACGCGTGAGCGTTTGCCAGCGCAGCGCGCAAGGCGCGAAAGCGCCGCAGCGGCCGCCTGCGAAGCAGGCTGAACCCCTGACGGCCCACCATAGAAAAGAAAGCGATCGACTCCGGTTGGTCGCTTTTTTGTTGCCGGTGCACGGGTTCGAACCCGTATCTATCTATATATAAGAACGCTTGGCGAACAAAACCCGCCTTTTACCGATGGGAAACAAATAACTGATGCCTTTGGAGTAAAGTAGCGCTCCAGAGATGACCGATGTCTCAATACACATAAAACAGCTGGTCATCGCCAATATCAGAAGCCAATGCTTCAGTTTTAACCTCAGTGATGCGACTGAGGGACCTATTCATTTGTGAACAAAATATGGAGTGCGCGATTCCCGCCCCCGGGGCCCCTCCGGTCTGGCAATATATCTCCTTGCCGCGCGGC
>CABUQK010000003.1 GCA_902493615.1 uncultured Collinsella sp.
TCAGGCCATCGAGCTCACGAAGGCGCATGCCCAGCAGGTCGGACATTTCCTTCTGCTCCATCTTGGGCTTGAGGTCAAGAAGCTTGATGGCGCGCTCGATGTTCGCCATGCGCTCGGCCTTGGCCTCCTCCTCCTTGGAAATAGCAAAGCGACGGCTACGCAGCAGGCGGGCGGCCTTCTGCATCTTGTCCATCAGCTCTTCGTCATCGTAATCAACGGCGGCCTCGACAACCTCGGCCTCCTCCTCGGCGGAAACCTCGTCAGCAGCCTCAACCTCGGCAGCTTCGGTCTCCACGGTCTCGACTGCCTCGACCTCGGCAGCCATGGTCTCGTTCTCGGTCTCGTTCATGATCTCTTCGTTCTCGGACATGAGACTCCTTCTTGGCCCTCTCGGGCATCATCGCCCCATTCGCGGGGCCCGTCGCGCACTCTTTGCGCTTTAAACATTCATGCCTCTCGGCAAAACGTCCATTAGTTTATGGTGTCACCATCCAATCTAGCTGCAGAATCTATGTGCACACATTAATGCGACATGTGCGACTCGCGACGAGCGTACACCAGCGACGTCGCGAACCCGACCACGGCAACTACAGCCGCCACACGCACGGCAGTTGCAAATCCAATCGCCTGGGCAACGTCGGTCGCAGCGCCAGCCGCGCCGGCAGTCGCTGCAGAACTCGAGAGCAGGCCGATAAACAGGGACGGGCCAAACGATGCGGCAATCATGTTCCACGTGTTAAGCAATGCCGTTCCGTGAGGATGTTCAGCGGCAGGCAGCGTCTCCAATCCGGCCGTTTGCGAGGGGCTCAGCACCAAACCGACTCCGGCATACACCACAACGGTCAGCGCCACAACGACGCCGATGTTCATGCTTGCCGCCGTCATCGAGATTGCAGTCTGCCCCACGGCAATCAGGGCAAAGCCGACCGGCAGCAGCGGCCATGCGCCACGGGCGTCCATCACGCGTCCGCCCACAATCGAGGTCACGGCGTTGCAGGCAATTGCCGGCAAAATGAGCAGGCCCGCAACAAGTGCGGTCATGCCGTATGCGCCCTCAAAATAGAGCGGCAACAAAACACTCATCGAGAACGTTGTCATCATCGACACCACCACAAGCAGGCACGCAGGCCAAAAACGAACGCTCGCCATGGGACGCACGTTAAGCACCGGATGCTCGAGTTTGAGCTGACGGGCCGCAAACAGGCCGAGCAGCACAATGGCGGCGATAAGCGTCACGATGCCGGCAATCAGATTGGTCGAGAACTCGCCTACGGAATACACAAATGCCGTAATGCCGGCGGCGAGCAAAACAACCGACAGAATATCAAGCGTGGTGTTCGAGCGCTCTCCGACATTCTGAACAAGCTTAACGCCCGCCGCAGCGACCACAATGCCGCCCACCAGCGGCACTACGAACACCGCCCTCCAGCCGAACAACGTGCACATAAGACCGCTAATCACGGGTCCAAACGCCGGTCCTAGCGTAATGCAGGCACCACCCAGGCTCAGATACAGACCGAGCTTCTCGCGCGGGGCGCAAGACAGCACCACGTTCATCATGAGCGGAAACAAGATGCCCGATCCCGCAGCCTGCAAAATACGACTTGGCAGCAAAACGCTAAACGACGGAGCGATCAGACACAGGACTTCGCCGGCGACCATACATCCGCATGCGAAAAACAGCAGCTTGCGCGTCGAGAAACGGCCGGACAGGAAGGCCATGATGGCCGTAAAGATCGACGTCACAATCATGTAGCCCGAGACGAGCCACTGCGCCGTGGTGGCACTCACCGAAAAGGCCACCATAATGTCGTGCAACGCCACGTTAATGATGTTCTCGTTAAACGCGGCAACAAAGGCCGCAATATACATAACGACGAGAAGCGCCGCAGTGGCCGATGGCGTTACTTGAACTTGTTGCTGAGATTTGCTCCCCATGCATTTCCTTCCTCTTGGAACGACAGTCGCATCGCCCCAGAGGAACGGTCCAGGGCGAAAAATGAGCCCTAGACTTACGCCAGACGCCGTACACGACGAATCTGGCAACATGGTCCAACGTCGAAAGATTGTAACGCGGACGCACAGCTTTCCTTCCGCGCTATTATTAAAAGTCCACGAAAGCATGAGACATGAGGAGCCCGCCATGATTAAGCCCATCATGAAATCCGAGTTCTTTTTGCGCCTGCCTTCCGAAGACGCGGGACCCGACGATGCCGCGACCGGGCAGGACCTCCTGGATACACTCCACGAGCATGAGCGCGAGTGCGTGGGCCTCGCCGCCAACATGATTGGCGTGCGCAAACGCATCATCTGCGTAAAGGACGGCAACAGGACACTCCTGATGTACAACCCTCAAATTCTTGAGCAGGTCAATGCCTATCAGACGAGCGAAGGATGTCTCTCGCTGATCGGTGAGCGTCCCTGTACCCGCTATCGCCGCATTAAGGTGGAGTATTTGGACGAGAACTTCGTCCACCGCATCAAAAACTTCTCGGGCTACACCGCCGAGATCATCCAACACGAAATCGACCACTGCAACGGCGTCGTGGTTTAGGCCACCTGCCAAAATGAGGGTACTGGAGGCCTCCCTATGGATATCAGCCGCTTTGGCGAATTCGCCATCTTAGCGCAGTCACGCACGTTTCTTGATGCGGCGGAACTGCTTTTCATGTCGCAATCAACCCTCTCCAAGCACATCATGGCAATGGAGCACGAACTCGGCTGCAAGCTCATCGATCGAAGCCAGCGCCACGTAACACTCACCGCGCAAGGTGAAGCGCTCCTCCCCTATGCGCAAAAAATTGCGACGCTTCAGCACCGCTATCTTGCCGCCATTCAAATAGGCGCAGGTGAGCCGCTCGAGCACCTCACCGTAGGTTCTATCCCCATTATGGCCCCTTATGGGATCACGGACGCCGTCATCGATTTTCAGCAGGCGAACCCCTCATATTCTGTTGAGCTCATCGAGGGCGAGGGCGACACACTCAAGCGCATGCTCCTGCACGAGGACATTGACCTGGCCTTCATCCGTGACGGCGGCGCCATCGAGCCGGAGTTCAAAAAGATTCCCTTTACGACCGACCGGCTCGTGGCCGTCCTTCCACTCGACCATCCGCTCGCCGAACGTGGCACCGTCGAGATAGACGACCTTATCGACGAGAATTTCCTCATGCTTCCCCAAGGCTCGTTCGTAAGCGAGCTCGTCCTTTCCCTTTGTCGCGAAGCTGGATTTGGCCCACGTGTTACGTTCACCGGCAAACGAGCCGAGAACATCATCTCTCTTGTCGCACGCGGCGCCGGCGTCTCATTCCTCATGCGCAAGCCGGCGGAATCGCTTGCCAGCGGAAAGGTAGCCCTGGTGCCGCTCGAGCCCGCGACGACCTCCGAGGTCAGGCTCTACCTCAAGCGGAACGCCGCGCACTCGCAGGCGGTCGTCTCGTTCATCGGCTTCCTCCCCTACCGTCAGCTCCTGCAGGGCGACCGTGCGTCTTCCACCGCGGCACGACCGTCATAATCCCCGCTGCTCTACAACCGCAGACTTGTGTCCGCAAACACGCTGACAACGGCACAAAACACAAATATGCCTCGGGCGGCACGTCGCCGTCCGAGGCAAATTTAGTTAAAGTGCGCAGACAGACTAGTCCACCGAGATGTTGAGCGCCTTACCGCCCTCGTCCTTCCTGGTACCGATCGCCATAGCGGCGACAAGAGCCAGAACGAAAGCGACCACACCGGAGATGACAAGGCCGATAAAGCCCGTGTCGATGCCGGCAGGGTTAATAAAGCTCGGGAAACCGAGCGGGCCGGAGGCACCGAAGGCATAGAGTTTGGCACCCATGAGGCCGGCAATGGCGCCGCCTGCACCAGCGGAAATAAAGGTTGCCCACATAAGACGCTTACGCGGCAGCAAGATGGCGTAAAGCGCAGGCTCGTTGACACCGAAAATCGAAGAGACAAGGGCGGGAATGTTGACGGCAGCATTTTCCTCGGAGTCCTTGGTTCGGATGACCATGCCAAGCACAGCACCGGCGATGGCACAACCGCCTGCATACACGAGCGGGTTAATGAGGTCATAGCCGTAGGTTGCGACATCGAGAAACCACAGCGGGATGATACCCCAGTGCAGGCCGAACATGACGAGCAGGCTCCAGAACGTGCCGATGACGAAGCCGGCGATGGCGGGCTGGAAGTTGATGAGCATCAAGATGATCTGGGCAACGATGTTGGAGAGGACCGTCATGACCGGACCGACCACAAGCAGGCCAAGGATGCCGCAAATGAGGAGCGTCAGGATGTTGGAGAAGAACGAGCTCACAAGCGCGGGCAGCGCGTTAGAAAGGGCCTTGTGCACCTTGGAGGCAATCCAGACGATAAAGATCGCAGGCAGAATCGTCGATGAGTAATTCTGCATGATCAGCGGGATGCCAAAAATATCACCGTAGACATTGGACTCGAAGACCGTGCCGGCGCCGAGCGTGTAGAGCGGATCTCCGCCCATAAGGGCAACGAGCGTCGGGTAGACGAGGATACCACCGAGCGCCATTCCCATAACGGGCTTAAGTCCGAACTTCTTGGCCGACGTCCAGCCAATGATTAGCGGAAAGTAATAGAAGACCGAATCTCCGATTGCCGAGAGCGTCACATACGTATTGCTGTCCTTGGCAAGCCAACCGGCAACCGTGCAGAGCGCGAGCATCGACTTGATAAAGCCACCGGCCATAAGCACGCCAAGAACCGGTTGCAGGATCTCGGAGATGATGGCCAGCAGACGCGAGAATGGATCGCCCTTTTTGACGTCGTCGCCTTCATCGATATCGAGTGCGGGTTTGGAGTCGAACCCGCCAATCTGAACAAGGTCGTTGTAGACGGCCTCGACAGTGGCACCAATCACGACCTGATACTGTCCGCCGGCCTGGATGACGTCAACGACGCCCTTCGTCGCCTTAAGCTCATTGGTCTGGGCGAGCGATTCATCCTTGAGGTGGAAGCGGAGACGCGTAATGCAGTGGCTCACGTCTAACACATTGTCTCGACCACCGACCTTTGTGATGATTTCATCGCAAAGCTTCTGGTATTTCATGGAATTCTCCTTTTTCTGAGCGGGGTATAGCATCGATTTCATGCCTCCGTAGTCGACGTGGGAGGGCAAGGAACCCGCTTCCCCCTTTGAAATCCGCGGACGCACGTACGCCCGGGATGGGAAACGGCAGAGAAGATGGAAGATGCCGATCACATGGCAGCGAGCCTCATTGGCCCATGTCACGCAATCAGGTCTACAGACGCGAATCTGCTGCGCCGAGAAGTCTCGTCGTCTGGCAGAACTTGTCACACAGACGTTCCGGTTCGCCCTGGGGAATCTGAGTACGCTCGGTCTCAAAGGAGAGGCCGTACTCGCGTGCCGGAAGGAAATACTCAAAATAGCCGTTGGTGTAACCGCAAACTATTCCCTCGACCGGGCATTCGCGCTTCATGCGAATACCCAAGTCGCTGCCGAGCTCACTCGGGAACACAAAGAGATGCAGGCCGCCCAAACTGATGACGACACACTTAAGCGTGAGCGAAAAGTCGTCATGGGCAACGGTGTGATAGAACGTCTGAGGCTCGATGCGGTCGAGAACAACCTCGCGATCGAGCTTGATCTGGGAAATCGCCTCGGCAAGACCGGTCGAAACGCGCTCGACCTCGGGAATGCCGCGTCCCTGACGAAAATTGCGGTCGCTACAGTCGCCAGCAGCACCGACGACCATGGCCGGATAGTAACCAAGACTCTGAGCGAGCTTTTTGCCGGTAAGACCGGCGAGTTCGCTCGTGAGCTCCGTGCAGTCGGGTCCGACGCAAGCGGAATGCACCGCCCAGTTCACAAAGCCCGCAAATGGCTTGCCTTCGGTATCGAAGAACGACACCACGATAACCTCATTGTCGGCAAGCTCTCCGGGAATGATGCGGTTGTCGTAGAAACCGGTGATGACTTTTTTGCCCATGCGACAGGTCGCAGGTCGCGCGTTGGCGCGGCACTCTTCGAAGCATTGACAGATGGTATCGAGGAACCAGCGATAGTAGTCCTCGTTGAATTTTCCCGTCCACCAGCTGCGATGGTAGGCGACGATCGAAGTGTGGTCGTGCGTCGCGGAGAGCAGAACGCAGTCACGGTCGATTCCGTAGCGCTCGGCGAGCATCGTCTTAACCTCCTCGGCCATGCTCTCCTCAAACTCGAGAACATCGGCGTTGAAGAGAAAAACTTCGCGGTCGTCCTGTTGGAAAAGAATCGCGTTGGCGAAGACGTCATCATGGACGCCTGTCGCAGGCTCCAGACGGTTGGGGAGGTTACGGTATCCGATTAGATAGATGTCGCCTTGCGGGGTAATCTTGCGGCGTGCATGTCCGATATTCATGCAAGTTCTCCTTTTTGTCGCGCCGCGTTCAAAGCGGCAAGGATGGTTTGGAGGAGGCGCTCATGGGAGCCGGCGGCAAAGCCGGAGTTCATGGCCTCATAGGTGATTTTCTCGTACGCATCGGGGGCCGGCAGATACTTCTGCCCTCCGTTGACAAGCGTGGCAAAGAGCACGGGGCAGAATCGGGCGGCGCGCACGGCGGCGCCAAACGAGCTCGAAACCTCGGGCTGGATACCAACGAACTCGGCATTTCCCAGCCGAAGTAAATAGACCCTCGTACGCTGTTCGCCTGCCGCATGAAACTCATAAGTTCGATGCGGGGCCAATGAGCAGAAGTCGGCGCGCGTCTGGGCGGGCAAAAGGACGTCGACCGTGCAAGCATCAACGCCGATGGCATCGTCCTCACGCGCCGCACGGACGGCCTCAATCAACGCATCGCTCATAGCGCGACCCTGTCGATGCAGCATGCGATATCCACTCTCGTGAGCATCTAACGTTTGCTTCGCCCCGGTCGAATCGAACGCAACGGTCACGGCGCGCTCCGCCGGACTCTGATCCCCCGCGGCACCGGGCAGCAGCAACACGACTCCGCCCAATTCGCGCTCGAGAGCCGTGGCGGCAAAGCCAAAGAGGTCCCCGCTCACCAAGCGCTTCCCCTGAGAATCGTGCGATCCGTCGAGCACGGAAGACTGGACATCAGCCGTCGCAAGCATGGCAACGAGCCCGCCCTCGGCATCCCTCGCGACAAGTATGGGCATCGCATGGTCGGCAAACCCCTTGGGGTCTACTCCCAGCCACCAGCCGGCCGGCGTCTCAATGTCGCGGTTAACGTTCACAGGACAGTAGCCCTCCGCCGAGGCGGGCGTGACAGAGCGAATGCCCGCAACCGCCTGCTCAACGGCCGCGCGTGTCGCGGCGATGAGCGCGGCACGATAGCGCTCATTTCGATCGCGGGCATCGGTGTCGGCCAGATGCCCAGGGGTGCGCACGTGAGGCGCAGAAAACGTGTGGGTCGGGACCACCCAAGAAAAGGCGCCGTCGCAATTGGAGACATCCTTGACAACCTCACGCAGATCGACGAGTAGGGCCGGAGCGATCGAGGTAACCTCAAGTGAAAGGATGCAAGCGCGCCGCCCCATCCCTTCGACCACGAAGGCACGGGCAAAGATTTCATGACGGAGTGCGTCGAAACCGTCGAACGGCAATACGTCCTCTAAGTTAATGGCCACCCGGGCGGCTCCGGCCTTCATCTCTCCCTTATCCATGGCGAACGCCCTCCTTTATCTGTCGCTCACTCGATGCCGTACAAGCGCTGTGCCGTGCCGCCAAGCATAAGGTCCTTGTCCGTATCACTTAAATCTGTGGCGCGGACGCAGGCGACACCCTCTGTTAGCCACTCGCGTTTAACGGGATAACTTGTACCAAAGACAATATGGTCTGCACCAAGGACTTCAACCGCACAGGCAAGAAGCGTCTCGCCCCAGGGCTGAGCATGGGACATGTCGAAATAAACGTTGTTCTCAAGACGCTTGGAGACCGTCTCGGTATCGGTCTGGAAGCGACCCGAGGCATCTGGACGCTTGGGACCGTGCGGCAGCAGCATCTCCTTAAACGCAAAATAAGCGCCACCGAGCATGGAGTGGACCATCTTGACGTTGGGATAACGCTCGAAGAAGTCGCTGAAGATTTCACGACCGATTGCCGTGGTCTGGTCGACGCAACGGCCGTAGGAGCGACGCAGGTTGTCGTATGCGAGCAACGACGTGTTCTCGACCGGCACGGGCACATGGTGCACGTAAACGGTGACGCTACGTTCGTTCAGGCGCTCAAAAAAGCTCGAAAAGATCGGATCGTCAAGATAGCGCCTGCCGTAGTGGGCGCAGAGTTGCACGCCCGCGAAACCCTCGTCGAGCCTGCGATCGAGCTCCTCGAGGTTCGCCTCGGTGCCAAAGGGAGGCACGGCGACAAGCGGCATCAAGCGACCGTTCGACGCTTTTGCGTCAGCGGCCATACCGTCGTTGAAGCGCCGGCACATCTCGAGTGACATCCACTCATGGCAGCCGGGGAGTTTGAGAATCGCTTTATCGACCCCCGCCTCGTCCATGTCTGCCAGACGCTTCTCAAGGGTGTAGTCTCCCTCGATATAGTTGAGGCCCGGAAAGCCAGCGGGCTTTTCGATCACAATCTGTCGCTTGCCCGTGGGGCTTACGGTCAGGTAGCCCTCGGTGTCGTAAGCGCGGGGTACCTCGGCCAAAAACTGTTCGCAGAGCGTCTCGTCATGAAAGATGCGCTCGTCGAACCAGTAGGAATTTGCATCGATAATCATTGGTTGGAACCGCCTTTCATCTTGTTGAAAACATTCTAGAAAAGCAGGTACCCGGACATCAATTCCAGCTTAAGCCCACTGTATTCCATTTTGGAATAGAACTTACCGCTCACACGCGAACCTCGCCCGCTCAACGAGACAAGCGCTAACAGCACGGGCTTAGACAGAAAACGGTCGGCCCGCATCCGTTGCGGGCCGACCGTTTCATTACAGGCTACCTTTGCCGTTACGCCTGGCGGTAATGGTCAAAGAAATCGGCGAGGTCTTCGAGGGACTCTTTGAGTACTTCCATGCGCGGCAGGTACACGATGCGGAAGTGGTCGGGCTCAGCCCAGTTGAAGCCGCCGCCGCGCGTGATCAGGATCTTCTTCTCGTGCAGCAGGTCAAGGGCAAACTGCTCGTCATCGGTGATGTTGAACTTCTTCACATCCATCTTGGGGAAGATGTAGAACGCTGCACGCGGCTTAACCACCGAGATGCCGTCAATCTTGTTGAGCGCCTCATACACAAAGTTGCGCTGCTCGTAGACACGGCCGCCGGGACGGATGTAGTCGTTGACGGACTGATGGCCACCGAGTGCCGTCTGAACGATCGACTGAGCCGGCACGTTGGAGCACAGGCGCATGTTCGAGAGCATGTTGACGCCCATGATGAAGTCGCTCATGCAGCGCTGGTTGCCCGAAAGCACCATCCAGCCAATACGATAGCCCGCGATCATGTGCGACTTGGAAAGGCCGCTAAAGGTGACGCAGGGCAGGTCGGGGGCGAGCGAGGCAATCGAGACGTGCTCGTAGCCGTCCATGCACAGGCGGTCGTAGATCTCATCGGCAAAGATCATCAGCTGATGCCTACGTGCAACCTCGACGATGCCCTCGAGCACCTCGCGCGGATAGACAGAACCCGTGGGGTTGTTGGGGTTGATGATGACGAGGGCTTTGGTCGCGCTCGTAATCTTGGACTCCATATCCTCCAAGTCGGGATACCAATCCGCCTGCTCATCGCACAGATAATGTACGGGATGACCGCCGGCAAGGGTTGCGCACGCCGTCCAGAGCGGATAGTCGGGGCTGGGGATCAGAATCTCGTCGCCGTTGTCGAGCAGCGCGTTCATCGAAAGCTGAATGAGCTCGGACACACCGTTGCCCGTGTAGATATGCTCCATCTGAACGTTGGGCAGGCCCTTGATCTGCGAATACTGCATGATCGCCTTGCGCGCGGAGAACAGGCCACGCGAGTTGGAATAGCCTTCGCAGTCGGGCAGCTGCTGGCGCATGTCCTTGATGACCTCATCGGGCGTGCGGAAACCGAAGGGCGCCGGGTTGCCGATATTGAGCTTGAGGATGCGCTCGCCCTCGTCCTCCATACGGGCGGCCTCGTCGACGACGGGACCGCGCACGTCATACAGGACGTTGTCGAGTTTGGTGGATTTAGAAAAAGTACGCATGGTGGTGCTCCTTGCAATTTGAGCTGAGGGATGGGGTTCGGGCTTGGAATCGTTGCGGAGTGATGATGCCTCGCCTTGATCGGCGTCGCCGGCAAGCAGCCAGGTAACATCGACCTCCAAAATACGGGCGAGCAGCTCAGCCACATCGCGCCGCGGAATCGTCTTGCCGCTCACATATTGGCTCATCTGACTCTTACCGAGTTTTTTGCCGAGCATCTCCGATGCGCGGATCACGTCCGACTGGCGAACGTCGCGATTGGACATAGCCTGTCGCAGGCGATCGCTAAACGTCTCTTGGGCCACTAGAACCTCCTTGCTGGCAAAGTTCAATTTATAGAACACGAATTGAACCTGAGTTCAATTTAGGCAGCAGTATAGCGCCGTACCTCATTCGAAAGTTCAATTTCATAAGAAAACGTACCGAACTCCGAGATTTGCCCAAAGCGGACAATGACGTGCACACGTTTAGAGGTATTCAAGGAATCGAGCGGCGGCAAGCGAAACGTCAGCCGTGCGATATATCGCATTGATCTGCCGATGGGGATGTCCCTCGAGCGGGCGCACGGCAACATCGAACTGACAGCGGCGCAAGATGAGCGCGGGAAGAATGCTCACGCCCAGACCGTCCTCGACCATAGCCATAATCGCATAGTCATCCCAGGTCGACAGTTTTGAGCGCACTGACAGCCCCGCCCGACGAAACAGCGGCGTAATCTCATCATCGGTACCCCGTTCCAGCAGAATAAACTGCTCGTTGGCCAACTCGGCTAGAGAGATAGTCTCCGCCGTGGCAAGCAAAGAGTCTGCCGGCACTACCGCCATCAACTCGTCGCGCACCAAAGACCGCGATGTCATGCCGTTTTCTCGGGGCTCACGCGGGATAAAGCCCAGATCGCAGCGCCCTTCCGCCACCCATTGTTCAATCTCTGAGTAATCACCCATCAGCAACTCATAATCGACGTCCGGGTGATCGGCGCGAAAGCGCGCAATCACCGGCGGCAGCACGTGGGTCGCCACACTCGAAAACGTACCGATGCAGATTTTGCCACGCATGAGCCCACGCATCTCATCCACGCGTCGCTGCAGGCGGCCAAACTCTTCGCATAACGCCTCGACTGCCGGCATGACCTGCCGCCCGTCGGCAGAAAGCACCACGCCCTCGCGGCTGCGATCAAGCACCTTAAAACCCCAGTCTGCCTCAAGGTCGCCCACCATGCGGCTCACGCCCGACTGCGAATAGCTCAGGCGCTCGGCAGCACGCGTAAAGCTTCCGGCGCGCACCGTCTCCAGCAGCACCTGCATCTTTTGAATATTCGTTTCCACGGCGCCCCTCCACCTTTGCATGAGTTTTTGTCATGTTATCTATGCATTATATTCGCTTTTCTTCTAAAACCAGTTCACCCATAGTGAAGATACTCAGATATAGAGGGGATGTCAGCGCATGAACAACGGGTTGTTTACGTACTTAGCAGCATTGCTATTGTTTGGCTCCAACGGCATCATCGCCGCTGCCATCGCGCTGCCGAGCTCGGATATCGTGCTACTACGCACGTTTTTGGGCGCCCTCTCGCTTGTCACTATCCTTGCCATCACCCAACGCCATAAACTGCAGGCGCCATCTCGTCCCCGCGAAGCCGCAGCACTCCTTCTGTCGGGAGCCGCGCTGGGTGCCAGCTGGATTTTTCTGTTCCGTGCCTACCAGACGATCGGCGTCGGCGTATCCTCGCTGCTGTACTACTGCGGCCCCATCATTGTCATGGCGCTCTCCCCACTCATCTTTGGTGAAAAACTGACCGGCGGCAAAATCGCCGGGTTTATCGCCGTCGCCTGCGGTGCTTTTCTCATTGCAGCACAAGGTCTAGGCGGCAATATGCCCATTGCGGGTATCGTCTGCGGTATCGCCTCGGCATTTTGCTATGCGCTGATGGTCATCGCTAGCAAGGGTGCGCCACACATCGAAGGCCTCGAGAACTCCACGCTCCAGGTGAGCGCCGCCTTTGTGACCGCGCTGGTCCTCACGCTCATCACGCAGGGTGCACCCTCATTCCTGTCCGCCGGCGTCGCCGCAGGCATCGATTGGCGCGCCGTCGTCATGCTCGGCGTCGTCAACACCGGCATCGGTTGCCTGCTCTACTTTAGTGCCGTCGCCAAGCTGCCCGTCCAGACCGTCGCGGTCGTCGGCTACCTCGAGCCGCTTTCGGCCGTCGTGTTCTCGGCCGTCCTTTTGGGCGAAGCCATAACACCGGTCCGCCTGATGGGTGCCGCGCTTATCATCGGCGGCGCGATTTTTTGCGAACTCGCCGGCAAACGCGCAAGCGCCAAGGCTGGCATAGCCCAGACAGCACGTGCTTAAAAGCCCCTGTTTTGAAATGCTACCTACGTACATAAATAATCCCCAGCTGAGGATTATTGTCTAAAATAACCCGATGTGCCAAACTGCTCTTGTATGTATAAAGACGGCATAAAGATTATCTGTCCTAGACAGATAACCGGATGTCTAAGGGAGTCCTCGTGGCACACAATAAACTAGAGGCAAACCTCCAAGACCAGCGCGGGCAAGGCGGGCACGGAGCCATCCCCCTCTCCGCTGGCATGCTGCTCGTAACGCTCGGCGTCGTCTATGGCGACATCGGCACGAGCCCCATGTACACCATGAAATCAATCGTTGCCAACAACGGCGGCATCGGCACCGTCAGCGAGGACATGATCCTGGGCGCGCTTTCGCTCGTCATCTGGACCATGACGCTCGTGACCACGGTCAAGTACGTGGTAATCGCCATGAAGGCCGATAACCACAACGAAGGCGGCATCTTCGCCCTGTTCAGTCTTGTGCGCAAGGTGGCGCCGTGGCTGATTCTCCCCGCCATGATCGGCGGCGCGGCGCTGCTCGCCGACGGCATCCTCACCCCCGCGGTCACGGTCACCACAGCCATTGAGGGCCTGCGCACCATCGAGTGGGGCCACGCGCTTTTGGGTGACGGGCAAACCAACGTCATCATTATTACCATCATCATTATCTGCGGCCTATTTGCCATGCAGCGCGCCGGTACCTCGTCGATCGGCAAGCTGTTCGGCCCGCTCATGACGCTGTGGTTCCTGTTCCTGGCAGGCGCCGGTCTGTTCAACATGCTCGGCAACATGTCCATCTTGCGCGCGCTCAACCCCATCCGCGGCATTATGTTCCTGTTCTCGCCCATCAACCACTCGGGCATCATGGTGCTCGGCTTCGTCTTCCTGTCGACGACCGGCGCCGAGGCGCTCTACTCGGACATGGGCCACGTGGGCAAGGCAAACATCTATGCATCCTGGCCGTTTGTTAAGGCGGCCCTTATCCTCAACTATCTGGGTCAGGGAGCTTGGCTGCTCGCCAATAACTCCAACCCCCAGATGCTCGCGATGGACATCGTCAACCCGTTCTATATGATGCTCCCCGAACCCCTGCGCCCCTTTGCCATCGTGCTTTCGGCCGTAGCGGCCATCATCGCCTCGCAGGCGCTCATCACCGGCTCGTTCTCGCTGGTATCCGAGGCCACGCGTCTCAACCTTATGCCGCATCTGCGCATCCACTACCCCAGCGACACCAAGGGCCAGCTCTATATTCCGCTCGTCAACAACATCATGTGGGTCGGCTGCATCTTCATCGTGCTGCTGTTCCAAAACTCCGAGCGCATGGAGAGTGCCTATGGCCTCGCCATCACCGTGACCATGCTCATGACCACGACGCTTTTGACGAGCTATATCGCCGGCATCCTCAAGCACAAGCTGGGCGCCTGCGTCTTCGCCCTGCTCTTCGGTGCCATTGAACTGTGCTTCTTCGCCTCGTGCCTCACCATGTTCTTTGACGGCGGCTATGTGATGATCTTCCTGGCCGCACTGCTGTTCGGCCTTATGTATGTGTGGCGTCGCGGCACCGCCATCGAGCGCACGCAGACGATTCTGCTGCCCGTCTCCAAGTACATCGATCAGCTCAACCGCCTGCGCAACGACGAGACCTATCCCGTGCTCGCCGACAACCTGGTGTTTCTCACCAACAGCCCCGATCCGCTCACGCTCGACCGCGACGTGCTCTATTCCATCCTGGATAAACATCCCAAGCGCGCCAAGGCGTATTGGTTCATTAACGTGCATGTCACCGACGGGCCCTATACGCACGAGTATTCCGTCGAGACCTTTGGCACGGACTTCCTCTTCCGCGTTCGCCTGGACCTGGGCTTTAAAGTCAACCAGCGCGTCAACGCTTATCTGCGTCAGATCGTCGGCGACTTGATGGCATCGGGCGAGCTGCCGCCGCAACATCACACCTACTCCATCTACGAGACACGCGGCAACGTGGGTGACTTCCGCTTTTGCATGCTGCGCAAGATGCTTGCCCCCGAAACGGACATTAACCGCAATGACCACCGCGTGATGGCCATCAAGTACGCCGTCCGCCGCGCCTGTGGAAGCCCGGCACGCTGGTACGGTCTCGAGAACTCGGCCATCATCATCGAGTACGTGCCGCTGTTTGCCCGCATGCGCCCGGCCGTTAAGCTCGTGCGCACCCAGGTGCCGCTCGAGGTTCAGATCGAAGAGGCCGAGGAAATGGAAGTCGACATCTTCTCGGACGACTTGGTCAACGGCAACGAAGCCGGTAAGGACATGAACGTCGATCCCACCGAGTTGCTCGAGAGCGTCGCCGATACGCCCGAACAGCAACAGCTCGACGGCCTCGAGAACGAACAACTCAACGACGCCAACTTCTAGCGACGTCACAAATCAACGACAGCGGCCCTGCACCTCACGGGAGATGCAGGGCCGCTTTGCATTGCGGTAAAGCTATCGGCTACGAACGACGCGGCTCGGGAACCACGAGCCTATCGGGGCTCGCGCCCTCGGCATCCATCAGGCTCACGTAGCGAATCGACGGATCCCCATACATCGCGTAGTAATAATTGCCCGTGCGCGCGCTAAAGCATCCGGTGTAGATAGTCTTCTCGAACTTGCCATCGCCCATCCTGGACGCTCCCTCGATCATCACCACGCCCTCGAGCGAGCGGAACATGCGAACGACGTTTTCGGTCTCGCTCTCCTTTTGCGGGTAATTGGCATTGAGGTACGCCGCCTTTACAAAACGGCTCGGCGAATAGCAATCGCCCGGAATGCCGCGCATGCCGGCACCGGCTCCATAGGGCTTGAGCTCGGCGCCACGCCATGTCGCCGTCTGCGGAAAATCGCTTGTGGCGGTGATATAGGTGCGTAGGTTTTCCATATGCCACGGGAAGGTCGGCTGATTGGCAAGGGTGTCGACCGGATCGTCGTATACATGCAGGCCGTCAGCCATCATCTCGACCACGATGCTGCGCTGGCTGTCGCCGATAATCCAATGGAGCAGTGACACGCCCAGCCCCTCTCCGGCAGATTTGGCGACAATCACCGTGTCGCGCAGCGCGGCCTCGACCTCATCGACCGTCGAGAACGTCGCTGCCACCCACAGGGGAAACTCATAGGCCGCGATATTTGTCTTGCCGTCGACAGGGCCCTTGGCATACTCGGCATAACCCGGGAAATTGAGACCCGCCACGGCGAGGCCCGCATCGTTGCCGCAATCGAAGAACATAGGGTAGTTCCTGTAATCGATGCACATACCGATCACCGCGTGCGCCGCTGTCGCGTCGTCGATAAACGAATACGGAATGTGAAACCCGCGCGGCATCACGCGAACCTGTTGGCCGTAGTCAAAGCTCCAGTCGAGATTGCGGCCCAGATACATGTGGCCAGAATTATCGGTAAATCGAATACTCGTACACATAGCGCCTCCTAGCTTTACGTTCTTGCTAATTTCATTGTCTCCAAACAAAGGGGCGCTAAACAAAAAAGCCCGGACATGACAACAATGTCACGCCCGGACTATTCAAGCTGGATAAACTCAACCAAGTTAACCCCGCAGGTCGTCTAAGGGGTCAAAGTGCCGCAGATTGCCACGAAAGAGGAGCGCCGCGTACTAACGGTACGCAAGCGACGATTGAGCGGCAAGGTGCGGTGCTTTGATCCCCTTAGACCAACTTGCCGAGACAGTGGTCGATCATATGCTGGATCATCTGTGCCTCAAAGCCCGCGTAGTCGCGACGGCACTCCTTCATCTTGCCGTCGACGATCACGTCATAAGCGACCTTGCACTTGATGTAGCGCGTGGACTTGGTGACCTCCTCGTGCGTCAGGCAGCTCTCCTCCATCTTGCTGGCGCCCAGGCCAAACACCAGACGGGGGTTGTAGAGCACGTGGGGCTCGCCGGCGTCGTCCAGATAGACGCAGACCTTCTTGGTAACGCCAATCTGGTTGGCGGCAAGGCAGCCGGCATCGTCGAGCGACTTGATGGTATCGATCAGGTCCTGTGCCACCGACTCATCCTCGACGGTCGCAACCTCGCAACGCTGGGACAGGATAGCCTCGTCGTGGCAAAGCTCTTTAATCATACGTTCCTCCATAGGGGTCGTTGTAACCGCTTAAGTATACGGTACCCTCACATTTTCATGCGAAAAATACCGTCCGTCTGCTACAAAGCGCCGAACATCAACATGCGAGGAACAACAGCGTCGTAAAGGGGCTATAGTGGGTGAGTTCGTGTCAATCGGCCTAAACTCGGGGCCGAACAAGGAAAGGGTATGCATGGACGAACTATTTCACGTCAGTGAGCGCAAGTCCACAATCGGGACCGAACTTCGCGCTGGACTGACAACATTCCTGGCGATGGCCTACATCATCGCCGTCAACCCCGCGGTGCTCTCGGGCGCTGGCATCGATGCGGGAGCGCTCGCCTGCGCCACCTGCCTGGGCGCCGGCATCATGACCATCTGCATGGGCATCTTCGCCAACCGCCCGCTCGCCTGCGCGTCGGGCTTAGGCGTCAACGCGATGATCGCTGGAATCACCACCACCGTCTGCGGCGGTGACTGGCACGTGGCCATGAGCGTCATCTTCCTCGAGGGTATCGTCATCTTGCTGCTCGTGCTTTGTGGCCTGCGCGAGGCCATCATGGACGCCATCCCGGTTGTCCTGCGTCACGCTATCTCGGTGGGTCTGGGCCTGTTCATCGCCATGATTGGCCTGTGCGATGCCGGCATTATCACCGCTGGCGCCGGTACACTCGTCGGTCTGGGCGACATCACCTCCCCCACCTTCATCGTCGGCATCATCTCCACCCTGGTGACAGTCGCCCTCGCCTGCCGCAACGTCCCCGGCTCGCTGCTCATCGGCATCGTCGTCGCCGTCATCGCCGGTATCCCCCTAGGTGTGACCCATGCTCCGACCGGTATCATCGCCCCGCTCGACTTCTCGAGCATCGGTGGCCCCATCGCCGACGCCGGCGGCGTGCCCGCCATCGTCAAGGTCCTTACCGACCCCGCGCTCCTCGTCATCTCGTTCTCGCTGCTCATGAGTGACTTCTTCGACACCATGGGCACCGCGATGGCCGTGGCCAAGCAGGGCAAGTTCCTCACCGACGACGGCAACGTCGAGAATATCAAGGAGATCCTGATCGTCGACT
Organism: uncultured Collinsella sp.; assembly: GCA_902493615.1. Classification (GTDB taxonomy): domain Bacteria; phylum Actinomycetota; class Coriobacteriia; order Coriobacteriales; family Coriobacteriaceae; genus Collinsella. The sequence continues at coordinate 17,685 of CABUQK010000003.1, forward strand.
CCGCCGCCGCTGCTGTGGGCGGTTTTATGGGCGTCTCCTCCATCACCACCTTCGTCGAGTCCACCTCTGGCGCTGCCGACGGTGGCCGCACGGGCCTCACCTCCGTCACCACCGGCGTGCTGTTCATTCTCGCCGCGTTCTTCTCCCCCATCGTCACCATCGTTTCCAGCGCCGCCACCTGCGGCGCCCTGGTCTACGTCGGCTACCTCATGATGAGCGAGGCCTCCGAGATCGACTGGTCCGACGTGTCGCAGGGTTTCCCGGCGTTCATGATTGTCGCCGGCGTGCCCTTCACCTACTCCATCTCTGCCGGCATTGGCCTGGGCTTTATCGCCTACGTGATCGTCGCGCTCTTTAAGGGCGAGGCCTCCAAGATCAAGCCGCTCATGTGGATCGCAGCCCTTGCCTTCCTCGTCTACTTCTTCGTAGCGTAACGGCAAAGCTGCCAAAGCAGAACACCAAAGCGCGGAGTCGCATCGAGCGGCTCCGCGCCTTTCTTTTAGCGTCTGCCCCCGTGCCAGCGTGCGACAATTGAGGCTGTCAATATCACAACACCGAGAGAAGCCTGCCTTGGAAGTGCATCAGAAGCAGATAACCGTTTATTCAGAGTGTGCGGAAGGCGCGCCCGCCATCTATCTCCCCGTGGTTATGGGCGACGGTAGTGGAGTCTACGAGCGCTGCCGAGAGCTCGACTGCCCGCCGTTCACCCTTGTCGCCATTGGAGAGCTCGATTGGAATCGCGAACTGAGCCCTTGGGCATGCGATGGTACCGTACGCGATAGCCAGCCCTTTGGCGGTCAGGCGTCCGGATTTCTCAATGAACTGCTGAACCGGATAATCCCAAAGGTCGAATTATCGCTCCCACAGCCACCTGCTTGGCGTGGCATTGCCGGTTATTCGCTGGCGGGCCTCTTTTCGCTTTGGGCCCTCTGGCAAACCGATGCCTTTGACTGTGCCGCAAGCGCATCGGGGTCCCTGTGGTTTCCCGGCTTTATCGACTATGCGCACGAGCACACGATAGCGAGCACGCCCGACGCCGTCTACCTGTCGCTCGGCAAAAAAGAAACCAAGACGCCCAACCGCATGATGAGGCACGTACTCGACGATACGCACGCGATGGAAGAGCTGTTTATCGAGCGTGACATTCCAACAACGCTGGAGCTCAACCCCGGCAATCACTTTGCCCAAACTGACCTGCGCATGGCGCGCGGCATCCACTGGATACTGACGCATTAAAAATGGCGTCCACGCGTACGCACGGGCGCCATTTTTTGATTTAGCTGAACACAACTACTATTCGACAGTCTCCTCGAGTTCAGATACGGCGGGCGTCGAGGATTGGGACATGGAAGTCCTTTCATGATGGAAGGGCGTTCAGACATATCGGATAACCTGCCCGAACGATACGATCCGAACCATTGTACGTGATACGCCATGTCTCGCACGCGCCGCCACCTGCAAACGGTAGCGTTACTTCCAAACGCGCTCGGCAATGCGCTTGACCAGCGCGATCTTCGCCCATTGCTCGTCCTCGGTCAGCTTGTTGCCAATCTCGCAGCTGGCAAAGCCGCACTGGGGCGACAGGTACAGATTCTCGAGCGGCACGTACTTAGCGGCTTCGCGGATGCGCTCGACGATAACATCCTCGTTCTCGAGCTCTGCCGCCTTGGTGGTTACCAAGCCCAGCACGACCTTCTTGCCGGGAGCGACGTACTTGAGCGGCTCAAAGCCGCCGGCGCGCGGCGTGTCGAACTCCAGATAGAACGCATCGACATTCTCATGTGCGAACAGATACGGAGCGATAGGGTCGTAGCCGCCTTCAAAAGCGTAGGTGGAGTGGTAGTTGCCGCGGCACACGTGCGTGTTGATGACCAAATCGTCGGGCTTGCCCTCGATGGCGGCGTTGTTGAGCGCCACGCCCAGCTCGCTTACCTTTTGCAGGTCGACCGGGCTCATGCCGGTTTTGGCGACAAAATCGGTATCGCAGTAGATGCCCCAGGTGCAGTCATCAAACTGGATGTTGCGGCAGCCTGCTGCGTACAGGTCGGCGATCACCGTGCGATAAGCGGCTGCAATGGCGTCGGCAAGTTCCTCATCGGTCTTATAGACAGCGCGCAGGCTCTCCTGCTGGCCATCGCAGCGATCGAGCGTGACCTCAGAGAACGTCTGGATCGGCGCCGGAATGGTCTGGCGTGCGACCTGGCCCTCCTCCTCAAGCGCCTTGACGAACTTAAAATGCTCGACGAACGGGTGGTTCTCGCCGCTAATGGGACCGGTAACCACGGCGGTGTCGGCTGTCGTCTCCTCGTCATGGAACATATAACCCGTGCGTGAGGTGCGGCGCTCAATGCCGTTAAGGCCCCACATAAAATCGAGGTGCCAGTAGCTGCGGCGGAACTCGCCATCGGTGATCACCTGCAGGCCGGCGGCCTTCTGCTTGGCCACCAAATCGCGAATGGCATCGTCCTCGACGGCCTTAAGGCCGGAAGCGTCGAGTTTACCCGCGACATAGGCGGCACGGGCGTCCTTTACAGCCTGCGGACGAAGAAAGCTGCCGACGATATCGGCGCGAAACGGCGCGTTCGGTTGAATCGAAGTGCTCATAGATATCTCCCTTTGCATTGGTTGCTTTACTGGGACAGAGTATGAGCGCTCATATGACCATCGTAAAATATACGTTTATAACAGTTTGATATAGATGTTTCCTATATCAGTCTGGACTGTCATAAAGAGACTTGAACCGTGCGGAGCACAGCAGCCTAGATATGCTGACGAATCGCGTCGATATAGGCCCGACCGTAGCGCGTAAGCGTCGTGTTCTTGCGCGTGATGATGCCAATCTCCATGTACTCGTCCACGTCGAGCGGAATCGAGATAATGCCGGGGCCGTTGAGCTCGTGGCTGATCACGCCCGAGCATACCGTGTAGCCGTTGAGGCCCATGGCCAAATTGAACAACGTCGCACGGTCGCGCACGCGGATATTTTTGCGACGCTCGAACGTCGAGGTCAGCTCCTCGGAATAGTAAAACGAGTTGTAGCTGCCCTGCTCGTAGGACAGGAACGGGTAGTCTTCCAGATCCTCGAGCGTCACGCTGGAGCGGTCCGCCAGCGGATGGTCGGCGCAGACGAAGACATGCGGCATGGCGCAGAAGAGCCCTTCGAACACGAGCTCGTTGGCCGCCAGCATGCGCTCGATGACCTCGCGGTTATGCTCGGATAAGTACAGGATGCCCAGTTCGCTTTTCATATGCGCGACATCCTCGATAATCTCGTGAGTCTGCTCCTCGCGCAGGGTGAAGTCGTAACGCGCGGCATCGAACTCGCGGATCACGTCGACAAACGCGTTGACGGCAAAGGAATAATGCTGGCAGCTCACACTAAAGTGCGGCACCTGCTCGGATGCGCCCTTGTACTTGCCCTCGAGCAGGTCGGCCTGGTCGAGTACCTGGCGCGCATAGCCCAAGAAGGTCTCGCCTTCCTCGGACACAATGACGCCCTTGTTGGTGCGCTCAAAGATGTGCACACCCATCTCGTTTTCGAGATCGCGAATCGACGCGGTAATCGAAGGCTGCGACACAAAGAGACGGCGCGAGGCCTCGGTAATGCTGCCGCATTCGGCAACTTTGACGACATATCTGAGCTGCTGGAGCTTCATGGCTGTCTCCTTAGCTGTTCGCGAAATTCGCGTCGGCTGCACCCTCCTGACGCATAAACGGCGGCATCTCCCCCGTCGCGGCGCAGGCGGCAATCTGATGCAGAGCCCCGGCGACCGCATCATCTGCCGCGGCGCCGATATGCCAGCGCGCGGCAGCCGTGACGGCCTCATTGGCATTGGCAACTGCAACGGAGTTGGGAACGGCATCGATCATGGGCAGATCGTTATCGGAATCGCCAAATACGGCCACCTCGTCGGGCGTCAGGCCCAAGGCGCGCGCCAGCTCCAGCGCAGCGCAGCCCTTGTCCCAACCATCCGGAAGGATGTCGAACAGGCGCACTCGGTTGTTGGGAAACACAAGCGAGAGTTCCGGCACCTCAACGGCAACGCGCTCGCGTAGCTCCGCGAGCTCCTCACGCGAACGGGCACTCCAGATATTCGCCTTAAACACCGGCGCGCCATCGACGACGGGACGACACGGGGCCTCTTCGCCTTTGAGCCACGCATTGCCGCCCGACTCCATAGCGCGACGCACACGCTCGGGATTGCTCGTCACGCAATAGGCATCGTTGCCCCAAAAGTCATCGCCCAGGCTGTAGACTTTTAGAAATGTATCGTCGGTCTCTTGCTCCAGATAGTCAGCCAAACGCATCAGAGCATCATTGTCGATTGCGCGCGAAGCGACTACTTCGCCGTCGACAAACATCACCTGGCCGTTACAGAACGCACCGGTCGAAAAACACTCGGAACGGTTTTTGAATATCCAGCCCATCGCGGACGGCTGACGACCCGAAACCGGCCCAAAGTGCAGACCCGCCGCCTGCATGGCATGAATACCCTCAATGGCGTAGTCGCTGGCGCCGTCATGCCCGGCTGGAATCAGTGTATCGTCCATATCGGTCAGCACAAGTTTAATCATAAGGCCCCCATTCGTATCGGTCCTACCTATTGTAACGACCTGCCAAAATAAACCTGTCCCTTTTTGGCAGGTGCGCTAGTATAGGGAACAACAGATTCGATGCGGGAGTGCCGGCGGTGCAAACCACAAGGCTGAGAGGGCATGGGGCCCAATCCTTTGAACCTGTCAGTTAATGCTGGCGTAGGGAGCATGCCGCCTTTACAGGGGCGCTGTCTATGCACAGCGCCCCTTTTCTATGCCAAGGAGGCATGTGCAGTGATTGATTCGGAACAGCTTAAGCAACATATGGTCAAGGCCGTAGAGGAAATTCGCGCCACCAATCCGATGGCCGGCTCCATCACCAACACGGTGACGATCGACTTTGTCGCCAACGCACAGCTCGCCGTGGGCGGATCGGCCGCCATGGTCTATCTGCCCGACGAGGGCGAGGCGCTCGTTGCCGGCGGCGGCGCCATCTATCTCAACATGGGCACGCTCTTCCCTATCTACGAGCAGACGATTCCCCGCGCGGCGAAGGCGGCACACGACGCCGGCAAGCCCTGGGTGCTCGATCCGGTGGGCCTGGGTATCGGCAGCCTGCGCACCCAGCTGGTAAACGAGCTCAAGCAGTACAAGCCCGCCATCGTGCGCGGCAACGCCTCCGAGATTATCGCACTCGCCGGCCTGTGGGGTCTTGAGGGCGAGGCGGCTGATCTGAGCCGCGTGCGTGGTGTCGATACCACCGACACGGTCGACGCCGCCCGCGATGCCGCCGTGGCGCTCGCTCGCCACACCGGTGGCGCCGTTGTGGTCTCGGGCGAAGTCGACCTAATCACCGACGGCACGACGGTGGCCAAGTCTCACGGCGGCAGCCCGCTCATGTCCAAGATCACCGGCTGCGGCTGCTCGCAGGGCGGCGTGCTGGCCGTGTATGCCTGCGCCGCCGACCCGTTTACGGCAGCCGTCTGCGGCACCGCCGTCTACAACGCGGCCGGCACGCGTGCCGCCGCTGTCGCCGACGCCCCGGCAAGCTTTAAGGTCGCCTTTATCGACGAGCTCTACCGCGCAACCGCCCAAGACATCGCCGATAACCGACTCGAGCTCGAGGAGGCATAGGCCATGTCCGAGCCCGCAACCAATGCCGGCATGAACACGCTCGTCGCCGTGGCCATCGCCCCGTGCGGCACCGGCGATGAGCTATCCGCCGAGGTCGCCGAGGTCGTGCGTGTCATTCGCGAGAGCGGCCTGCCCAACCGCACCACCTCCATGTTCACCGAGATCGAGGGCGACTGGGACGAGGTCATGCAGGTCGTGCGCGACGCAACCTTTGTGTTGGCGAGCAAGGGCATCCGCACCGAAGTCGTGCTCAAAGCCGATATTCGACCCGGATTTACCGACACCATGACCGGCAAACTCGAGCGCATGGAAGCACAGATCAAAAAGCAGGAGGAAGCACGATGAGCATCCGCGACAACCTTGATATCTCGGCCTATCTGGTACTCGGCCCCGAAAACACGCTCGGGCGCCCCGTGGGCGATGTGGTGGCCCAGGCGCTCGACGCAGGCTTTACCTGCATCCAGGTGCGCTCCAAGGTGGCAAGCGCCCGCGAGATCATCGCGCTGACCGGCGACGCCGCGCAGGCAATCGCACAGGCCGGCAAGACCGGTCGGGTCGCCCTGTTAATCGACGACCGCCTGGACTGCGTACTCGCCGCGCGCGAGCAGGGTATTGCTGTCGATGGCGTGCATGTAGGCCAGAGCGACATTCCCGTCGAGGTCTGCCGCAAACTTTTGGGCCCCGATGCCATCGACAGCCTTTCGGCCCGCTGCGAGGAGATGCTCGAGTACGTCAAGACCGCCGACATGAGCCTAGTCGACTACCTGGGCATCGGCCCACTCCACGAGACCGAGACCAAGCGCGACTGCGGACGCGCGGCCGACGGCTCTATCATCACCAAGAGCTTTGAGGACCTGGCCGCACTCCACGCGGCAAGCCCCGTGCCCATCGTGGTGGGCGGCGGCGTCAAGACGGCCGACTTGCCGCAGCTCAAGGCCACCGGCGTCGACGGCTTCTTTGTGGTGAGTGCCGTCTGCAGCGCCGATGACCCCTACGCCGCGGCCAAGGAGCTCGTCGACACCTGGCAGCAGGCATAGGCATAGGCCGAGCAGTTGCTCCGCGACCCCATAACTTCAGCAATGGAAAACGCATCCCAGTTTGGATCTCCATTCCGGGATGCGCTTTCCGCATGCGGCTCCGTTGGGAAACCCTATCCCATTCCAGGCGCAAATTCTGGGACGCCGTTTCCAAAACCCGCCGTCGGGGAAACTGCATCCCGTTTTGGATGCCGATTCCGGGGCGCGCTTTCCGCTACGGGCCTCTCGCGGAAACCTCATCCCATTTTTAGCGCCGATTCCGGGATGCGCTTTCCGCCGAGTCCACGGCAGTTTGCTCTACTCTGCCAGATACGCTTCCAGCGCCGGCAAGGTCGCCTCCGCATCGTGACGGCCGATCTGGTAGATGCGCTCAAGTTCATCCGGTTCGCGGCACAGCGACGGCACCTTCACCGATTCGCTCGGCCGTACCACAAAGATTTCGCCGGCAGCCTCGCGACGTGCCAGGTCATCGAGCGTGGCATTGTAGACCTCATGCCGGTGCTCAAGCGCTGCGACAAACTCCGGATAGTGACGGAACACGCGCCGCAGCATGGGCATCACGCTGTTGGGCTGCTTCACAAAGCCCGCCGGTTGCGTGAGTACCACGATATTGCGGTCATACCCCTGCGCAAACAGCCAAGCGCTGGGAATGGAATCGGCCACGCCGCCATCCAGGTACTTGCGGCCCTCAATGGCGACAGGACGCGTCGCCACGGGAATTGCCGACGACGCCCGGATCCACTCGATATCGCGCTCATCGCCATAGGGCAGGTCGTGATAGACGGCCTTGCCCGTCTCGATATCGGTACACACGCACGTAAACCGCATGGGGCAGGCGCGATACGCCTCCAAGTCGATGGGATCGCGCTCGATAGGCACCTCGTGATAGGCAAAATCGGCATTGAACATGTCGCCGGTTCGCAACCAGCTTGCTACACCCGCATAGCGCTTATCGGCGCAATAGGCCTTGTTGTAGCGAATGGCGCGGCCGATCTGGCGCGATTTAAAGTTGTAGCCAAACGCCGCGCCCGCCGAGACACCCACCATATGGTCGCAGGTCAAACCGTGCTCCATCCAAACGTCGAGCACGCCCGCCGTATACATACCGCGGTAGCCGCCTCCCTCGAGTGCCAGCCCCACCGTGCGCGTCGTATCCGGCTGTGCCATGCGACCATCTCCGTTCCTGCGTTTTAAACCGGGACAAGTATACCCGTCAACATATATCGTCTCAGTCGCATTTTCATCGAACATCGCATCGTCGCGCTACCGCCTGTCGAATAATAGCCGTCCACAGCATGTGCACCCATATCCCCGCACTCGAGGAAAGCGGCTTTATGGTGACGCTCGACAAGCACATTTGGCAGATTGCGCCCGTCGACGGCGATCAAGGCCGCAGCACGCAAATCATTTCATCGATGCTCGAAATGGCGCAGTCGCTCCATCTGCCCGTCGTGGTTGAAGGCGTCGAGACAAATGAGCAGGCAAACATGCTACGGCAAATGGGCGCCCGCTACGCTCAGGGCTTCCTCTACTACCGTCCCATGCCGGCGAAGGATTTTGAGGCATTGCTCGATGGTGGCAATAACAACTGATACGCTCGCGCGCAAAACGCCACCGTCGAAGGGGACATTTGTCGCCATTAGCTAACTTATATCCCCAATTCAAGCCGAATTGGAGATATGATACAAACCGTTGTTCCGCCCAAGGAGGTTATTCATCATGAACGAGTCATATCGCCTGGGCGAGCAATCGATTATTGCCTATCTTCAGCGACTTGCGAACGGCGTCTCGACCGCCGAACTCGATGTTGCCGCGCTGCCTGCTGGGCTACGCGCCGTTGGCGAGCAACTGCAAAAGACGCATGCCATCCTGCAACAAGAGCGCCAGCTGCTTGAGCGCAACGCCTATATCGACCCGCTTACCAACTTGGGCAACCGCAACGGATTCGACCGTCACGTCGAGCAACTCTGGCGCAAAGGCGACCCCTTCACCTGCGCCTATATTGACATCGACCATCTCAAGCATTGCAATGATAGGTTTGGCCACGCCGAAGGCAATCGCTATATTCTGAGCATCTGCCGCACGCTCTCCGAAACCATGGAGAACGATGAGATGCTGTTCCGTATCGGTGGAGACGAGTTTGTGCTTATCTCGCTCTCCGCAAACGAGATTGAACTCGAGCAGCGCTTGGAGCAGGTGCGTACCAGGCTGATCGAGGCGAGCTCAGGTGGCAAGGCGCCCATGATCGGCAGCTTTAGCTTTGGCTGCTCGCGCGTCGATCCACTTGCTGGCGACACGCGTCGCCAGATGACGATGGATGCCGATCGCAAGATGTATCGCTATAAGCTTATGCATCGTGTGCAGCAACCGAAAGACGATGACGCGCCGCAACGCCCAATCGTCGATCAGCTTCCCTGCAACGACCGGGTGTTCCAAGCGATCTCCATGAGCTCCGAGACGCGCTATCCGTTTATTCTCAATCTCGATACGGGAGAATCGCAATGGTCGGTTAACGCCGTGCGCGATTTTGACCTGCCCTCCCAACACCCTTTTAACTCACTCGACATGTGGCTCGCCCGCGTTCATCTCGAGGACCGCGACAACGTACGTGCCGAGCTCGACATGGTGATAAACGGCACGTGGCACTTCCACTACATGCAGTATCGCGTAATGGATGCCACCGGAAAATACGTGCTTTGCGACTGCACGGGCTACCGCTTGGACGGCACCGATACCGAGCCCGGCATGTATGTGGGCATTATCATCAACCGAAGCTTGGCAGATACGACCGATTCCGTGACCGGCTTGGGCGATATTCACGCCCTGGTCAACGCCATTGGCGAAATGCGTCGCGTGGCGCGCAAGGCTGGTTTGATCGCCATCAAAATCGACGATATCGCTCAGGTCAATGCCCGCTTTGGCTTTGATGCGGGCGACCGCGTTTTGGCAGAATGTGCCGCCTGTCTGGTGGAATGCTCGCGCGGTAAGGGTCGTATGTTCCGCTCGACGGGGCCGATGTTCGTGGCTCTTTTCGACGACTTTGATCCCGAAGAAACCGATGCGATTGCAGAGGAAATCGAGCGGTTCCTGGGTTCGCCCGTGCTCTTTGGCCCATTTGAATATCAGCCACCCATTCGCGTGGCCACGCTCCATCTGTACGGCGTCGACCGTCAGCCCGTTTCCATTTTGAACGAGCTCAAAGCGTTGCTCGGGAAAGCCGTGCAGGTGCCAGGCACCAAACTGGATTAGCGCCGCGCCCGCGCCGCCTCCCCCATCGTGCGATAATCCTCTGCAGAAGTCACCAAAAGCAGAGGGAGTTTGTGATGAAGGTTCTTTTGGTCAATGGCAGCCCCAAGGCAAACGGCAACACCGCCCGCGCACTCGCCGAGGTCGCCGAGCAGCTCAACGCCGAAGGCATTGATACCGAGGTGTTTCAGCTGGGCGCCAAGCCCATTCGCGACTGCATCGGCTGTGGTCAGTGCGGCAAGCTTGGCGGGCGCTGCACCTTTGACGATGACGTGGTGAACGAGCTCATCGCTGCCGCCGAGCAGGCAGACGGCTTTGTCTTTGGCTCGCCCGTCTACTATGCGCACCCCAGCGGCCGCATCCTTTCGGCCCTCGATCGCACCTTCTATGCCGGCAGCAAGGCCTTTGCGCACAAGCCGGGCGCTGCCGTCGCCGTCGCCCGTCGCGGCGGTACGTCGACGACCTTCGACGTGCTCAACAAGTACTTCACTATCAACCAGATGCCCGTGGTAGCCTCCACGTACTGGAACAACGTCTTTGGTGCCATGCCGGGCGAGGCCACCCAGGACGCCGAGGGCCTGGCCACCATGCGAAACATCGGCAAGAACATGGCCTGGCTTCTGCATTGTATCGAAGCAGGACAGGCCGCCGGCATCGAAGCCCCCGAAGCCGATCGCGAGCGCACCAACTTCATCAGGTAGAACGGCGGAACATGAATATCCAGATTTTTGGCACCAAAAAGTCTTTCGACACCAAGAAGGCGCAGCGTTATTTTAAGGAGCGCCGCATTAAGGTGCAGTTTATCGACCTTAAGGAAAAGGAGATGAGCAAGGGCGAGCTCACGAGCGTGATGCAGGCGGTCGGCGGCATCGACAAACTGCTCAACCCCAAGGCCAAGGACGAGGAGACGCTCGCGCTCATTCAGCACCTTACCCCCAGTCAGCGCTTCGACAAACTGCTCGAGAACCAGCAGGTTCTAGCCGAGCCCATCGTACGCAACGGCAAAAAGGCCACCGTCGGTTATTGCCCCGATGTATGGGGAGCCTGGGAGTAGCCTGTGTTATTTGCCAGCGCGTGGGTATAAGAGCGAGCGTTTGGCATAAGATTCAACTGTAAGCCATGTCTAACAAAGGAGGGCACATGCCCAACAAACCCGTGAAGATCATCATGCTTACCGGATACCTCGGTGCCGGCAAGACCACGCTGCTCAACCACATCCTCGCTAACGACGGCGGCATCCGCGCCGCCGTGATCGTCAACGATATCGGCGAGATCAATGTCGACGCTAGCCTCATCGCCGACGGCGGCCTTTCCGAGACCGACGACCTCATCCCGCTCACCAACGGTTGCATCTGCTGCACGCTTTCGGATGACCTGGCCAACCAGCTGCAGGGCATCGCCGATTCGGGCAACTTCGATTACATCATCATCGAGGCATCGGGTATCTGCGAGCCTATCCCCATCGCCTACACCATCTCGAGCTTCTGCGACGAGGCCAAGGTGGGCGGCGAGCCCAAACTCGCGCTCGACAACATCGTGGCCGTGGTCGACTGCGCCCGCATGTACGACGAGTTCAACGGCGGTCGCGACCTGCTGGCCGAGGATATCGACGAGGACGACATCGAGAGCCTGCTCATCCAGCAGATCGAGTTCTGTTCCACGCTGATCCTCAACAAGACCGATACCGTGAGCCCTGAGCAGATCGCCGAGCTTAAGGCCATCGTGCGCAGCCTGCAGAAAGACGCCGTGATCGTCGAGGCTCAAAACGGCGAGGTCCCCATGGAGGAGCTGCTCGATACCGACCGCTTCGACTTTATGCGCGCCTACAACTCCGCCGCTTGGATCGAGGCCATGGAGCATCCCGAGGAGCACGACGACCCCGAGGTGCTCGAGTACGACATCGAGACCTTTGTGTACTCGCGCCGTAAGCCGTTTGACCTGCAGAAGTTCACCGATTATGTTGAGCAGGAGTGGCCCGACGAGGTCATTCGCGTCAAAGGCCCGCTGTGGCAGACCGGCGATCCGGACATGTGCTACATGTTTGAGCAGGCCGGCCACCAGATGCGCCTGATGGAGAACGGCCTGTTTGTCGACTCGGCGCCCGAGGGCGAGAAACAGAAGATCATCGACGAGAACCCCGAGATCATGCAGATTTGGGACGACGAGACGGGCGACCGTATGACGAGCCTGTGCATCATCGGCCGTCACATGGACAAGGATGCGCTCATCGCCTCCCTCGATGCCTGCCTGACCGACTGGCACCGCGCCTAGGTTTATCCAAGCGGGCATTTGTCCGCCTACGTAACCGCCAAACCACCACGAAGGTGCCCTTCGTGGTGGTTTTTCGTTCTGAGCCAAGGAGATTCATGTTCAACATTGTGCTGTATGCGCCCGAGATTCCGGCCAATACGGGCAATATCGGCCGCACCTGCGTGGTTGCCGGCGCCCGCCTGCATCTGGTGGAGCCGCTGGGATTTTCGCTCGACGACAAGACGGTGCGTCGCGCCGGCCTGGGCTACTGGCAAAACTTGGACGTGACGACCTATGCTAGCTGGGAGGATTTCCTTGCGCGCAACGGTCTCTCCCCCGCCGATGGTCGCCTGCACCTGCTGACCAAAAAGGCACGCCGCACCTATGCGCAAAGCACCTACTGTGACGGTGACTATTTGGTCTTTGGCAGCGAGAGCTCGGGCATTCCCGAGCCACTGCTTGCCGCGGCGTCCGAGCGCTGCGAGCGCATCCCGATGCTGCGCGATTGCGACTCACTCGATAACGCCGAGGCTTGGGAAGCTCACGAGGAATCGCTCGGGCATACCGAGGACAGCCACGAGGCCATCCTTCAACAGGATATCTGCGGCAACTTCGTCAATCCGGACGATTACCGCATCAGCGCACTCAACCTCTCCAACAGCGCCGCCATCGTCCTCTACGAAGCCCTGCGCCAAACAGGCTTTCCGGGAATGTGACAAAGGGACTGTCCCTTTGTCACATTCGAGCGCCACGCCGACGGCACACACGCCTAATTGATGCTCTAGATAGAGAGCCCTCACTTTTAATCAGAATTAACTAAAGTAAAATGAAGTTAAACGGCGGTGTGAAAGGAGAGCCTTGTGGAATATCTCGAGAACCCGTTTACCCCCAGTTTTGGTGAGGTTCCTGCCCATCTCGCTGGCAGACAACAGATTATTCGGGATTTGGACCGTGCCTTCTTGAGCCAGCGCAGGCGCCCAGAATTGACCTCGATCTTCTCAGGCGCGCGTGGAACCGGTAAAACCGCTCTCATGTCGTCGCTCGCGACAAGGGCGGAATCCCACGGCTGGATTGCCGTAAAGACGACCGCGCTCCCGGGAATGCTTGAGGAAATCGAGTTCGGGGCGAAACGTGCCGCAGCCCATCTCATCGACTCGTCCAACCACTTCGAAGTCACCGGTCTCGGAATTGCACCGCTCGGCAGCATCGAGGTCAGTCGCGTTCACGATGCCTCAACCTGGCGTTACCGCATGAGCGACATCATCGACCGGCTCAACGAGGCGGGCACCGGTCTGCTTGTCACGGTTGACGAGGTGGACCCGACACTCGACGAGATGATCCAGCTCGCAGCGACGTATCAGCACTTTGTGACCGATGGGAAACGCGTCGCCCTGCTCATGGCGGGACTTCCCAACAACGTATCGACGCTACTGAACCACAAGACGGTCTCGTTCCTTCGCCGCGCCCAACAATATCATCTGGGTCGCATTGCCGACTATGACGTACGCGAGGCCTTGATTCGCACAATCCAGGAAAACGATCGCCTAGCAGATGCCGAGGGAATCGATAGAGCCGTTCGCTCGATCTCTGGTTTTCCCTTCCTATTGCAACTCGTAGGCTACCGTGCCTGGGATCTCACAAGCGATTCGAAGGAAATCTCGTCACGCGACTTTGACCTGGGAATCAAAATCGCGCGCGACGAGATGGACGACCGAATCCTCGCGGCAACCTATCGGGAACTCACTGCAGAGGACAAGCGATTCCTCATCGCCATGCTCGATGACGAGGAAGAGTCCACCACCGCCGACCTTGTCGAGCGCCTTAAGCGTTCGCCGCAGCAGGTCTCCCGCTACCGACGCCGCATGATAGACGCCGGCATCATCGGGGAGCGAGGACGAGGGCTCGTCGCATTTGAATTGCCATTCTTCCGCGACTATCTCGCAGCTCAATGCGTGAAATAGGCATCAATGAGGCAAAGGGACTGTCCCTTTGCCTCATTGTCTATAGATAGCGGCCGGTGATGCTTGCGGAGCAAACTGCGATGTCGCCCGGAGTGCCGGCGCAGACGATTTGCCCGCCGGCGGCGCCACCGCCCGGGCCCATGTCGATCACGTAATCGGCGTTGCGGATAAGGTCGAGGTCATGCTCGATCACGACAACTGTGGCGCCCTTGGCAACGAGTCCGTCGAACACACTCAGCAACACCTGAACATCGAGCGGATGTAGTCCGATCGTGGGCTCGTCAAATACGAATACGGCATCATCCTGCACGCGGCCCATCTCACTCGCGAGCTTAAGGCGCTGTGCCTCACCGCCCGAAAGCGCCGGTGTGGGCTCGCCAAGCGTGAGATAACCCAGGCCCAGGTCGTGCAAGGTCTGCAAGCGCACCTGAACTTTCTTGAGTCCCACCGTAGCGTCGAGTGCCTCGTCCACGCTCATATCCATAAGCTGCGGCAACGTAAGCAGACTGCCATCCTTGCCTTCGCGATGGATATGCGAGGCGGCCTCGGCGTAGCGCGAGCCACGGCATGCCGGGCAGACGATCTCGACGTCGGGCAGAAACTGCACGTCAAGCGATATCGAGCCCGTGCCGTCGCACGTAGGGCAGCGCAGGGCACCGGTGTTGTAGCTAAAGGCGCCCGCCTTATATCCCGCCGCCTTGGCCTCGGGCGTACGTGCAAAGGCGCGGCGCAGCTCGTCATGAATGTCGGCATAGGTCGCTACCGTCGAGCGCACGTTGGCACCGATGGGCGCGGCGTCAATCAGGTTGGCACGGGCAATGCCCTCGGCATCGACCCAACGCGCGTGCCCCGGCAAGCGTTCGCCGGCTGCCTGCGCCTTGAGCGCCGGGATGAGCGTCTCGAGCACCAACGTCGTCTTGCCCGAACCCGAAACGCCCGTCACCGCGACAAGGCGGCCGCGCGGGATATCGACTTCGAGCGGTTTGACGGTATGGATGGCCTCGGTTGCCATGCGGATATGGCCCTGGTCGAACATTTCGTCGTCAGTCACCTGCGGGCGCAAGCGTTTGGGGTCTGCGCGCAAAAACGGGGTGATGCGGCTGCCCTGCGATTGTTCGACCTCGTCCACCGTACCGGCAGCGATCACTTTACCGCCGCCCGCTCCGGCAACGGGGCCCATCTCGACCAGATAGTCGGCATCCGCCAGTACGCGCGTATCGTGGTCGACAACAACCACGGTGTTACCGTCATCCACCAGATCTCGCATCACGCCTACCAGGCCGTCGACATTGGCAGGATGCAAGCCGATCGAAGGCTCGTCCAGCACATAAAGCACGCCTGTCGATCGGTTACGCACCACGCGAGCAAGCTGCACGCGTTGGCGCTCACCCGTGGAAAGCGTGGCGCCGGCGCGGTCGAGTGAAAGGTAATCGAGACCCAAGTCGACCAGACGACGGGCCGCACCCAAAAACGAATCGCAGATATCCGTCGCCATGGGCTGCATCTCGGTCGGCAAGGATGCGGGCACCTCGCGCACCCACTCAACCGCATCACCAAGCGTCATGGCCGCGGCCTGTGCCAGATTGATACCGCGTACCTGGGGTTGGCGTGCGGCCTCGGAGAGACGCGTGCCGCCACAGTCACGGCATGGCCCCTCGCGCAAAAAGCGTGCAACGCGTTTGAGACCCTTATCGTCTTTGACCTTTGCGAGTGCGTTCTCGACGGTATAGACGGCGTTGTAATAGGTAAAGTCGAGCGGCGTGGCGCCCTCGCCGTTTTTGGGAACGTAAAGAATGTGCTTCTTAACCGCGGGGCCGTGAAACACGATGTCGCGCTCTTGAGGCGTGAGCTGGTTAAACGGCACGTCGGTGCGCACGCCCATCTCGCCGGCTACCTGCTTCATCAGATCCCACATGAGCGTACCCCAGGGAAGCACCGCACCTTCGTTGATGGTCTTTGACTCGTCGGGCACCAGGCTCGCCTCGTCCACCTCGCGCATGACACCAGTGCCGCCGCAGGTAGAGCACGCGCCGCCGCTGTTAAAGGCAAGGTCCTCGGCACCCGGCGCGTAGAACTCGCGGCCGCATGCGGGGCACGTGAGCGACAGGCCCGCAGCCACATTAAGGCTCGGCTCCACACGCGCCCCGCAATGCGGGCACACGTGATGGGCACAGCGGCTAAAGAGCAGACGCAGGCTGTTGTTGAGCTCGGTCATGGTGCCAAAGGTGGAACGCACGCCCGGCACGCTGGGGCGCTGATGCAATGCGAGCGCCGCCGGCACGTGCAGTACCTCGTCCACCTGGGCGTGTTCGGCCTGCGTTAGGCGACGTCGAGTATAGGTGCTGAGTGCTTCCAAGTAGCGACGCGAGCCCTCAGCATAAAGAACCCCCAGCGCCAGCGAACTCTTGCCCGAACCCGATACGCCGGCAATACCCACGAGCTTTCCCAGCGGAATGTCGATATCGATGTCCTTGAGGTTATGGACGCGCGCGCCACGTACCTCGATAGCCTGCGGGCTCATCTTCTGTTCCGTCACCTTTATCACCCTACTCATGCCATAAAACTCGATCGCGAATGTACGCGCCCAGCATGGGCACGGTAAACCGGACGAGGCCGTATCCGGCAGCTTCGATGACGCGCTCGCGAATCAGGCTTGCGCGATATTTACTCGCCCAGCTCTGGGTACGCTCGCAGCGCTCAATGATATCCGCCATGCGCGTCGGTTTGCCCTCGTCAACCGCCATGGCCTCGATAAAGAGGCGCTGTGGACTGCGCAGCCCGTAATACAGAGGCGCGTCAACCGCTTCGTAGAACTCGGAGACGGCATCCGCATGGCCATCCTCGACATCGCGCCTTTCGATGACCTGCGAGCTACGCCGGACAGCAGACCGCCACATGTAATATCCCACCAGCTGAACCATATAGGGATGCCCCATGCTCTTGCGCGCCGCAAGGTCCGCCGTCTCCGCGTCAACGTAAAGACCAGCATCTTTGACCGCCTGGATATATGAATCACGCACCTTGGGCAAGGATATCGCCCCCGGCTTACGCTGCTGGGCACGCCGCAAAAACGTCACGCTCGGCTCTTCGAGCAGGTCGTCAACCATACTGGGTAAGCCGGCGAACACCAGCGCAAGACCGCGCTGCTCGCTATCGGGCAAGCCCGTGGCATCCTGGTCTCCGAGCACCTGCTGATAGAGAACGGCAAGGGCCGCCAGCTCCTCGATAGACGCCGATTGCGCCTCGTCAATCGCAAACAGTATGCCTTTGCCTGGACCGAGCTTCTTAAGGCGCTCGTTGACCAGCCCTCGCAACATCTCGCCCTTTGCCCGCGCCGCCTCGACTGACATCCGACCAAACGACGGACCGAACTCCATTGACGTCACAACGGGTTTATTCGAGCGAAGCGCGTCGGCCAATCGGTCGCATAAGCCAAGCGAAGCGGAATCGGAGACAACCGCCCATCCGCGCTCGCTAGCTAAACGCTGCAGCTCCCGCAGGAGAACCGTCTTGCCGCAGCCGCGGTTTCCCGTAATGAGCATGAGCCTGCCCGGCGCTCCAGCGCCGTTATCGAGCCCCTCCTCGAAATCTTCGATGACCGACTCTCGACCGATGAGCATCGGAGGCCGCTTGCCTGCCGTTGGCTTAAAGGGATTTGGATTCATGTCGGCCTCCTCGGATTGGCAAACCCTGGTAATAGTTATACCAACTTATACCGAGTTATACCAATAGCATATGACAAAGGAACTGTCCCTTTGTCACATGTGGCCGAAAAACTCGGCGCCTGCTGCTCGCCAGGGGCGGAAGGTGGCGGGATCGATCTTTACGTGCGCCGCGGCGGGCACGTCGTACCATTTGACCGTGTAACCGGCGCCGTGAGAGCAAAAGACCGAGTCGGGCGTGTTGGGCAGATCGGCCTCGGGCTCATAGGCGGCCGTCTCGATTACGCGCTCGGCATCATGGCAAGCCGAATAGCCGGCGAACTCCAGGTATAGATGACCGCGACCGCTCGTGTAGGCAGCCACCTCCAGCGCGTAATCCTGCACCTCGGATGCCGGCACGCGACCCACAAGCTTCGCCCGGTCTCCCGCCATCGTCGGCGGCTCGTACTCGGCACCCATGCGCGTGGCATCCGAGAGCGCCCGACCCACGCACTCCCCCGGCACCTCGAGCTCAAAGCGATACCACGGCTCCAACAGCACCGCCGCGCCGGCCTCGCGCGCCTGCATCAAACCCTGGCGAATCGCGCGGTACGTGGCCTGGCGAAAATCGCCGCCCTCGGTATGTTTGGCATGCGCACGGCCGCCCATGAGCGTAATGCGCACATCGGTGATGGGCGAGCCGGTCAGCACGCCCAGGTGATCGCGCTCCATGGCGTTGGTGAGTGCCAAACGCTGCCAGTTAAGATCGAGCTCGTCGGTCGAGGCCACGGTACCAAACTGCACGCCCGAGCCCGCCGGCAACGGCTCCAGACGTAGATGCACCTCAGCATAGTGACGCAGTGGCTCAAAGTGGCCCACGCCCTCGACCGGCTGCGAAATAGTCTCCTTATAGAGGATGCCGCCGGGCTCAAACTCGACCGCAAGACCAAAACGATCGGCCAACACGCGCTGCACGACCTCGAGCTGCACGGCGCCCATCAACTGCAAATGAATCTGCTCAAGATGAGTGTTCCAGCTTACGCCGAGCATGGGATCTTCGTCCGCCAACTCAGTCAGCGCTTTGAACACCGCGTGGACATCGTGTTCGCCCGGAAGCACCGTATAGGTGAGGACCGGCGCAATGACGGGCGCATCGCCCGCGGGCTCCGCGCCCAGGGCGTCCCCTGGGCGAACGTGCGCAAGGCCCGTCACGGCACAAATGCCGCCAGCAGCAACTTCTTGGGCAAGCTCATACTTCTCGCCGTTATAGATGCGTACCTGATCGACCTTCTGCTCCCATGCCTCGGCACCGGAACGTCCGTCAATCACCTGTTTGGCATGCAGCGTGCCGCCGGTCACTTTAACCCAAGCCAAGCGCTCGCCGCGGTCCCCGCGGCTGACGCGATAGACGCGGGCGGCAAACTCCGGGAGCCACGCCTGTTCGCGCATCAGCGCGCATATACCATCCAACAGCTCGTCCACACCTTGGTCCTTGAGCGCCGAGCCGGCAAAGCAGGGAAAGAGCTTGCGCTCAGCAACCATGCGCGACAGCGTCGCGGAGGAAAGCTCACCCGCCTCAAGAAACTCCTCGAGCGCCGCCTCGTCTAACGCAGCAGCATCCTCCTGAACGGTGCCACCCGTCAGCAGTTCGTTGGCATCCAGGCAACCTTCGGAAAGCCGCCGGCCGAGCTGCGCCAGCAGTACATCGTGACCAGGGTTCTCAAGATCGATCTTGTTGATAAAGATGAACGTCGGGATGTCATAGCGCGCAAGCAGGCGCCACAGGGTTTCGGTATGCCCCTGCACGCCATCGTTGGCACCCACAACCAAAATCGCGTAGTCCAGGGCGCGCAACGTGCGCTCCGCCTCGGCAGAAAAATCGACATGGCCGGGAGCGTCCACGAGCATGACGTGGGTATCGCCATGGTCGAGCACGGCCTGCGACGAGAAGATCGTGATGCCACGCTCGCGCTCGATCTCGTTCGTATCTAGATGCGAATCGCCATCGTCCACGCGCCCGCGCTTGCGAATGCGACCCGCGTTGAACAGCATGGCCTCGGCCAGCGTGGTCTTGCCGGCATCGACATGCGCCAAGATTCCAACGACCGCTTGCTTCGACATGGCTCTCCTCTTATTGCAAGCCCATCGCACGCGGCAACGGGCGTCCTCGTTCCACACTGGATGATACAATTTACGAGCCGGCGGGCGAAGCGGGCCCTATCCCCCGACCGAGCTCATCGCTCCGCGTTGCCGCGCGGCGTTTTTCGTAGGTTCGCGCCTTGCGAAAGCCGGCTTTCAAAACAGCGCAGCGAACGAAAATGACCCCACCCGGAGCCATTTTCGTTCGTGCAAATTGTTGATACGCGCCCTCGATCTTATGCCTCGCGCAGCCAGTCAAACGCAACACGCGGTGTGCCGTCCGACACATACACGATGCCGGCGCGCTCAAATCCGGCCTTGAGGCTCGCACCCTGCATGGGTAGGTTGTCCCGGTGCGTATCGATGCGCAGGTGATCGGCGCGCTCCTTGGCAAAGGCAAACATTGCAGCCGCGATACCGTGCACGGTGCCATCGGATGCCACACGGTGCAGCACGGCGTACGGAGTGTCGCTACGCCATTGACCGTCCTCAATTACGTCATAGCACTCGTCCGGGCCCGGTAAAAAGGCAAACGTCGCCACCACGCGACCGTCGACTTCGCACACGTAACTACCACCGGCAGCGATATCGGCAGCCAGCTGCTCGGCCGAAGGCGTGCCCTCGGGCCATTGCGTAGCGTTGCCATGCGCGCGCATAAAGGCGCGGGCCGTGTCATAGATAGCCATGACGGCGGGAATGTCGGTATCGAGGGTTTTTCTGATCATCACGCGGCGACCTCACGTTTATTGGTATCACTTTGATTGAGCAATGATACCAGCGTTTGAAGAGAGGCGCGAAGCAGATGGGGAGCAAAAAGCGAGCCGCCTGGTCAAAGGCCAAAAGCGAGTTTTTGGGCGCTGCTACCGGCGGCGATATGAGCGACCTGTTTGCACGCGAGGACAAGCGCCGCGACGCCCTGGACGCCGAGCGCGATGAAGCCTGGCGCTACAAATCGTGCGAACGCAAAAACCGTTACGACACGCGCGCCGAGGCCGAGGCCGTTATGGCCGACTGCGAAAACCGCGGACGCCGCGGGCTGGCCTGCTACAAATGCGAATACTGCGGCGGCTGGCACCTGACGTCGCACCCTTGGAAATAGACCCGTATCGGCACGGCACTGACGGAGCGCCAGCCATTGCACGCAAGCTACGGGCGCGGCGGCACCAAAACATCGTAGCGGACGGCCTTGCCCGCAAGTTGATGGCTCGGCTTAACGCCGGCAAGCAGTGGCCCTTTCACCGGCCGTTTGATAACGACCTTGCGCGGGTGCACCGCAAGTGCAGCTTCGACCAGCGTCTCCTCATCGGCACATGGCTGTTCCAGATGGTGCAAGAGTTGGAACTTCTTTTTCACCGCCGCGCTCTTGGTACGCTCGGGAAACATGGGATCCAGATACACCACATCGGGAGCCGCGAGCTCGCCCTGCTCGATCAGCTCAGCTGTATGGCGAAGGCCGGCAATGCTGTCCTCGCCCGCGTGTAAGCGCATGCGCGCCACGGCAGCCGCAAGCGCCGGATCATCTGCCGCGCGGTCCAAGGCATCCTTGAGGAGCGCCGCAATCACGCAATCCTGTTCATACAGATCGACGGTAAAGCCCGCGGCCGCCAACAGCAGCGAATCCTCGCCAAAGCCTGCCGTGGCATCAATCGCCCATGGGTGCTCGATACCTTTTACGCGCGCAGCCTTTACCAGCAGCTCTTGCTGCAGACGGCCTTGCTTGAGCCGCGGAAGCATGCGAGCAAAATCGGCACGCAGCTCCATCGTACCGTCGGAGAGCG
>CABUQK010000004.1 GCA_902493615.1 uncultured Collinsella sp.
CGCCTACGATGGCGAGTCCACCAACAGCTTTAACGGCACCGGAGACAAGGGCACCTCGTGCTTTAAGTTTAAGGGCGTCGGGCAGCAGGTCGATATGCCGGGTATCCCCACCACCGACTGGGATTGGCTCATCTACCCGCAAGGCCTCTACGACACGCTCAAGCACATCAGCGCCACCTATCCCAACCTCCCCGTCATCTATATCACCGAAAACGGCCTGGGCCACAAGGACCCCGAGCCCGATGCGCTCGGCATCGTCGCCGATCCCGAGCGCATCGACTTTGTCGACCAGCACATGGAGAAGGTGCTCCAGGCGCGCGCCGAGGGCGTCGACGTCCAGGGCTACTTTATCTGGAGCCTGCAGGACCAGTTCTCGTGGGCCAACGGCTATAACAAGCGCTACGGCCTGTTCTACATCGACTTCGACACGCAAAAACGCTACATCAAGCAGTCGGCACTCTGGTACAAGGAGCTCGCCGACACTATGGCGGACGCGCAGTAGCGCATCGCCTCGCTTTCCCCCGAGAAGGGAGCGGCCCTATGCGATACAAACCCAGCCGCTCCCCTCTCTCCCCCTGGGACCGACCCCGCCTGCACCCGGGCTTTTAGCAAGCGGGAGACCATATAGGTTTTCAACGTCCATGCCATTAAGATTTCATGCAAAGAGGAGCGTGAACTATGGAATCGATCGTTAAGTTCTTGGAGAAAGGTCAGCCGTACTTCGACAAGGTCTCTAAGAACATCTACCTTCAGGCCATTAAAGACGGCTTTTTGGCAGCAATGCCCATCATCCTGTCTTCTTCTGTCTTCCTGCTTATTTCGACCCTGCCGGGCGTTGTCGCCACGGTCGGCGGCTTTACGCTGCCCGACTGGTGGAACGTCGACGTCGTGAACTTCTGCAACAAGGTTTACAACTTCACGATGGGCGTCGTGGGCATCATGGTCGCCGGCACCACCGCAAGCGCGCTGACCGGCTCCAAGAACCGCCGCATGCCTGCCGGCAAGGCCATCAACGCCACGAGCACCATGGTCGCCGCCATGTGCGCTATGCTCATCTTGGCCGTTACCCAGACGAGTGCCAAGATCGACGGCGCCGATGTCTCGGTGTTCTTTACCGACAACATGGGCACCAAGGGCCTGCTGAGCTCCTTTGTCGCCGCATTTGCCACGGTCAACATCTATGCCTTCTGCATTAAGCGAGACATCACCATCAAGCTGCCCAAAGAAGTCCCCGGCGCCATCGCCCAGAACTTCCGCGACATCTTCGCCTTCAGCTTCTCCATCCTGTTTGTCGCCGTCATCGACGTTATCTGCCGCACCTGCTTGGCCGTCCCGTTTGCCAACGTCATCTCCACGCTGGTGAGCCCGCTGTTCGCCGCTGCCGATTCCTACGCCGGCCTCGCCCTCATCTGGTTCATGATCCCGCTGTTCTGGTTCATGGGCATCCACGGCCCCTCGGTCGTTAAGCCTGCCCTCAACGCCGCGCTGTTTGGCAACATCACCACCAACCTCGCCACGCTGCAGGCCGGCGGTCACCCCGCCCTCGCCCTGACCGAGAACTTCGGTAACTACATCGGCGAACTCGGCGGCACCGGCGCCACGTTCATTGTCCCGATCATCTTCCTGCTCTTTATGCGCTCCAAGCAGCTCAAGGCCGTCGGCAAAGCCTCTGTCGTACCCGTGATGTTCGCCGTCAACGAGCCGCTGCTGTTCGCCGCGCCCATCATCCTCAACCCGTACTTCCTGATCCCGTTCCTGTTTGCCCCCGTGGCCAACGTCCTCATTGGTAAGTTCTTCATCGACTTTTTGGGCATGAACGGCTTTATCTATGCCATGCCGTGGGCACTCCCCGGACCGATCGGCACCTTCATCGACACCAACTTCCAGCCGATCTCTCTGGTCCTGGTTGTCGTCCTGCTGGTCGTTGACTTCTTGATCTACTACCCGTTCTGCAAGGCCTACGACAACGTCCTGTGCAAGCAGGAGGCAGAGACCCTGGCCGAAGAAGAGGCCGAGGAGACCAAGGCCGTCAAGACCGCTGCCGCCCCCGCCGTTGAGGCTCCTGTTGTCGAGACCGCTTCTGCCACTGAGGCCTCCGCAGCTCCGTCCGCCCTTAAGGGCAAGGATCTGAGGGTTCTGGTTCTGTGCGCTGGCGCCGGCACCTCTGCACTACTCGCCAACGCGCTTAAGGAAGGCGCCGACGAGCTGGGCATCGACATTACCGCCAACGCCGGTGCCTACGGCAGCCACTACGCCATCATGGACCAGTACAACGTCATCGTCCTGGCTCCGCAGGTTCGCACCTATTACAACGAGATGAAGGCCGACACCGACCGCCTGGGCATCACGCTGCTGTCGCCCAAGGGCAAACAGTACATCGACCTCACTAAGGATCCCAAGGGCGCCGTCGCCTGGATCGAGGAAAACCTCGAGGCATAAGACGCTGACACCACCTGCCGCTTGCAGACAATAAATGGCCCGTGCATCGATGTGTGATGCGCGGGCCATTTTGTTTAGACCGCACCCGTCCTCCTGTTCATCTCAATCTGTAACATCTAGCCGAGTTTTTCGGTCCTAGCTGTTACAGATCGAGATGAACGCACAGGCCAAGCCGAAAATCTCAATCTGTAACATGTAGACCACTTTTGACCGCTTAGATGTTACAGATCGAGACAAACGGAATAAGCCGGACCGAATTGTCTAAATCTGTAACATCTAGCTGAGATTTTCGGCCCTACCTGTTACAGGTTGAGATGAACGAGCCGAGCACGTCTACGCCCGCAGGTCTTTCACGCTGGAACGCTCGACCAGCACGCCCGACACAAGCGTACGGCTTCTGGAGCTCGGGGCTTCCAGACCTGCGACGACCTCGTTAAGCGCACGGATGCCCAGCTCGCGGTGGCGAAACTTCACTGACGTCAGAATCGAGTTGGGAATCGTCTTGTAGAGTTCGTCGTCAAAGCCGATCACGGACACGTCGTCGGGCACCCTGAGCCCTCTGTCACGCAGAGCCATCATCACGCCGTTGGCCATGCAGTCGTTAGCAGCGAGGACCGCCGTGCAATCGGGTTTATCGGCAAGCACAAGGCCCGCGGCATAGCCGCTATCCGCATTCCAATCGCCTTGCAGAGGCTCGGGCGGCTCAATGCCACGCGTCTCGAGCGCCGCACGCCAACCTTTCATACGGCACTGGCTCGACAGTGACTCTTTCTTACCAGAGACGAAGTACACGTTCTTGTGACCGTGGTCCAAAAAGTACTCGCACGCCATACGCGCGCCGCCCTCTTGGTCGTCACTGACGGTGGAGCAGGTAGGATGCTCCATCGGCGTGATAATCACCGTCTTGAGGTCTTTCGGCGCCTCAAAGGTATCAAAGTCATCGACCATCTGGCGCAGGTTGAAGATCATGCCATCAACAGGCAGCTGCGACATCCTACGCGCCGCTTCGGCAAGGGTCATCTTCTCCCCTGCGCGCTTCTTAATCATCGTGAGAGCAAATCCTCGCTCTTCGGCGGCATCGGCGATACCGTCAATCATGTCCACGGCACCGCCCGACAAGTGGAACAGCACCACGCCGATGCACCCGTAACGACCCAACTTGAGCGAACGCGCGGCAAAGTTGGTTCGAAACCCGAGCGTCTCCATGGCCGAGTGGACCTTATCGCGTGTCGACTCTCGCACGCTATCGGGCTCGTTGATCACGCGCGACACCGTCTTGAGAGAAACGCCCGCGGCAACTGCCACATCGTTCATCGAGACATTTTTCTTGTCCATCGTTGCCACTACTTCTCCAGTCGGTTTTGCATCGCTTGTTTTTTGCGTTCTAGCATACACTACCTGCCCGACTGACAAATCAGCCGTTTATCGGACAATATCGACCGTTCACCCGTAAATCCTTGTTGCTCTTCCAAAAATGTCTTACGTTGTCATTAACGAAATGACAACGTTGTCATTTCGCAATGCCTTCCTTAAGCAGGAAGGTTTCCGGGCAGTCCTGACCATCCATCGACGACCAGTTCCATCCACATGCATCGCGCATCAAGTAGCAAAGGAGCTCTATGGACGCCATCGTAAAGATGCTCGAAAAGCATCAGCCGTTCTTTGAGAAGATCTCGAGGAACATCTACCTCCAGGCTATTAAGGACGGATTCCTTGGGTGCATGCCCATCGTCCTCACCTCTTCGATCTTTCTGCTCATTGCCACCCTTCCCGGCGTAGTCGGCATCACGCTGCCCCAGCCGCTCATCGACTGGTGCAACAAGCTGTACAACTTCACCATGGGCGTCATGGGCATCATGGTCGCCGGCACCACTGCCAAGAACTTTACGGCTTCCATGAACCGTCGCATGCCCGCCGGCAAGGTGCTCAACGACGGCTCCACCATGGTGGCCGCCCAGTGCAGTATGCTTTTGCTCGCCGTTACGCAGTTCACCACCAAGTTCAACGGCTCCGAACTTTCGGTCTTCGACTGCACCAGCATGGGCACGCGCGGTCTGTTCTCGGCCTATATCGCCGCGTTCATCACCGTGTGGGTCTACAAATTCTGCGTCTCTCGCGATCTGACCATTAAGCTGCCCAAGGAGGTCCCGGGCGCCATCGCTCAGAACTTCCGTGACATCATCCCCTTTGGCGGCGCCGTCATCATCTGCGGCATCATCGATGTCGTCGTGCGCAACCTCATGGGCGTTCCGTTCTCCGAGCTGCTCATCAAGCTGCTCTCCCCGCTCTTCACTGCAGCAGAGACCTACCCCGGACTCATCCTTATTCAGGCAGCCACCGCGTTCTTCTGGTTCATCGGCGTCCACGGCCCCTCGATCGTCCAGCCGGGCATCGACCCCATCCGTCTTGCCAACCAGGCCGAGAACCTGCAGGTTCTGCTGGCCGGTGGTCACCCCGCCCATTCCCTCACCTTCAACATGTCGCTCGTGGGTGAGTTCGGCGGCACCGGCGCCACGTTCATCGTGCCGCTTCTGCTGATTCTCTTTATGAAGTCCAAGCAGCTCAAAGCCGTCGGTAAGGCCTCGATTGTTCCTGTTGCCTTTGCTGTCAACGAGCCGCTGCTCTTTGGCGCGCCGATGATCCTTAACCCCTACATGCTCATCCCCTTTGTTGCCGCCGGCTGCGTCAACGTGAGTGTTGCCAAGTTCTTTATCGACAACGTGGGCATGAACGGCTTCTCCTTCGTGGTGCCTTGGGCTACCCCCGCTCCCATCGGCATCTTCATCACCACGAACTTCCAGCTTATCGCCTTGGTGTTTGTCGCGATCATCATCTTGCTGGACGCCATCATCTACCTGCCGTTCTTGAAGGCATACGATAAGCTGCTCTGCGACCAGGAGGCCGAGCGCGCCGCCGAGCTGGGTCTTGAGTCCGATGGTGCTGCCACCATCGCCGCCAGCACCTCTGCGCCCGCTGTCGAGCAGACGACCGCTTCCGTCGAGACGACCGCTGCCGCCGCCGACAGCAAGCCTGTCGCCGATCAGCCCGAGCCCGCCGCCGACGCATCCGCTAAGAAGGACGTCGACGGTCTGAAGGTCCTCGTCCTGTGCGCCGGCGCCGGCACCTCTGCCATGCTCGCCAACGCCATCAAGGAAGGTGCCGCGCAGACCGGAGAGAACATCGCTTCCTCCGCAGGCGCTTATGGTCAGCACACTGCCATCATGGATCAGTACGACGTCATCGTGCTCGCCCCGCAGGTTCGTAGCTACTACAACGACATGAAGGCCGACACCGATCGTCTGGGCATTAAGCTGCTCGCTCCGCGCGGTAAGGAATATATCGACCTTACCCGCGACCCCGCTGGCGCCATCAAGTGGCTCCGCGAGAACCTCGACTAGTTTCCTCCCTCTGTTGGTGCCCGGATCCCCAGTTCGGGCACCTCTCCCTATCCGTATCCCACAGAAAGGATGACTCATGACCAACCCCATGCAGTTCCCCGACGGCTTTGTATTTGGCGGCGCCACCGCCGCTTACCAGGTTGAGGGTGAGACCCGCACGCACGGCAAGGGCAAAGTACCCTGGGACGATTTCCTGGCTGCCCAGGGTCGCTTCTCCCCCGATCCCGCAAGCGACTTCTACAACAAGTACCCGGTCGATATCGACCTGTGCCAGCGCTTCGGCATCAACGGTATCCGCGTCTCCATCGCTTGGAGCCGCATCTTCCCCAACGGCACTGGCGAGATCAACCCCGAGGGCGTTGCCTTCTATCACGAGCTTTTCGCCACCTGCAACAAAGCTGGCGTAATCCCCTATGTCACGCTCGATCACTTCGATACGCCCGAGGCCTTTTACCAGAACGGCGGCGAGGGCTTCCTGACGCGCACGACGATCGACGCCTTTGTCGAGTACGCCAAGTTCTGCTTTGCCGAGTTCACCGAGGTCAAGCACTGGTTTACCTTTAACGAGATTCCCGCAACCGCCGAGGGCAGCTTTATCGTCGGCAACTGGCCGCACGGCGAGAAGTACCGCCTGGACAAGGCCTTCCAGCTCATGCACAACATGATGGTGGCCCACGCCAAGGCTGTCGTCGCCTTCCATGAGGGCGGCTTTGAGGGCGAGATCGGCATTGTCCAGAACCTGGAGCCCAAGTATCCCCTCGACCCCAACAACGCCGCCGACTGCGAGGCAGCTCGCATGGCCGACGTCATCAACAACCGCTGGGTACTCGACGCCACCTTCCGCGGCCACTATGCAGCCGATACCATGGAGGCTGCGACCAAGCTGGCCCATATCGCCGGCGGCGAGCTCGACGTCCGCGACGAGGACATCGCCGCGCTGACCGCCGCGCTCCCCTACAACGATTGCCTGGGCGTCAACACCTACAAGTGCCAGTTCCTGCGTGCCGCCGAGGGCGAAAACGACATCAACCACAATGGCACCGGCGACAAGGGCTCCTCGCGCTGGTTCCTCAAGGGCGTGGGCGAGTCATGCGTGCGCGAAGGCGTACCCACCACCGATTGGGACTGGATCATCTATCCCGAGGGCCTCTACGACCTGCTGCTCCGCATTAAGAACGATTACCCCAACTACAAGAAGATCTACATCACCGAGAACGGCATGGGCTATAAGGACGACTTCGAGGACGGCTTTATCGACGACGCCCCTCGCATCGACTACATGCGTCAGCATCTCGCATGGATCCTCAAGGCAATCGACGGTGGCGTGAACGTCGACGGCTACTTTGTGTGGTCGCTGCAGGACCAGTTCTCCTGGACCAACGGCTACAACAAGCGCTACGGCCTGTTCTACATCGACTTTGAGACCCAGAAGCGCTATCCCAAGGCGAGCGCGTACTGGTACAAGAACGTCGCGGAGACCGGCCTGCTCATGGCTTAACTTCTGCCACATACCCCCTGTCGGCCGCATGCGAATCCCAAACCGGTTCGTATGCGGCCTTTTTGTTTTTGGTGGGCCCGAGCGGATCATTCGTCTCGATCTGTAACATCTAACTGGGATTTTCGGTCTTAAATGTTACAGATCGAGACAAACAGGAGTCCGGTCAAAAAATCTCAATCTGTAACACGTAGCCCACTTTCGACCGTCTACCTGTTACAGATCAAGACAATAAGATAGTCAAATCCGAACTTTCCAAGCAGTTATGAAGCATGGTTTCTAGTTTTCGGTATCACGAACATACTTTCGGTATCATTTAATGGTATTATGATATCGAAAGTATGTTCGTGATACCGAAAGGAGCCGCATGCGCCAGTTCGATTACACCACAGTCCCAGCGGAACTCGAAGCAACTCCAATCACCAACCTCCTCCTCTCGATACGCGAGCATAAAGGCCGACAGCTTGCTCTGAGTCAAGTCAAACCCGAACTTCTATCGTCACTTATGGAGGAAGCTAAGATCCAAAGCACCCAATCCTCCAACGGACTTGAAGGAATTGTTACCACCCAAAATAGACTCAAAGCAATCATGGCGTATTCCGCCAAGCCAAGCTCCCGCGCAGAGGAAGAAATCGCTGGATACCGAGATGCGCTGTCGCTTATTCACGAGCAGCACGATTTCATTCCCGTAACGCCATCGGTCATTTTGCAGTTGCATCGTGACCTCATGGTACACACAGCAATCTCGTATGGGGGCCATTGGAAAGATAGCGATAACGAAATCATCTCCATCGACGATCAAGGCAATCGATTTGTGCGCTTTAGGCCGCCTTCGGCCCTAGCAACCCCCGGACTTATCGAAGAAGCCTGTCGGTCCCTCAACGACGCCTTATCTCGTCAAGTTTGCGACCCCCTCCTTATATCATTCCGCTTCATCTTCGATTTTGTCAGCATTCATCCCTTCAACGATGGCAATGGCAGGATGAGCCGGCTCCTTACAACGCTGCTACTCGAAAAGACTGGATACGACGTTGCGCGTTACATCAGCATCGAACGACTTATTGAAGACAACAAGGCGCTCTACTACAACGCCCTCGCTGCAAGCTCCACTGGATGGAATGAAAATCAAAACACCGAAGTACCCTTTATCCGTTTCATGCTCGGAACAACCCTGGCCGCCTACCGACAGCTCGAGCAGCGTACCTTAATTGAATCAAGCACTCGTCCCATGTCGAAGCAAGCGCGCATCGCTGTTCTATTTCAACAGAGACCCGGCGTCATTAAGAAATCCGACATCCGGTCCAGCTGCCCCGATATCAGCGAGGTAACCGTTAAACGAACCCTCGGCCAGCTTGTTAGTTGCAGCGCAATCGAAAAAACAGGAGCGGGTCGTTCGACGGGCTACATACTCAAAGACGTCCATGCTCTAGAACTATTCTTGCAAGCCACAATACCCGATGGCGAGGCCGCAATAACAAAAGAGGCTTCAAAGGATAAGCTCCTTGAACGTGTAAACCACGCCGAGGATGAAAGCAGAGAAGGGCTCTATGAAGACTACGATTCATTCTCAAGGGACATAAAGACGAGATACGGAGTCTAGTCATATCTCAGAATAGCCTCATCCTTGTTGCCCAAAGTTATTTGCGCGTCATTGTGAAGCGGTACCCCTGCGCCGGCAGGGGGCAGAAGTATCGCCTGCCGATCCTGCTGGAGTCGGCAATCAGATAGCGCGCATCGGCCTTGCTAAAGGCGAGCTGCTGGATACGGCCCTCGTCCATGTTGGACGTAGATACGTCACCGTCCAAGATGCCGTTGGCACCGATAAACGCCGCGTCGATGCCCAGCGCACGCAGGGCATCCTCGGCCGTTGGCCCCACAAAAGTGGCAGTGCGGCGACGGTACATACCGCCCACGAGGCACAGGTCGCAGCCCTCGCGCGCCTCGAGCAGGTTAAAGACCGAAAGCGAATTGGTCACATAGATGGAAGGCAGCTTGTCAGTGACTCGGAGAGCGCCAATGCGATCTCACGACGGTTGTGCTCATTGTCTCAATTAGATACTCAACGAAATACGGCCCCGCATCTCAAATAAGCTGCGGGGCCGTACTATACACCGACGAATCAACGACGGAGGGCATCCACTATTTAGCCAGCTCCTGAACGATCCAGTCAATTGCACCTTCGGGATCGTTGGTAAGGTCGATATACTCCTTGCCCCTTGTGGTGAGCAGTTTAATTCCAAGGCGATCGGTATCGGCCTTCATAGCGTCATAGTACATGCGTGCCTGGGGAGCCAGAACAATCACGTTGTACTGATCCATCGTCTCATAGTGGCTTCCGTACGCACCGGACTGAGAAACCAGATCGATACCCTTAGCAGCGGCACCTTCGCGAAGAGCATTTGCCAAGAGAGTCGAAGTGCCGGCACCCTGGCAAAGCACAAGCACGCGGATCTGCTCCGCCTTGTCCTTTACCGCCTCGAGAGCTTTTGCGACATTTTCCTGTGCGGCAATAGCATCTGCATCCGAGTTTCCTGCAGTCTCCTTTGCAGACTCTTCCAAACAAAGCTGATGGTCATACGCCTTGCAGAACGGATAGTAAATCACAAAGTCAACGACCAACAGCACTGCCATCAATACGAGAGAACGCAAATCGAGACCCGTGGTGAGGAACGCACCAATTGGGCCGGGAAGCGCCCACGGCATGGTATACATGGGGGCGTTCATTCCAATGACGTCAATGAAAAATTTACCGATAATGGCGTTGACCATAGGAGCCACTAGGAAGGGCACGAACATATAGGGATTGAGAACAATCGGCATACCGAAGATAACGGGCTCGTTAACTCCAAAAATCACCGGGATAATCGATGCCTTGCCCATGGCTTTAAGCTGCTTGGAGCGCATAAACATGATCAGGATAATAGGAACGATGAACGTGCAGCCAGAACCGCCCAGACCGCCGATGAAGCTTGTAAAGTCCTGCGTAAGAGCAATTGACGGGTGTCCACCTGCTTGGAAAACCTCAAGATTGGTAACGGTATTGCCGTAGAGCGCAGCATTGATCGGACTCATGACAACCGAAGCACCGTGGATACCCATAAATTGGAAAAGTGCGACCGCGCCTTCGATAAGCGCCATGCCAGGATAGGTGTCGACCGCGGAGAACAGCGGCGAGATGAGAGCGGATACCAAATTGGCGAACGGCACAGCAAGCAGCTTGCGGCTCGCAAGATCGATAAAAGCGCACGCAAGGATCGAAAACCCAAATGCAAAGATATCGCGAAAACTCTGCGCAATAGAGCCAGGGACCTCTTTGGGGAGCTTGATCGTCACATTATGGCTAATGCACACCTTATAGATATTAACGGTCAAGAATGCGGCTACGAACGCAGCGAGAAAACCCTTGGTTCCCATATAGCCGGTTTCAAAAACAGATGTATCTGCTCCGCCAATCGAGACAACATCGTTCGTCACCGATAGCAAGAGCATGCCGCACATGGCACAAACCATGCACGAGGTGGGGTTGAGAGATTTGCCCGAAGGCATGCGACGGTTCATCGACATTGCAAGTGAGCTCGCCGTGGTGCCGGCCACCATAATGCCAAGAAGCCCCATGGTATATGCATAGATTTTATTGAAGAAATCCAGCACCTCAGGCGGAAGCGTGATGCCTACATAGGCAGGGAGCGTCGAAAGAAGAAGGAACAGGCTCGAGAACAGCACAATTGGCATATTCGAGAGAAAGCCATCCTTGATCGCCACCAGATAAATGTTCCTCGAGATTTTGTCGAAGAGGGGCTAGTGTTTTTCAAGGAATTTGACGATAGCGTCCATAACACATCCTTTCATGATTCCCGGGCACGTAACGATTTATCCGGACTCAACCGTCGTCGTCCCCGTTTGTATCCACTTATTCCACTTATGTAAGTGAATACGTTCTTGTGCGAAATGTAATATCATTTGCGCGATTTGTCATAACCAATTCTTTTTCCGCTTTGTCGATATGTCAAGAATTCAAATACATATTCGGTGAACGGTAGTTGATTAATATAAGGTTTTCCCAGTTAAAGGCTATTTTTTCCGAGCAGTACAATAAGCTTGCAACCGTTCACCGATTGGATATAACATATTGAATATATTGTTGTAACAATATTAGAGACAATGTCACAAGCCTGTCGTTCTAGTCAAAGGAAGTAACAATGCCCAAACGATTACTGAACATGTCCGCATCCGATTTTGCCGCCACGTCACCCATGGATCTAAAACAGGCAATTCTGGCTTCCGAGGGACGTACCATCATGGCGGAAAACGTACCCTCTTCCCAATTTCTCGGCGGCGTTACTAATGCAGAAATCGAACGTGCCGCAGGTGCCGACCTGCTTCTGTTTAACGCGCTCGATGTGTTCGATCCAGTTATTGCCGGTATTCCAGATGATCTCAATGAAAACCCGGTCACTTGGGTGAAGCGAGCATGCGGAAGGCCCATTGGCGTCAATCTGGAGCCAGTTGATAACGTGGCAGAGATGTCTGAATCCCGAACGGAAATCCCCATGGGTCGTCGCGTCTCTCCCAAGACCTTAGAAAAGGCTAACGAACTCGGATTTGATTTTATCTGCCTGACGGGCAACCCTGGAACCGGCGTCTCCAACGATGCAATCGCCCATTCGATTAAACTCTCCAAAGAGCATTTCAATGGCCTGGTCATAGCCGGAAAAATGCATGGAGCGGGCGTTGCGGAACCTGTCATGACGCTCGAAATTGCGCGCAAGTTTGTTGACCTCGGCGTCGATATCCTTCTCGTGCCAGCCCCCTACACCGTCCCTTGCTTCCAAGAAGCAGACCTGCGCGCCATCGTAGACTTTGTACGATCCCACAACGTAGGCAAGTCAATTGAAGAGAAGGTTCTCGTCATGGCGGCGAACGGGACGAGTCAAGACTCCTGCGACAGCGAGACCATTAAGAAAATAGGCCTTGCAGCAAAAGCAGCCGGCGCTGACCTCCAACATATCGGGGACTCCATGAACGGTATTTGCCTGCCCCAGAATATCTTCACGCTCGGACAAGCCCTTCGTGGATACAGGCATCAGATCGTCATGCTGAGCCGCTCTGTGATACGTTAAGGTTACCTTGCCCACGTTACATCCCGACTGAGGCAACCATCAGGTATAACCAACATGCAAACTGAGGCTCTAATGCTCGATACACACGAAAAACGGCCACTCTATTTACAGCTCACCGACGCGCTGCTCAAGCAGATCGTCGATGAATATCAAGCAGACGATAAACTTCCAACAGAAATGGAACTCTGCGACGAATACGCCGTAAGCAGAACAACCGTCCGACTTGCCATGAGTGAGCTGGAGCGTCGTGGAAGTATCTATCGAATCCAAGGTAAGGGGTCGTTTGTTGCACCGAAACGCGTTAGCGAGCTCAATTCACTTTTAGACTTTGACTTTGCAAGCCATTGCGATGGCGTTGATCCAGATGCCATTACCAAACATTTCGGCGGCCTCACATCAGGTCGTCCAATTTCCGTAATGATGCTCCAACAATTTGGATGTCAAAGTCGCGACAAAATTCAGCGTCTTGAATTGACCTACGAACTTGAAGGCAGCTTCATAGGCGCTGATACGTTCTTCATTTCAAAGTCGCGCGTTCCGAATAACCAGTTAGATTTTCAGGCATTTAGCAGAATCATGGACGACTTGTCCAAGTCTATCCAATCTGTTAGGGAAAGCTATAGAGCACGTCAGCTTAGCGATTCCGAAGCCAGTAATTATGGTGTTGCAAAACTTCCGGTCATCGAACTGACTCATTATGCTTACGACTCCGGAGGCAAACTAATCTCAATTGTCTGCCGCACCGTCTTAACTGGGCGAATCCCTTATCAAAACTTTATTTTCAAGTCCTAATGTTCTTTTTCTTTTGTCTCGATCTGTAACACGTAGCCGAGTTTTTAAGTCCTAACCGTTACAGATCGAGACAAACAAGGTAGGCCCCGCCGAATTGTCTCAATCTGTAACATCTGGTTGGTGGTTTCACCCCTACCTGTTACAGGTTGAGACGATTTGATTGTGGAGTCCTTATTTGCGCGTCATATCGCGTAGCGCTGACGCGCTGGTTTCCACAATGACAGGAGGTAAAAGTCCTCCCGCATCACCCGTTGGCAATCCCGTAGCGATAACTAGCAAATAACCTGCGTGTGTTCCTCGATGGCGGCACGATCCTCGGCGGCGATGCCCGGCTCGCACACCACGGCGTCCAAATTGTCCAGGCGGCAGAAGGTGTAGAAGTCGCGCTTGCCGATCTTGCTGGAGTCGGCGATCAGATAGCGCGAGTCGGCCTTGCTAAAGGCGAGCTGCTGGATGCGGCCCTCTTCCATATTGGATGTAGACACGTCGCCGTCCAGAATGCCGTTGGCACCGATAAACGCCGCGTCGATGCCCAGCGCACGCAGGGTATCCTCGGCCGTTGGTCCCACAAAAGCGGCGGTGCGGCGACGGTACATGCCGCCCACCAGGCACAGGTCGCAGTCTTCGCGCGCCTCGAGCAGGTTAAACACCGAAAGCGAATTGGTCACAATGCGCAGGCGAAACGCCGGCAGCATCGAGGCCATCTGCTCAACCGTGGTGCCCGTGCCCAAAAAGATGGTCGAGCCTTCCTCGATAAGCTCCACAGAACGGCGCGCAATCTGCAACTTTTCCTCGGCATGCTTCGTGCGCTTTTCGCTGTGCGAATACTCATGGCGCAGCATAGCGTGTGGACGGCCCTGCGCACTGCGGGCTCCGCCGTGCACACGCTCGATCTCGCCCAGGCTCGCAAGCTCCTCAAGGTCACGGCGGATCGTCATATCCGAGACACCTAACGCATCCGAAATCTCCTTGACCGAGACCGTTCCCTGTTCCTCGAGCAGCTGCCGAACCTTATCCTGTCGCTCCGCTTTAATCACGATGAGTCCTCGCTGTTCCACGCTCACGTCAATTCAAACAATAACGAACAAATTGTATCAGACTCGCGCGCGTCAGAAATGAACGCCCGCACAGCTCCAATCATCACTTTTTTGAGAAAAATACCCCCTGCTTTAGTGGGGTGTAGTGATAATCTCGCCTGTTCGCGCTACAGTTTGTGCGAAATACCTCGATGTTAGGAACCAAATGATCACTTCCGAGCTTTTCGGCACCGCGCCGTGCGGTACCCGCGTTCATCGCTACACCCTCAACGGGCCCGAGATCTGCGTTCGCATTATGGACTATGGCGCCACCGTGTTGGGCATCGACGTGCCCGACATTCCCGGCAACGTGCGCGATGTGGTACTGGGCTTCGATAAGCTCGAGGATTACTTTGACAACCCCGCCTGCTTTGGCGCGACCATCGGCCCCGTGGCAAACCGCACCGCGGGCGCCACGATCACCATCGACGGCACGGACTGGCATATGCCCGCCAACGAGGGCGCCAACAACCTGCACAGCGATCTTGAGCACGGTCTGCATAAACGCGTGTGGGACGTTGAGCTCGACGAGGCCCATAACGCCGTGCGCATGACCACCTCGCTTGAGGATGGCGAACTGGGCCTTCCCGGCAACCGCACCTTTACGGCCGTGTTTACCGTTACACGCACCGGCGTCTTTCGCATCGAGTATGGCTGCGAGAGCGACCGCGCCACCTACGTGTCCATGACCAACCACACGTACTTTAACCTTGCCGGCCATAACGCCGGCATGGACTGCGAGCACTTCTTTGTTGCCAACGCTGCCCACTACCTGCCCATCAACGAGCAGAATATCCCCACCGGCGAGATCGCTCCGGTCGAGGGCACGCCGTTTGACTTCCGTGAGCTGCGCCCCGTCGCGCCTGGCATGGAAGCCGACGACCCGCAGATTAAGCAAGCCCGTGGCTACGACCACTGCCTGTGCATCGACGGCTATCAGTACGGGCGCAACCTGCGCCGCGCGATGCACGTCGAGGAAATGTGGACCGGCCGTGAGCTCGACTACTACACCACCGCCCCGGGCGTGCAGCTCTACACCGGCAACTGGCTGGGCGACGAGCACGCCAAGGACGACGCCAACTATGGCTGGGGCGCCGGCTTTGCCCTCGAGGCAGAGATGTACCCCGACACGCCGCACCAGCCGCTGTTCCCGCAGGGCATTGTGGGCCCGGGTCACCCCTACAGCAATGTGATCGAATACCACTTTATGAGGCACTAAGCCCACAACGCAACATATCGCACAACAGCGCCCGCCGGCACACCGCCGACGGGCGCTGTTCTACCTAGTCATTGGGGACGTTCTTAAATGACTAGGTAGATGGGTCGGGATTGGAACTGGGGAGATAGCGGATTTCTAGCTCTATGCCGAGCGCCTGCAGTTCTTTGAGGGCAGCGACGTCTGCGTCGCTCACGGCAACCGCGGGCGCTATGGGGCGCTTGCCCTCCCCTGTCTGCATATGGCCAATGCTGATCTTGGTAATCGGCACACCACCCTTAACTAGCGCGAGCGCATCGACGGGTGAGGCTACCATGATCAGAATCCATTGACGCGGCGTTGCGGTATGAATGATGTCGATAGTCCTTTGCACCGAGAAAAACCTTGTCCAGACGCCTTCTGGCGCCGCCGCCCTCATGGGTGCCCATTGGCGCGAATCCGCCGCGATCTCATCGTTGACGATTAGGACAAGGTTGGAACCAGTCGCCTCGTTCCACAGCTCAACGTCTTGCCCGTAAATGAAACGGTCATCGATACGCGTGAGAAGAATCTTGGGTTGAGCCATGGCTACCCCATTCTGTTTGAGACCCATACGAGCGGGACATCACGTCTCCAATATTAGTGCATTTAAAGTGAGAAAAGCCGTCAGAACCCTTGCGCGGATGTGCGATGTCCCGTATCATAAACAGCCGTTGACGCCTCAGTTGCGTCACCACATGGCCGCCAGCGTAGCTCAGTTGGTAGAGCACCGCTCTCGTAAAGCGGGGGTCACCGGTTCGAGCCCGGTCGCTGGCTCCATTGCACAAGATAGCCGCCTTCGGGCGGCTTTTTTCTTGCCGATTTATCGCACAATGCCAATCCAAGCACAACGCCGCCGGCAACTCCCCTACTCAACAAAAAGCCCCGCCAGCCGCAATCCCCAAAGGAACCGCGATCAGCGGGGCCTAAGCGCGCTCCCCAAGGGGAACCACGCTAGCTCACGAGCAGTGCGCTACTCCTCCCAGTAAGCGTCTGCAAGCAGCTTAAAGCAGATCTTCTTGACCGGCTGTGCGCCATCGCCCGGGAACTCGAGCGTGGGCATGTGAGGCTCGCCGGCAACGAACAGCGCGAACTTATCGTCAGCAAGATCGCCGGCGATCGAGGCGTCGGAATCGACCAGATCGTAGTCGTCCTTCTCGTCAAACTCCTGGACCAGCGTCAGGCTGCCCGTGGCGACCTTAAAGGCCTCGCGACCCTCGACGTCGATCTGCAGGTCGTGATAGCGCTGATGCGTCTCGTAATGAGCCTCAGCCTCGGGACGCGTCGTGGGAGCCATGACGTTCGCAAAGACCTTGTCGCCCAGTATCGGATGGCTGCCGACCTCGAGCTCCGCCGGGTCGTTCTCCTCGAGCCAGTCGATCAGCACGTCGAGGCCCTTGAGCATTCCGCGATATTCCTCGATATCGCCTAATGCACCGTAAATCATCTAAATCCCCTTTCGGATCGTTTCCTTGGCGGCTACTCGGCAAACGCGTTGCCGACGCTGTTGCCACCCACATACGTCTCGACCAGGGTAAGGTCGGGATTGAACACGACAAAGTCGGCGTCGCGCCCCAGCATAATGCTACCGCACTTGTCGTCGACATGAGCTAGCAAGCAATGCCGGGGCCGACGCCCAGGCTTTTACAGCTCGGTCACGACAACGCCGTTGTAGACCTCGTCCCAACGGTCCATGACCAGATGGCCGGTCATGGGATCCATGGCATTGAGCTTGCCGCAGGTGTTGGCAGTACGCAGCACCGTCTCGTCGTCCGCGCCAGCAGCAATGGCATGCGCGAAGCCAGCGATAGTGGAGTCACCAGAGCCCGTGGCGTTAACGGCAGGGATATCGGGCGTCTTTGCGCGGAACGCACGGCCATTGTGGAAGCCAACGGAGCCGGCAGCGCCCATGGACACGACGACCCAGGGGATATCGGAGAAGCGGGCATCAGAGGCGAGCGCGGCGCGGAGCTCGTCCACATCGTCGGTGGTAAAGCTCGTACCCAGAAGGCCGTTGATCTCGGTCAGGTTAGGCTTGACCAGCTCGGGCTTAATTTCGGACTTAAGGGCGGCCTCGAGCGAAGCACCCGAGGTATCGAGCAGCACCTTGGCGCCGGCGTTCTCGGCAATGCCCGTGATCTTGGCATAGTAGTCTGCCTCGACACCGCGGGGCAGCGAACCCGAAATGGTGACGACGTCGGCCTTACCTGCAAGCTCGGTAAACTTGGCGGTAAAGGCATCGAGTTCCTCGGGGGCAATTGTCGGGCCGCTCTCGAGCAGCTCGGTCTGGTTGCCGGCGTGGAGAATGTTAAGGCAAATGCGAGTCTCGCCCTTGATGGGCACAAAGTCGTTATTAATACCGTTGGCGTCCATGAGCTCGGCCATGTAGGCGCCCATGTGGCCGCCGAGCAGACCGGTTGCCACAACGTCGTCGCCCAGCTGACCCAGCACACGGGCCACGTTGAGGCCCTTGCCGCCGGCGGTCTTTTCGGGCGTCACACGGTTGACGTCGTCGATAACGAGCTCATCGAGCTGATAGCGCGTATCGACAGACGGGTTCATCGTAACGGTGAGGATCATTTTTAGCTCCTTATCTCGCAGGCTCCTTGTGCCTCGCGATACGAGTCGACAAAACGGAATTACAGAATCTCAATCGTGAACGAGCGAACGACGGTCTCCTTGGGCTTGGCGATAAGGCAGCCGCGCTTATGCTCAAGTACGTCGTCCTCATCGGAACAGGTCGAAAGACCGCCCCAAGGCTCAACCGCCACAAAATCGCCCTCGGGCTTGCTCCACACAATGAGATATGGGAAGCCCTCAAAGCTCAGGCGAACACCCTTGTCCTCGCCCTTCTTGGAAAGCGTGACCTGACGGCTCTCGAGCACGTCAAAGATGGTCTCCGCAAAATCGAAGAGCTCGTGCGACAGGGGCAGCGTCTTTCCCACCATGGGGTTCTTGGAGCGGTTTGCGACGTCAATCAATCCAGTCGAGGGAACGGCGGTGCAGAGCTCCGCAGCCTCGTCTTTCTCAAAGCGCAGCTCGTAGTCCGTATAGGCCTCGCCCTCATCGAGCGGACACCTAAAGCCGGGATGACCGCCGATAAAGAACGGCATGTCCTCGGTTTCCTCGTTGGTCACCTCATAGGAGACGCGCACGGCATCTCCCTCAAGCGTATAGCGGGCGACGAGCTTAAACGGGTACGGATAATCGCTCAGCAGCGCGGCGTTATCCTCCGAAGCCAGGCACATCGCCAGCTCGTTCTCGCCTTGACTCAGCAGCCTCCACTCCTGTTTGCGCGCAAACCCGTGGCGAGCGAGCTTTACATGATGCCCGGCAAACGTCATGGCGCTGTTATCGCGCAAGCCTCCGCAAATCGGGAAGCAAATTGGTGCCTGGCCGGACCACACGGCGGGATCGCCCTGCCACAGATACTCGCGACCTCCGGCCTCAATCGAGGTAAACGAACCACCAGCCGTGGACACCTTAATAGAAATCGAATCGTTGGAGAGAGCGTATTCCATTGCCCATCCTTTCGAACAACTGCTTTTGCTCGCAAGAACCCGTCTCGGCCCTGACCAAAGGACAAACCCGCACGTTCATCGATGCGTCCGGTATCCCCGCCATGTAACGGGGTACCATACAGACATTGATGCAATTACAGCTGAAAGGCCTTCTTATGCGAACCATCATCCTCTACGCCTCGCGCCATCACGGCAATACGAAAAAGCTCGTGGACGCCATCGTCGAGGCGCACCCCGAAATCGATACCCTCGACGTGAAGTCACTCGGTAAAAACGAGTATCCCAACCTGCACGAATATCATCTGATCGGTGTCGCCACGGGCATCT
This sequence comes from uncultured Collinsella sp., assembly GCA_902493615.1. GTDB lineage: Bacteria > Actinomycetota > Coriobacteriia > Coriobacteriales > Coriobacteriaceae > Collinsella. The sequence goes on from CABUQK010000004.1 coordinate 19,403, forward strand.
ATTACTCCGAGATCGACAAGGACATGGCACGCGTGCTCACGAACGTGCTGCAGCCGCAGGACAAGGTGTTTGGCCTTATGACCTACGGTGGCAAAAACAAGTGGTACGGCAAGGATATCGATGGCATCTGCCGCATGAGGCAGGCCATCTTTATGGGTGTCTACGGCTGCCCCGGCTTTGATACGTGGGGTCCGTTCAAGCTCGCCGGCGGTGTCCAAAAGGGACACCCGACCGCTGAGGAAATTAAGGGCGCCGTCGACTTTTTCGACAAGATCGAAGACGAGTATGGCGACATCATCGTCGAAGAGTACGCCAAGCGCGAGAAGCGCCTAGCATACGAGAAGGAGCATCCTGCAGGAGGCCTGGTGGCCGGCGTTAAGCGCACGGCAAAGAAGATCGCTAACAAGCTGTAACTGTTAAGGTGCTTTTGAGCGTTTAATCCATACGGCGGGTCCGAGCAAATTCGGGCCCGCCGTCTTTTTCTATCGTTACTCGGTAAAGGCGTTGCCGACGCTCTGGCCGCCAACATACGTCTCGACGAGGGTGAGCTCATGGTCGAACACGACAAAGTCGGCGTCGCGACCCGGCATGATGCTGCCGCACTTATCCTCGATGTGCGCGGAGCGTGCCGGCACCTCGGTTGCCATGCGAATGGCGATATCGGCGCTGGCGATGCCCCAGTCGACGATGTTCTTGACGCCCTGGGCAAGCGTGAGCACCGAACCGGCAATGCTCTTGCCGTCGGCGAGCCAGCACAGGTTGTCCTTCATGATGACGTCCATGCCACCACTGGTGTAGCTGCCCTCAGGCATGCCGCCGCAACCCAGGCAGTCGGTGATGAGCACCGTGTGCTGCCAGCCCTTTGCCTGCAGCAGCGCCTTGATGGCGGCAGGGTTTACGTGCTTGCCGTCACAGATGATCTCGGCGTAGGTCTCGGGCGTGGACATGGCAGCGCCCACGACACCGGGCTCACGGTGATGCAGCCCGCGCTGACCGTTATAGGTATGCGTAAAGCAGCTGGCACCGGCGTTGATGGCGGCGATGCACTCATCGTAGGTGGCGTCGGAGTGACCGATGCTGGTCACCACACCCTTGGCGTTCAGAGCAGCCGCATAAGCAGCGGCACCGTCGCGCTCGGCCGCCATGGCGCTCTTAACGATGCGACCACCCGCAGCCTCCTGCCACTGATCGAAGACCTCCTCAGAGGGATCGATGAGGTAAGCGGGGTTCTGCGCGCCCACGTGCTTCATGGTAAAGAAGGGGCCCTCCAGGTAGATGCCCTGAATGCGGGCACCGCAGAAGTCGGGGCCGCGACCCTCGTCCGCCTGAGCGATGGCAGCGCAGGCGTCCTTGATCTGCTCGACGCCATCGGTGAACGTCGTGGGCAGCCAGCTGGTGGTACCGCGACGGGCGAGCTCGGTCGAGCTGATATCGATGCCCTCGGGATCGTTATCGGTAGTTGAGTGGTTGTAGAAGCCATGGATGTGAGTATCGACCATACCCGGTGCGATCCACGATCCCGTGTAGTCCTTAATCTCGCAAGAGGGCTCGTCGGCCTGCCAGGCGCCAAAGACGCCATCCTCGACCATAAGATAGCCGCCCAGTTGCGGGCCTGCCGGCAAGAAGAACTTGTCAGCCTTAATTGCGTATGTGCTCATATGCACTCCTTGCTTCTTGAAGCAGTTGACCGTGGTGATACTTATACCCGGTCCATGTAAAAACAAAAAGCGCCCGCCCGCCGTTATGAGCGGACGGGCGCCCTTACAGGGGGGACGCGATTAAGCGGTGAAGGGGTGAATCGTCACGCCCTTAACCACGCGGTTGACCGTGCCGGTGGGGCTCGGCGTATCGGGCGTGTTGCCCACGCGCACGGAGTTGAGCAGGCTGATAGCCTGGGCAAACATCACGAACGGCAGAGCAAGGTAGCCCTCGGGAAGTGCCTCGTAGCCCTTAAAGGTGAAGGACTCACCCTCATAGACGGTGGCACCTTCCTGCTGAACGGCGATGGTGTGCTGAGCGATCTCGTCGCCACCGATCTCGTTGAGGATGTCGATGTCGTACTGACGGGTGTAGGCGTCGTTGTTGACGAACACGAAGACGAGCGTCTTATCGTCGACGAAGGACTTAGGTCCGTGACGATAGCCCATGGAGGTGTCGTAGGAAGTAGCGACCAGACCGTGAGCGAGCTCGAGGATCTTGAGCTGGCTCTCCTGGGCAAGGCCACCGAAGGAGCCAGAACCCAAGTAGGTCACGCGGTTGAAGTCGCCAGCCAGGTAATCGGCGATCTCGGGCTCACGGGAGATGACCTCCTCGCCCATCTTGGCGATGGTCTCGACCCACTCGGCCTTCTGCTCGTCAGAGGCAGTGTCGAAAATAAGGGTGGAGAGCAGGGTCATGCAGGAATAAGAACCGGTCATAGCGAAGCCCTTGTCGTTGGCGCGCGGAATGAGCAGCGTCAGCGCATTGGGATCATCGGCAGACTCGACGGCGAGCTTGCCCTCGGGAGCGCAGGTGATGTTGAGGAACTTGACGTTGTGGACGAGCTCCTTGGCAACGGCAACGGCGGCAAGGCTCTCGGGGCTGTTGCCAGAGCGGGCAAAGGAAACCACGAGCGTGGGATCCTCGGCGCGCAGGAAGTCACGCGGGGCGCTCACGATGTCGGTCGTGGCGATGGGCTTAAAGTCGTAGAGATCAGTGTTGCCAGCGTGACGCAGGTACGGGGCACAGGTATCGCCAACGTAGTCGGACGTACCGGCACCGGTGAAGACAACGGACAGACGGCCCTCGCCCATAGCGCGAGCCTCGGCCAGGAAGGCCTCGATGGCCTCCTTGTTCTCGCGATAGATGTTGAGCGTATCACGCCAAAGCTCGGGCTGCTGAGCAATCTCGGCCGTGGTGATCTGGGCGCCGAGCTCGGTGAGCTCCTCGACACTCTTCTCGAACATTTCTAATACCTCTCTCTAGAAGTAATCCTCTGACGTGCAATTATACACTTCAGTTGGTTATCTGGTAGTAACCAGTTAAATGCAAAGAATCATCATATGGATACGATGCGAACACTAGTCGCTACGCTGGTGGTAAACCTTGTATTTAAACTGATCGGCACGAGCAACCGAGAGTGTATACTCCACAACCTCGTTTGACTCGTTATACGTAGTCCTGACCAAATCGAGCACAGGCGAGCCCTCGACAATTCCCAAAAGGTGGGCGTCGGTGGGACGGGCTATGCTCGCATAGAACTCCTCTTCGGCCACGCGTATCTTTTGCTGAAAGTCTTGCTCAATCACATCGTAAAGCGGCTTACGCTCCAGCAGCGGTCGCTTTAGGGACAGAAATTGACGAACCGGTAGATAGCTGCGTTCGACCATCATGGGCATGTTGTCGGCAGAACGAAGGCGCTTGAGCTTAAAAATGCGATCACCGATGCGCAATCCCATATGCTCGGCCAGATTCTTATCGGCCTCCATCTCGCAAAACTCGAGAATCGTGGTCTCGGGTTCTCGACCCATCGCGCGCATCTGCTCGGTAAAGCTGTAGGACTGCATAAGATTGGTTGCCTTTGCCGAACGGTCGGTCACAAAGGTACCGCGACCGTGCTGCCGAACCACCAGTCCTAAACGCTCCAGTTCCTGCAGAGCCAGGCGTACCGTTGTGCGCGAGAGACCATAGCGCTCCGAAAGTTCGCGCTCGGAAGGAATCATGTCACCGGCGCGATATTCATGGTCAATCTTTTCGGTCAGAATATCGACCAGCTGATCGTACAGCGGTTGCTTACGCGCTCCGATCGCCATCCTATCCTCCCTTTTGCTCGAATTCGGCTAACTACCTAGGGTGTTATGCATTATCTGTCTGCCACACCCGAATCATTAAGAAAACAAAAGCCGCGCGCTCTTTCGAGCACGCGGCTTTTAACATACACATGGCTTAAGGGGTCGGGGTGTGAGCCGCGTAGGGACACACCCCTCAAGCTAGAGCCTTACCAGATGCTCGGCCAGAGACCAAGCGGGCCAGCGCCCAGGATGCCAAGGACGAAGAGCAGGAGAATGCCCTTGGTCGGGGTCCAGCTGTGCTTAGCGAACATGTAGTAAAGCAGCAGCGTAAGCATAAGCGGGACAAGCTTCGGGACGATGGTGTTGAGGGTGTCGGCAACAGAGAAGTTGACCGGATCCTCGGTAACGGTGCCGTAGGTAACGGACTCCATGCCGTTGCCCAGATCGGTGACGCCGCACTCGACAGGGTTGCCGTCGGCATCGGAAGCGGTGAGGGCGTTGCCGTCCTCATCGGTCATGGCGATGGTACCGGCCTCAGCGGTCTCGGTGTCGATGCCCTCCATACCGGTGAAGTTCTCGGCCTCCTTCTCGGAGACGATCACGGTAGTAGCGGAGAGGCCACGGGTGGTGCCGTTGGGGATCTGGAGGTTGATCTGGGTGCCACCCATGGTGACGACCAGGCAACCGACGACGAAGACGCCCATGATGGAAGCGGCACGCGTGAAGGCCTGCATGTTGGCAGTCAGAGCGTCAATAGCGCTGGTGCCAAGCTTGTAGGACCAGTTCATGAGCCAGAAGCGCAGAGCGAACTGGACGACGTTGAAGATCACCAGGAAGATGATCGGTGCAGCGGCGTTGCCGTTGATGGCCATGTTGGAGGTAATGCCGGCCGTGATAGGCACGAGCGTCAGCCAGAACAGGGCGTCACCGATACCACCGAGCGGGCCCATTGCGGCGACGCGGACGGCGCGGATCGTGGGGATGTCAACCTTGTTCTGCTCGAGCGAAAGCACGATGCCCATAACAAAGGTGACGAGGAACGGGTGGGTGTTGAAGAACTCCAGGTTGTGGCTCATGGAAGCCGCGAGGTCGTTCTTGTTGGTGTGGATCTTCTCCAGACCGGGGATGATGGAGTAGAGCCAGCCAGCGGCCTGCATACGCTCGTAGTTGAACGAGGCCTGCAGGAAGCAGGAGCGCCAAGCCATCTTGTTGAGGGTCTTCTGGTCGAGCTGCGGAGCAGGAGTGAGATCCTCGTAGTGCTCCGGGATCACATACTCATTAGATGCCATCTTCGAAGTCACCTCCGTCAGAAACAGCTGCACCCTTCAGCTCGGTCTGCTGCTGGAAGTCCCAGAAAGCGATGCCGAAGCCGATGAGAGCGAGGATGAGCAGAGCAGGGGTTGCCAGCGAATCGTTGGCAACGGTGATGAGCGCGAGGCCAAAGCCCATGAGGAAGAAGCCCCACATATCGCGGTTCATCATAACCTTGAGCAGGACGGCGAAGCCGACGAAGCGCATCATGCCGCCTGCAGCGGAGAGACCGGTCTGCAGCCAAGTCGGGATTGCGGAAGCGATGGTCTGACCGATGGTAGCGCCAGCGATGAAGAACAGGGTGACGACGACAGCGAAGATCAGGCCGAGCAGAGCCATGGCGAAGTAGTTCAGACGCTCGATACCCTTGGTGTCAGCGTTGTGAGCCATGTTGTCCGCGGAGGACATGAGCGGCGACATAAGCGTGAAGACCAGGGTAACGCCGAGCTGACCAAGCAGAGCGAACGGAATGGCAAGGCCGACTGCCGCGTTGGGCTCGAGGCCCGTAGCGATAGCGAGAATGGCTGCCATGATGCCGCCGATGACGGCGTTAGGCGGCTGAGCGCCTCCGATCGGCATGTTGCCGATCGTCATGAGCTGATAAGTACCACCCACGAGAAGACCGGTGTTGAGGTCGCCAAGGATAAGACCGATGACGGCGCCGGTGACGATGGGCTGATAGAGAGACTCGAGGAAGTTGAACTGGTCGATTGCCGCGACGAACGTGACGATGAAGACCAGAGCGACCTGGATGATCGAGTATTCCATCTTGCTCCTCCTTTCAAAATGTATGTACGCACTTTGGATATCACGTACAGAATGTCAGGTTTTCATTCCTGACAACGTGGATCATGAGGATTACGAGAAGAGCTTGCTCGTGTCCTCAACAGGCGTGCTCGGAACGCGCCTGATCTCCAACTCCACCCCCAATTCCTGCAGCTCTTTAAACGCAGCGACATCCTCGTCGTTAACTGCGACGGAGGTGGCGACTTGGCGCTTTCCTTCCGACATGTGCATGTTGCCGATGTTTACCTTCTTTATAGGCACACCGCCCTTGACGAGCGTAAGCACGTCTTCCGGTGTTTCGGCCACGATGAAGATCTTCTGGCGCGGGCTCGCCTTGCCAATGACGTCGATGGTCTTCTGCAGAGAGAAGAAACGCGTAGCGACGCCGGCGGGAGCGGCCATCTTCATGAGGTTCTGGCGCATGGTGTTGGTCGCCACGTCGTCGTTGGCGACGAGGATGAGGTTGGAGCCCAGAGTGGAGTTCCACTGGGTGGCAACCTGACCATGAACCAGTCGGTTATCGATGCGGGTAAGAAGAATGTTGGGTTCTGCCATGTTGATCAGCTTCCTTTCGTTATTTGCTGACGACAGTTACTTGATCTCCTGAATCGCGTAACGCGAAACGTCTACGACGGCTCCGGATCGGACTTTGATCTGGACCTTTTCGCCTTCGATGCCTTTTACGGTTCCGTAGATACCGCCGGCGAAAAGAACCTCCTGACCCGGCTTGAGCTCGGTGTGCAGCTCCTTGAAGTACTTCTGCTTCTTCTTCATGTTGATTTGCGACCAGATGGTGTAAATCAAGCCCATGATGACAAGCAGGCCTAAAAGGGCGACCGAGGAGCTCAGGACGTTGGCTCCGAAATCGGCCATTAGATGCCGTCCTCGTCGCCGAAGATATCCTCTTCGTCGGAGCCGGCAACGGATGCGACCGTCTGGGCGGTGACGCCCGTCTGGCCAACGGTCACGGCCTGCTCGCCAAGCTCGGCGAGCGTGGCATTGCCGCGGAGGAACAGAAGCTCAATAACCATGGGGAGGTTAGTGCCAGTCAGAACCTCGACGTTGTCGACATCCTGGGCAATCATCATCGACTGGTTGAACGGGGTGCCGCCAAGCAGGTCGGTAAAGACGAGCACGCCATCGCACTCCTCGCGCATGGCGGTAATAGCGGCGCGGAGATCCTCACCGTAGGAAGCAGCCTGGTCGCCCTCGAAAGGAACGACGGTAAAAGCGGGCTGGTCGCCGGCAACCATAGCGATAGCGCTTGCAAGGCCGGGTGCGAACTGTCCATGACCGGTAAGAATAAAGCCAACCATTCAAATTTCCCTTCCGAAGGTGTGTACGATCTGAGTCCGATGATTTTCGGAAGCCAGCGGGCGATCGCCCTTAAAGCTTCTTGGAAAGCGTTCTTTAAAGACCAGTGGTTTCTCAACTGGTAGTAACCACGTGACGTGTTGTTGCCACTATATCACCACAGAAGAGGTCGCTTTCGTTGATTCATACGGTAAAACGTTTTTGCACCGCTCACGGTGATAAATCGACCGTTTACCGCTCGTTAACACTTCTACCTGCGGTTTTGAAACCGTTTCGAAACGCTTTGGCAAAAGTTCGGGACTTTTCCTGTGCCTAAACAACGCAGGGCGGCTATAAATAGCGTAAAGAAAAATTGCAGGTCATTGTGAAGATTTGTGAATTGGTCTTTTTGACTTAATACCAGTTAGAACCCAGTTTTGAGATTATCGGTGAACGGTAGTTTTCGACCGTTCACCGGAGAATTGCAATCGTTTGCAGCTGTTTTCCCAGATGAATTAGGGGAACCCGATGGAGCGCTTGCGCGATCACACAATCTACCTTTCCAATCTCAACAGATGGCTCTACAACGCAAAACCCCCTAGAACGATGTCCGTTCTAGGGGGTTTCATCAGATATTTCAGCTTCGCACTCGAAAGGTCGGACAAACCTTACGCAAACAGGCCGTAGATGCTGATGTTGGCCTTGGCGTAGAGGCCATTAGCATACTCGGTCCACTTGGAGCTGGCGCTCGAAGCCTGCGAGGAATACTGCTGATAAGCAGTGTAGTAGGCGGTCATGGCCTGCTTGTAGGTGGCGCTATCGGTCGTAAAGGCATCATCGGCAAAGGCCTTGGCATAGGTGCTGTCGGCATCCTTCCAGGTGCCCTTTGAGCTATCCCACTCATCGCCGGCAAGGTTGATGATGTAGTCGGCGTAGTCCTTGCTCGCGGTCTCCTCGTTGCCGTCAGCAGGCTCGGTCGGGGCGGTCGGCATACTTGCGGAGCTGTCGCCGACCTTCTTCTTGTAGAGCTTCTGCAGCGTCGCGGACTGGCGGACGATCTGCTTGGCCTGGTCCTTGGACACGCCATACTGCGTGGCCATGGTCTTGTAGTCGGAGGTGCCGATGGAATCCTCGGCGTACTTCTTCATCTCCTTAGAAGAGACGGTAATGCCCTCGTCCTCGGCAGCGTCCAGCAGGATCTTGTTGCGCACGTAGGACAGGATGACGTCGGCAGAGGGAGCGGTGTAGTTGCCATCGCTATCCTTGACGGTGTCGAGGCTGTACTGGCTCTCAATGGCCTCGCGCGCGGTGATATCGCTCTTCTTGCCGTTGTAGCTGTAGCTTGCCACGGTCGAATCGAGCTGGTCCTCGGTGAGGGTCGCCGAGCCGACACCCTTGCCGCCAAAACCACCGTTGCCGATAAAGAAGCCGACCACAGCAGCGATCACGACTGCAACCACGAAGGCGGCAATCATCGTCTTCTTGTGCCTGGATGCGCGGTCGTCTTCATCGGAGTCGTCCTCGTCCTGCTCCTCGGGCATGAGGTTCTCGTCAGCGGCATCCGCGGCAATCTGAGCCTCCAGGCGGGCGTCCTCCTCCTCGGCCGTCGTACCGGCAGCAATGTGCTCGGCAGACGTACCGGCGACCAGGTCGATCTTCTCGTCCTCGTCACCGTCGGGGCCTTCGCCGCGCTCGATGATCTGGATGCCGTCGATCTCGTCCTTCTCGTCCTTCTTTTGAATCAGACCCATATCAGTTACTCCTTGTTAGGAAACATAGTCCCCAATAGAATACGCCCGGCAGAGCGCCGGGCGTATTGATTCTCAGGTTATACGCAAACACTTAAGTACTATTTAGGCGTTTGAAGTGTGCGTACCTTAGGCCAGGTGCGCCATAACGGCATCGGCAAATGCCTGCGTGCCCACAGCGCCCTCAACGGAGCCGGTCTGGGCACGACGCACGTCACCGGTAACCTGCTCACCCTCGTCGAGCGTGGTAGAAACGGCGGCGCGAATGCGATTGGCCGCGTCGTTCTCGCCCAGGTGATCGAGCATCATCGCAGCAGAGAGGATCTCGGCCGTGGGGTTGGCGATATCCTGGCCCGCGATATCGGGCGCGGATCCGTGCGTCGCCTCAAAGATTGCGCAGTCGGCACCGATGTTGGAGCCAGGGGCCATACCCAGACCACCCACTAGGCCGGCGCACAGGTCGCTCACGATGTCGCCGTACAGGTTGGGCAGCACCAGGACATCGAAGTCGTTGGGGTTCTGGACCAGACCCATGCAGGTGGCGTCGACGATCTTGTCGTTGAACTCGATATCGGGATAGTTGGCGGCCACCTCGCGCGCAACGCGCAGGAACAGACCATCGGTCGCCTTCATGATGTTGGCCTTATGCACGGCCGTCACCTTTTTGCGGCCGCAGCGGCGGGCGTACTCAAAGGCGTACTCCACAATACGGCGGCTCTTGGCGATGGAAATCGGCTTAATTGAGATGGCGGAATCCGCGGCGAAGGTCTTCTGACCCGAGCGCTCGACGAGCTGCGAGAGCTCCTCGACCTCGGCAGCGCCCTCATCGAACTCGATGCCGGCGTAGAGGTCCTCGGTGTTCTCGCGCACGATAACCAGGTCGACACCGCGGAAACGAGAGCCGTCGCCCGGCTGCGACAGGCAAGGGCGCACGCAGGCGTACAGGTCAAAGTGCTTGCGCAGGGCCACGTTGACGCTGCGGAAACCCGTGCCGACCGGCGTGGTGATGGGGCCCTTGATGGCAACCTTGGTCTCGGCGACCGCATCGAGCACGTGCTGGGGCAGCGGCGTGCCAAACTCGTCCATGACGCCGGCACCGGCCTCCTGGACGTTCCAATTGATCTGGACACCGGCAGCCTCGACCACGCGGCGCATGGCCTGCGTAATCTCGGGACCGATACCGTCACCGGGAATCAGGACTACATCGTGCGCCATAATCTGTTACTCCTCGTCTTCGGCGTCGTCAGATTTTTTAACGCTAGCACGCTTCTTCTTTTTGAAGAGATCCAGGCCAAAACGTTTAACAAGCATTTCGCAAATCTCGCTCGAACGGGCCTTGAGATAGCTGCCCTTACCGTTCTCGGCATCGAACTTAAGGCGCAGCGCGAGCTTCTCGGCAACCTCGGCGTCAATCTCGCCCTGGCCAAACTCGTACAGGCAACCGAGCATGTCGCGATACTCGAGGTCGCCGTGGTAGCACTGGATGGCCTCGTCCAGGATGGGCCAAGCCTCGCGCGAACGCTCGACGCTCGTGGCGCCCCACACGCACAGCAGGCGGAAGGCAGCATAGCGCAGCGTGGAGGAGATCTCGTCGAACAGTGCGGTCTCGGCACCCTCAAAGGCATCGCCCAGCTGCTCGGGGCAGGTGGTGGCGAGCGCCGTCAGGGCATCGAGGGCCTCCCAGCGGGTCTGAGCCTCGGGGCGGTCGAGCGCCTCGATCAGCGCGGGCACGCAGGGCACGACGCGCTGCGGATCGCGCTCGGCAAGCAGGTGCAGCACGCGGGCGGCAAACTGGCGGATGCGGCGCGTGGGGCAGCCGAGTTCCTTGACCAGACGGTCGACGGCGTTCTCGTTCTCCTCTGCCAGCTGAAGCTGTGCCAGCTCCTCGTCGGTGAGCTGTTCGTCTTTGTTTTCTGCCATAGTTACCTCTTCTTACTATTTCTTAGCGTGCTTGCCAGCACCCTTGCTGTCATCGGTGACCGAGATGAGCTGTCGATCGGCCGCGCCATTGCGACGCGCACGGCGGCGTTCCTCGGCGTCGCCCGCGTCGGCGGCGGCACGGTGAGCCTTGTTGACGTTAAAGACCTCGTCGTGCTTGCGCCACGGACCGACGGACTCGCCAAAGCTCATCTTAAGGCCGGCGATAAAGCCGCCGAGCCAGCCGATCGGCGCAAACTGCACCAGCGGGAACAGTGAGAACACCCAGGTCAGCAGGACGACTGCCGCCGCTCCCGCAAAGTTGGCGATCCAGTAGTCGCGCTTGGTGATCACACGCTTTTCGCAGGCCCACTGGCCGCACAAAAAGCCAATATAGATCGCGAAGATAAAGAGCACCAACGCGAGCACTACGAACGTCCAGCTCATGGGCGCTACTCCCCGTGATGGTGGCCGCAGCAGCACTCGTGGTCGTCGCCGTGCTCGCCGCAACCGCAGCCGTCCTCGTGAGCACCGTGCTCTTCGGGACGATACTGTGACCAGTCCAGACCGGCGGCGATGGCGTCAGCCTCCTCCTTGTACAGGACCGTGATGGCCTGGGTGCCCAGCTTGGCGCCGCCGATGGCGTCGAGCATGTCGTAGAGCGTAAAGGCGACGTCGGCGCCGGGCAGCGCGAGCTCGCGATCATCGGCGTAGGCGAGCGCCAGACGCAGGTCCTTAATGAAGTGCTCGACCATAAAGCCGGGCTTGTAGTCGCCGTCGAGCGCCTTGGGCGCCAGGCTCTCCATGGCGCCGGACTTACCGGTGCCGCCCAGGATCATCTGACGGGTCTTCTCCAGGTCAAGGCCGCTCAGCTCGGCAAATGCCATGGCGTCTGCCATGCCGACCATGCAGGCGCCCAGCGACACCTGGTTGGCGAGCTTGGCAGCCTGGCCCTTGCCGGCGCCGTCGAAGCAGCAGATGTTGGCCGCAAAGGTGGCAAGGATGTCGCGGACCGGCGCGATGTCGTTCTCGGTAGCGCCCACGATAGCCGTGAGCGTACCGGCGATAGCGCCCGACTCGCCGCCGGTGACGGGGCAGTCAAACGCCATGCGACCAGAAACCTGGGCGGCCTCGGCAATGTCACGGGCGAGCTCGGGCGAGCTCGTAGTGAGGTCGATCAAGACCGCGCCGGGCTTAGTGCACGAGAGCAGGCCGTCGCCCGCCAGGTAGAGTTCCTCGACCTCGGAGGGATAGCCCACCATGGTAAAGACGACATCGGCGTTCGCCGCGGCATCGGCCGGCGTATCTGCCCAGACGGCGCCGCGCTCGATAAGCGCCGCCGCCTTGGACTTGGTGCGGTTGTTGACCGTGACGGGATAGCCGGCGTCCAGAATGTGGCCGGCGATGGGGGCACCCATGATTCCGGTGCCAATGAATGCGACGGAGAGCTTGTTTGCCATGAAACCTTTCCTTTTGGGTTGGGTGTTGTTACCAGGTTGAATACTCGGTGCCAGCGTTTGGGCTGTGAGTCGAGGGCGATTACGGACGCAGCGCTTGCCTACTGACCGCGCACGCGGCGGGCGATACGGTCGGAAAGCGACGCCTTGTCGGCGCGGTTCTTACCCCAAAACGCGCAGCCCACCATGCCGGGGCCCACGTGCGAGCCGATGGTGGGACCCACGGAGCCGCGAATGATCGTGACGTCGGCGCAACCCTCCTCCTTGCGGATGGCGGCTTCGAGCCAGTCACCATCCTTTTCGGCATCGGCCGTCATGATGGCGATGGGCATGGTGCGATCGGGCACGTAGTTCTCGCGGAACGACTTGAGGATGGACTTGAGCGCCTTCTTGCGGCCGCGGTTGACGCCGATCAGCGACAGCGAGCCGGCCAGGTCGTAGGAGAGCTCGGGCTTGACGTCGAGCTTTGCCGTGAGCTGCGCCGCCGCGGGCGGAATGCGGCCGCCGGCAGCCAGTGCGTCGAAGCTCTCGAGCGTAAAGTAGCCGTGGACGTAGGTCTTTGCCTCGTTTGCCCAATCGACCAGCTGCTTGGCGGTCAGTCCCGCCGAACGCTGGCGCACGGCCTCGAGCGCCAAGAGCGCGCCGGTCGCGCAGGGCAGAGCGTTGTCGACCACGTACAGCTCAAAATCGGGATACTCGGCGCGCACGGCATCTGCCGCCTGGCACGCGGAGTTGTAGCTCGACGACAGCGCCGAGGTAAAGCACAGGTAGACCGTGGGCGTGCCCTCTTTGGCGCACTCGGTAAAGAACTCGATATAGCGACCGAGCGACACAGCCGAGGTGGACACGCGGGCACCAGCGCGCATGCGGTCGTAAAACTCCTTGGGCGTGATGCTCGACCAGATGTCATCCGTGCGCTCCTCGCCATCGATAATGAAGGGGAAACCCAGGATATCGACATCGAGGTTCGCGGCGACCTCGGGGCTAAAGTCGCAGCAGGTATCGACGACGATGCGGCAACGGTCCGAATGACCGGTAGATGCGGCCTTGTCCATCAAAGCGACTCCTTACGTAAAAAGGCGGCCACCCGCATGGGATGGCCGCCAACCGTTAACTCATGCAAGTTAACGTATTTTACTCGTCAAGTGTTTCGATGCGGGGCTTGATGATGCCATATCCACCATTCTTACGGTGATACACCACATTGATAAGGCCGGTCGTCGCGTTCTCGAACACGTAGAAGTCGTGGCCCAGCAGATCGGTCTGCACCAGCGCCTGCTCCTCAGTCATCGGGGTGACGTCGATAACCTTCTCGCGGACGAGCAGGTCGTCCTCCTCCTCGGGCAGCAGCAGGTCGGCCAGATCCTCGACGCGCTCGACCGGCGCGACATCCGCGGCGCTGGCACCGCCCTGGCGGTTGTCCACGACCTTGGTCTTGAACTTGCGCAGCTGGCGGGTGACCTTATCGGCGGAGAGGTCGATGGCGGCGTACATATCTGCACCGTGCTCGGCAACGCGAATCACCGAACCGCGGGCACGAACCGTGACCTCGACGATTGCCGGGTTGGGGTTCGAGGGGTTCTTCTCATAGCGAAGTACAACGTCGACCGTCATGGGCTCGATATCGAAAACCTTGAGCGCCTCGCCGATCTTCTCATCCACATGCGCACGCAGAGCATCGGTTACCGTCGTCTTGCGTCCAGAAACCTTGATATCCATACGTGGCTCCAATCTGCCTCGGGGACTTACCGTACTGGCTATGTACCCATTGCCGTGTATTTAATCACGCGGATTCCTAAAGACCCGAATAACGATTGCTTGATACCGCATACCGAAGTCTCGAACTTTTCTGTGGCAAAGTGCGCTATAGGAGGGAGCCGACAGATTTGTATTTGGTCCCGAAAATTAGCTTTGACCTGCTGGTTTTATAGGGATGAAAAAGCCGGACTCCCCTATTGGAGAAGCCCGGCAGTGCGTGTTGAAACCGTGAAGAAGTGTCCTTTCCAACGTATAGGAGACACCACCCCTAGCAATAACTAGCTATTGAGTTTGTTAATGTCGTCGTCGGTGATGGTGCCTTCCTGGCTGGACGAGTTGTCCTCGGAGGATGCGGTCTCATTGTTGGAATCGGAGGACTCGCTGCCGGAGGACATGGTCTCACTGGACTCAGAGTCACCCGGCTGCACGCTAGCGCCCGAAACCGTCTTAGTGGTGAGGTCGTAGGGCATCGTGCCATACCAGACGCAGTGGACTGCCTCGAGCGTACCGTCGACCGTGATGTCGTCGAGGGCGTCGCTCACGGCACGGCACAGTTCGTCATTGGACGAGGCGCCCGCAACACCAAGCGTCGAGGGCGCCTCGAGCGCACCGACATAGGAGACCTCGCTCATCAGGCGTGCAAGGTAGCCGCCGGCCGTGGAGTCGCAGATCACATAGTCGACCTCGCCGGACTCGAGCGCCTCAAAGCACTCGTTGATGTTGGAGTAGGTCTTTTGGTTGGCGGTGATGCTCTGCTTAGCAAGCGCCTCCTGCGAGGCCGAGGACATCTGAACGCCCAGGGTGGACGTGTTAAGGGTACCGGTGGAAACGCTTAGCGACCCACCATCGCTAGTTTTACCGAACACGGAAGTGGCATCGTACAGGCAGGTGCCGAGCGAGCTAATGTCCCCGTCCGTGGAGTTAATCTCGCCGATAAAGATATCGGCCTTTTTGTCGCCGAGCGCGGAACCTGCCGAAGACGCATCGACAAAGGAGACCTTAAGGCCCATGCGGCTTGCGAGGGCGCGGGCGGCGTCAACCGCATACCCCGTGAGCTCGCCGTCGGCGTCCTGCATGGCCTGCGGCGCATCGGAAGTATCGAGGGCGACCGTCAGGGTTCCGGGAGTGACCAGGGCGTCGTCCGACACCGCCGGCGTGACGGTCTCGTACTCGATCTGGTCGATCGTGGGAGTCGTGAACGTAGACAGCGGGTTGAACGCGCATCCGCTCAGGCCCAAAACGGCGATGACCGCTGCGGTCCCAGCACCTAACCGAGCCGCGTGCATCAAGCTGCCCCTCACCATGTCCACTACCCTACCTTCTGTGTCGTATACGATCCGTGCGTTGCACGGAATATCAGGTTGTTCCCACCAGCTGACCTGGTATTTGACCCCACACTTGCGCACCGGGGTGTTTGCTCGGGAGGCCGCAGCCACCTTCACGACTGGCCCGCTCGCCCGCGAGGCGGTATTGCCCCAAAGAAAGTCGAACGGACGGTGCGGCTTACATCTAGGACGCGCCATGATCGCGCCGCGCGCACGCGGTCGCTTACGTGGATCCCTTTGACCGCGTCTGTCTTGGACTAGGACGGGCATTTCGTCCGTCCGCAACCACAGCCTGGTAGGAACGAAGCGCATTATAGCTAAGTTCAAGCTAAAGTTTAAGGTTAGGGGCGTTATTCGCATCGCGAGTACAGATTTCGCAGGTCAGGACGGACCGCACGTGCTCTGATTGAGCCCGTCGCTCCCCTATGGAAAGCCCCAACACACCCGTCTTAGGGCGCCGTGGCCAAAAAATAGCAAATATGAGTACTGTTACCGATTTAGTAGCAGGAGTTTTTGGCTCTGCAAGCTGTTTTCACGCTCTATAACGTCAGATTGATGCCAGGATATTCCACATTTGTTTAATAACTTTCTAATTTACCCCCTCTTCCAGTCCCAAAATCCCTGATTTTGCTGTTACTGAATTTGTAGCAGTATTCATATTTGCTATATTTTGGCCAGAGCATATATCCAACCCTCTGTTTCAGAGCATTGTTAGGCGGGTTTAAGCCCAAAACACGCCCGCAGCGTGTTAAGCAGCGCCTCTTGCTTTTTCCTGCGGGCATCGACACGATTCCGGTACCGCTTTCGCATACGCTGGTGCATGCGCCATGCGAGCGCCTCCATTGCTTCCATGTCGCAGAGCATCTCGTTATTGACCGTCGCGACCTCGATTCCCATAGTAATCAAGCCCGTGTTGCGTTTTTCATCATGGATACGTCCCCTCCGGGAGGAATGGCCCAGCTCACCGTTGTATTCCAGGTCAAACTGGGCTGCTTCCTGATACGCATCGCAAACTGCATGCGGCATCCCCGAGATTGCCTGCGCACGGTCATCGAACTCGATCTTGTAGTCGGTCTTAAAGGGACCGCAGGCAAATCCGCCATAGGAAAACGGAAGCGAAAACAGAGCGAGCATGATGCACTCCATGGGCGAGCGCAGATTTTCTGACAGGTAGGGACACAGGCGCAGCAGCTGTTTGGCCACATTCCCCTTGCATGCCGCGAGGTAATCTACCAGGCAATCGGGTGTCAGCACGGACTCGACCTCAAAGTAACCGACATCTGGCGGCTGGTCTTTGTCCTTTGCCAATTTGTTCACGACAGGCGAGGTGTAGGGAGGCAGATACTTCCCGCGGTCACTCAGTGAAATCTTAGAGCACAGCTCCTGGGCCAGGGCAAATGCCTGGATGCAGCCGACCTCGCGCGCGACGGCTACGCAAAGGGCCTCGGGAGATAGACTGTACACCCCCGGTTCCACCTCTAGAATCGAGCCGGCGGGCAACTCGGAGCATACGGACCAGCTCACGCCAAGAATACGGCGGCGCTGCGCTGCAGATCCTACCAGCAAGCACAAATCCTCTTGCACCTCGCCGCTTGCGGCCCCAATCCGCACCAAATCGGGAAGATAGATGTCCTCGGTCGAGGGCGACGACGTGCGCAGCACACGGCGCTCTTCATCGGGATTAAGGTCCTTCCAGCTTATGTAGCCCATCTGCCGGCGCTCGGCGCGCATCATGCGCAGCGCCGAGGCACCCGTCAAAATTACGGAAGCAGCCAGCTGCTCGCTTGCAGGCTTGCCACGCTGCCCGATCTTTATTGCCATCTGAACCACCCCTACCAAACACGTGCGATAGCAAGGCCATCGACTGCTGCGGCGCCGGCGCG
The DNA here is from genome assembly GCA_902493615.1 of uncultured Collinsella sp. Classification (GTDB taxonomy): domain Bacteria; phylum Actinomycetota; class Coriobacteriia; order Coriobacteriales; family Coriobacteriaceae; genus Collinsella. Next base: position 36,651 of record CABUQK010000004.1, read on the forward strand.
CTTGAGTTCCGCCGAAGCCGCTGCCATCGTCGCACCCGTGGTGATAACGTCGTCGATAAGCAGCAGGCGGCGGCCATGCACATCCTCAACCGTCTCGTACATACCTCGGGCACGCTCGCGGCGCTCCTCACGACCGAGTTCGCGCTGGTCGCCATGCCCGTACTTGACGAGAGCATCGAGCAAGGGAACACCCGACAGCTCGCAAAATGGGCGCGCAATGGCCTCCATATGATCAAAACCACGCCGCCGAAATGCTGCCGCCGTCGCAGGCACAAACACCACCGCATCCGCGCCGGACAGCACACCTCCGTAGCGATCGGGCGCTACGACCTGGGCATGCAGGGCGGTGTCGTAGAGCAGCTCCGCCAGATACGGAGCCAGACGTCGCTCGCCCGCGTCCTTGTACGCTTTAATGATGCGCGGCAGCGGATGCGCATAGACGGCGCACGCCAGGCAGCGGTCGAGCGCCTCCGCCATTGCCGAGGACGTGCCCTCGACCGAACACTCAGTGCACAGCAAATCCCCAAACGGGGCGCCGCATCGGGTACAGCTATGACGTGGGTCGATGAGCGTGAGCGCGGCCAGGCAGTCTTGGCAAATAAGCGCACCGGCGCGCTCGCAGCCGGCACATCGTGTTGGCGACAATGCCTCGAGCGCCTCGCGTGCCACCCGCTCGGCAAACGGTAGCAATTCGTCCGCAAACGGTAGGGCACCGGCACCCTGCAGACAGCTCAATATGTTCAGATGGCTCTTCAAGACACAACCCTCCCTACGCTCGGTCTGAACTGCCTCCCATTTCTTGGACATGAGAAATGGGAGGCTTTTTATGCGTGTCG
>CABUQK010000005.1 GCA_902493615.1 uncultured Collinsella sp.
TCGCGGCGCCGCCCAAGTCGGAGAGCTGGAACTCGCGCCTGAAGCTGACCTTGCCGTCGGCGTCGTTCTTCGCGGTGCCGAGCACGTTGCCGGCGGCATCCTTCAGCTCGAACGAGTACTCGCCGCCCTTCAGCTTGGTGTCGTGCGTGAAGCCGTCCGCGACCGCGACGACCTTGGTCGCCGTCAGCTCCGCGGAGCCGGTTGCGTTGTAGGTGTTCCTGAAGGTGGGGGCATCCGTCTTGCCGTCGTCGTAGGTGACGCTCGCCTCCAGCTTGCCGACGTTGTCCACGACTGTCACCACGGCATGGTGCACCGTAGCGTCGTAGGTCACGTGGGACAGGTCGCCCTTCTGCTCCGCGATAGTGTATTTGTACTCGCCGGCCTTGGTGTAGTTGATGGCCGGGAAGGTAACGGTGCCGTCCTCGCCGTTCTTAGCGGTCTGGATGGGTTGCTTGCCCTTCAGCTGCTCGGCCGTCAGATCACCCTCGTACAGGTCGAAGGTGAACTCGCCGCCCTTGAGCGTGGCCTGCGTGTTGTCGGACTTCACGTACGATTTCTTCGCCGTGAGTGTAGCCAAGGTCTCGGCAGGCTGATACTTGTTAGTGAAGGTCGGGGCATCATTCTTGTCGTCATAGGTGACAGTCGCCTTTGCCTTGTCACCGTCCGCCTTCACCGAGACGTGGACCTTCACCGCCGTGGAATCGTAGGTGATGGTCGAATCGCTGCCAGCGACCTCCTTGAGCGTGTAGTCGTACTCGCCTATGGTCAGACCGGTGAGGATGAGCTTAATCTTGCCGCCCTTGTCGTTCTGGACAGTCTGGATGGGATCAACCGTAGTCGCGTCGCCTTGATATAGGCCGAAAGTGAACGCACCAGCCGTCAGGTCCTTGCCCTTGAGGGTCTTCATGGCCTCGACGGTAACGTCCGTCGTCGGCTTCGAGTTGGTGAAGGTCGGCACGGCCTTCTCGCCGTCGTATGTGACGGTCGCCTTCAGCTCGCCCTTCTCGTCGGTGACCTTGACGTGGACCTTCACGTCCTTCGCGTCGTAGACGACGGTCGGGTCGTTGCCGGCAACCTCCTTGATGGCGTAGTCGTGATCGCCCGGCGTAGCGTAGTCGATGGCTGCAAAGGCGACCTTGCCGTCCTTGTCGTTTTGGACAGCCTGGAGCTCTTTGCCGTCGCTGTCGAGCAGCTGGAACGTGAAGTCGCCGCCCGCGAGCGCGCCGCCCGTAAAGCGCTTCGTCGCTTCGAGCGCAACCGAGGTCCCCTTCGGGTGGTACGTATTCGTGATCTTGGCGATTTTGTCAGCGACCTCGATCGGATTGTTCTCATGGCTCATGCCGTCGTCGGTGTAGGTCTGCTCCATCTTGACTGCCGGCTGCGACAGCGTGCCGTCGCCGTTATCGCTCACCGTCACCGTGACGCGGTAGGAAGCGCTCGAATACCCGAACCCGGGCAGCCAGTCAGCGTCGTTTTGAGACGGCGTGGCCTCGGCAATGAGATAGGTGTAGGTGCCGGGCTTGGCGTACTCAATCTTACCGAAGTCGAACTTGTCCCCGTTCTCGACGGTCTTCACAACCTGCTTCATATCACTCACGGGCGCATCCCCGGCACCGTCAGGCATCGGCGTGCCCTTGTCCGCGCGCAGGTAAATCTTGAAGCTATCGCCATCTTTCCAGTTACGGCCCCGGAGCACCTTCTGCGCCCAGAACGCATTGGTGAGCGTCACCGGCAGCTTTACGCTGTAGGTGTTCGTGAATACCAGTTTGTTGGCGTCGGCCAGCGTGCCGTTGACGTTCTGCTTCGCAATCGTGCCTTCGATGCTGTCGCCCTCGCCGCCCAGGGCGTTGCCGCCCTGCTCGCGCTTGGTCAGCGTGAAGCCGGCCGGCATCTTGCCCGCGCGGGTCAGCTCCTGAACCGTATACTTGTCACCCTCGGCGAGACCGTACACGCGGATCGTCTGGCCGGCCGTGATGGTCTGCTCGCGTCCGTTCGTCAGGTCGAACATATCGCCGACCTGCTTCTCGCTTGCGGCCCCAGCGTTCTTGAACACTGCAGCCTTGTAGGTCTTCCCATCAGGCACGGTGAACTTGAAGGTGAACTTTGCGTCCTTATTGCCCGTCAGGCCATTGGGCACGACAACCTTCTTCGTCACCTCAAGGCTCGCCTCGCGTTCGTTCGCCACGCGCACGCAGGTGGCGCCCGTGAACAGGGCGTTCAGGTTCATGTCGCCCAGATTGGCACGGGCACCTTTCGACGTGGTCCCCTTGGGCTGCTCGTCCTGCGTGATGCCCATACGTATCCAGCCCGTCTCGGTCTCCAAGCGATAAGGTTTACCCTCCTCGGTGGGCCCATACTGGTAGACACGTCCGTTGGCGCCGTACTTGAGGCGCACCTCATCCTCGCCGCCCTTGGCGTCATTGTTCCAGGAAAGGTTGCCGTTGCCGTCGAGCCTCCCGTCGGACGTCTGCCGCGCACCCTTGATCCACGTGAGCGTGTTGTCGATGTCGCCCTCTGCGCCAAACTGGCCCAGGCTCTTCATGAGCGAGCCCACGCCCACGAACGTCGAAACGCCGTCATCAACTGTACCAGCATCGGCGTGAACGCCGTAATCGTCCACAATCACCTTGATGAGCCTGTCATTAAGCAGGAAGCCATTGGGCGCCGAGACCTCCTTCAGGAAGTAGGTACCCTTCACGAGCGGCTCGCTACTGTCGCTCGTAGACGGGAATACGCCCGCCCCTTCGAGCTTGACCGGGTTGGCGACCGACCTCGTCGTCAGGGTGTCGTAGGGGGCCTGGTCGCCATCGAGCACGGCCTTGCCGTTCGCATCCGTAGTCACCTGGGTGGACTTGTAAAGGCCGAACTTCGCCCCGTCAACGGGCTTACCCTCGGTATCGGTCTTCTGCACGAACAGGCGATTCTGGATGTTCGTGACGAGCAGGCGCGTGGCGAACTGCCGCTTGAAGTTCGTGCCGTCTGTGATGTCGTCGCTGTACACGTGGACGGTGTTCTCGGGCGTCGCGTCGCCGATCGAGCTCGCCGCTGTGTGGTAGATGGCCACCGTGTACTCGGCATCCTTGCGGGCATCACCGCTCAGCAGGTAGTAGTACTTGGAGATGTCACCGGGCAGATTTTGAATCTCTACCTGGTACTGGCCGCTTGTGTTGAGCGTGAAGGCGTGCAGGTCCTTCTTCGCCGCCTCGATAGCACCGGTCATGCCCGGCTCCTTGGCGAGGGTGTATCCCGCTCCCGTCGATGGGTCGCCCGACACGGCGTACCAATTGCTCGGATCTTTGATACCTGTGCCTGCGCTTTTGTCGCGCTTGAGCACCACAGCGAACAGTATGCCGGAGTCCAGATTGACGGTCTTGTCGGACTTCGTCAGGTCATTATTTGCCTTGTACACGGTCGACGGCGCGGTGATGGTCTCCTTCGCGGCGGCGAACGCACCGGTCTTCCACACGACGCTGCCCGCGTCCATACCGCCGCGGTTGATGATGACGCCGCCCGCGCCGTTCTCAGCGCTCGCGGGCACGTACTCGAGCTGCATGCTACCACCCGTCGCCGCGAGACTCGAGCGGTATCCCTCGGGTACGCGCGTCTCCTTCAGGAGGTAGTACTTGTTGTTGTCGTGATCCTTGTTGTAGAGATCGTCGAAGTTGATGACGCCGTTGTCCACGTCGTTCGTGAGCGTTAGGTGGCCGGCCTCGTCCGTGGTACCGGAGCCGAGAAGCGCGTTCTCGTTATTGGTCGTATCTGTAAATTTCCCGTCTGTTTTGTACAGCGCGAACTCGGCACCCTGTACGAACTTGCCGTCCTGGTCGAACTTGATGATGTCGGACTCGGGCACCGTCACGAGGTTGAACTTGAGCTCCATGTTGGAGTCGGTGGCGCCGCGCTCCAGGTAGAAGAACTTGAGGGTGTGGTTGGTGCCGTCTTTGAAGGTGTTGCCGTCGAAGCCCGAAGTGCCTGGTACTTGCTCAGCAGCGTGCCGTCGCTTTTGTCGTTCACCTTAATGTCGCCCGTATTAAAGTTGATACTCAGACTCGCACGGCTGTGAATACCGCCGATATCACCCACGAGGACATCATCGATGAACACCCAGACGTCATCATCGCCGGCGAACTCGAAGGTCATGTCCTTCTTATCGTTCGTCAGGCCGCCGTTGGGCTGCACGAATCGCGTGGACATTGAGAGGCCGAAGTGGTGGTTGACGTGGTTACCGGCGTTGTCTGCCGGGATGCCATTTTGGACGAGCCGGCCGCTTTCCTCCTTGAACACCTTGTCTGCCGCATCGAACGGGAAGAACTGACCCCGATGGGACGAATCGCCCACTTTGTCAATGCCCCAGGTGTCATAGACGTCGAAGGCATTCTTGTCAGCGTTGTAGGCTGCGTAGTTTTCGGAGCTGTCATAGACGTAGTAGCCGTCCTGAACCTTGAGGAGGCCCGTCACGCCAAAATGGGACGTCTTGCCGGTCTGGGCAGAGGAATCGAACAGATAGCGGAGGGAGTCGCCGCCATAGGTACCGGAAAGCTGCGGGTAGCCGTCTGAAAGCGTGTTGCTGACAATGCCGGGCTGCGGGTTCGTGTTGCCCGTCCAATGGTTGAGCGGTGCATCACCCTGGCCATCGTTAAACTGGAACCGGTGGCTTGCGTTGATGCCGCCGTTGCCGGAAACCGACAGATGGTTATCCGGATTCACCCAGTAATCAAACAGGTTAATTGTTGTCCCCGAAGGCGAAGTCGTCGGAACCGTGTGGTTCGGAAACGGAACCGTGTGGTCCGAAACCGCCGCCTCCGCGCGGGTCGGCAGGAAGAAACTCGCCGTCAGCACGACGGCGAGGGCCAGAACAATCACATATGGCGAGACCGGGCGCAGCCCGCGACGACGGTCATAAGACATGACGGACCACCGCTCGCGCGGCCGATGTCCACCAGGAAGTTCCCTGCTGGGACACCCCCCCCCGATAACATTATTCACGAGTAGAGACGTCGTCTCTCTGAGCTCCTGCATAATTTCCTCCCCAGCCACACGGTGACCTGCCTGGGCACCCCCCCCGGAGGGCCGAGGCAGTCTGACACATGCCCGCAGTCGTTCAAGAAATACCAACCCCAGCATATGCTTCTGAAGATATTTTAGTCTTTTTATATAACAGTTTTTATCTCATTACCGATGAAACCGGTTGCCAGTTGCCGGCTCAATCCCTTTGTCGCATTCTAGAGCGTGTGGAGCAGGGCGATGAGGAAGCGGATGCCTTGGAGGTAGGCGCGACGGGTGATGCGCTCGTTGGTGCCGTGGACGCCGCGGTCGCATTCGTCATCGTCGACCACAAAGGCGGAGAAGCGGATGCACTCGTGGCAAATGCGCTGGTAGTTGGCAGCGTCGGTCGCGCCGATCACGGTCGAGGGGACAATCGCCAACGGCTCGAATGATCCGTTTTCCTCCGTCCCCTTTGGATCACGGAAATAGCGGGCGGCGATGGCGCGAACGGCCTCGAGTCCCGGTCCACCAACGCGCGGGGACGGCGAAGGCTCGGAGCTGCCGGGGCCAAGTTCGACCTCCACACGTCCGGCAAGGCCCGCCGCGGCAACCGCCTCGCGGCAGCGCGCCACAACGTCGGCCACGCTCGTGCCCTCGAGCATGCGGAAGTTAATGTTGGCCCACATATCCTGCGGCATTACGTTGGCGCCGGTGCTGCCACCCTCGATCTGCGTGGGCGCGCAGGTGGTCGTCACCAGCGGATAGAGCTTCTTGCTGGCGAGGCACTCGCGCACGATGGTGTCCTTGTTGGAGGCAATCTCGTCGGCCGTGTAAAGCCCCAGCTCGACGAGCTGTGCGGCAAGCAGGTCCGTGACGCGCGTCGGCCACTCGATATCGCAGATTGCGGTGATGGCACGGCTCAGCACCTCGAGCGATGTGCCGCCGTAGGGGTTGGACGAATGCCCGCCCTCACTCTTCGTCTTGAGCACAATATCGGCGTAGCCCTTCTCGGCAAGGTCGGCATGCATAAGCCAGCCCTCGCCCGCGCCGTACTCGGCAGCTGGAACGATGCGGTAGTCACCCTCGTCGATCAGGTACTCAAGCTCAATGCCGCGCTCCTCGAGCGCGCGGCCGATGGCGCCTGCGCCGTACTGCGTAGTCTCCTCGTCCTGGCCAAAGGCCAGGAGCAGCGTGCGCTCGTGCTGCCAACCGTGCGCCAGCGCATACTCAACCGCCTCGAGAATGCCTGCGACCTGGTCTTTCATATCGATGGCGCCGCGACCCCAAATGTAGGTGTCGTCTACATGCCCGCTAAAGGGGGCGTACGTCCAGTCGTCCTCGGTACCCGGCACCACGGGGACCACGTCCATGTGACCCATGAGCACAACGGGCTTGAGTGCGGGGTCGGAGCCGGAAAGCGTCACCAGCAACGAATGATCGATGAGCTCGACCTTACCCGCTGTAAATACGTGCGGTCAGGCCTGCTGCATATACGCGCGCAGGTCGTCGAACGGCTGCCAGTTCACCGCCTCGGCATCCATACTCGAAATGGTCGGAAACGACAGCACACGGCCCAGGCGCTCGCACGCACCAGCCTCGTCCAAATCGGCAAAATCATCCTCATGCGCAAAGAAGCGCCAAACCTCGGCCATGACATCCTTTCGATTGTGATGACGAGGGCCGCCCCACCGGAGCGGCCCTGCCACATAAGCGTTTGCGGTCGGTTATTTGTCCTCGAGATAACGCGAGAGGAACTCGCGGGTGCGCTGGTGCTTGGGGTTGCCGAAGAGCTCGGCCGGCGCGGCGTCCTCGAGGACCACGCCCTTATCCATAAAGACCACGCGGTCGGACACCGTACGGGCAAAGGCCATCTCATGCGTGACGACGACCATGGTCATGCCGTCGGCCGCGAGCTTGCGCATGACCTCGAGCACCTCGCCCACGATCTCGGGGTCGAGTGCGGAGGTCGGCTCGTCGAACAGCATGATCTGCGGATTCATGCATAGGGCGCGCGCGATGGCCACGCGCTGCTTTTGGCCACCGGACAGGCGACCCACAGCGGCGTGCGCGAACTTTTCGAGCCCCACACTCGTCAGATGCTCCATCGCGACCTTTTCAGCCTCGGCCTTGCTCATCTTTTTGAGCGTGACGGGCGCGAGCGTGCAGTTGTCGAGCACGTCCATGTTGTTGAACAGGTTAAAGCCCTGGAACACCATGCCGATGTCCTCGCGGAGTTTATTGATATTGCAGCGCTCGGCCGTAAGGTCCTGGCCGTGGAACCAGATGTGGCCCGCGTCCGGGGTCTCGAGCAGGTTGAGACAGCGCAGGAAGGTCGACTTGCCCGAGCCCGAAGCGCCGATAATGGTGACGACCTCGCCGGGGTTAACGGACAGGTCGATGCCCTTGAGCACCTCGAGCGAGCCGAAGCTCTTGCGCAGGCCCTCGACGCGGATGAGCGGCTCTTTAGTTTGTGCGGCGGCCGCAACGCCGGTAGTGGCGGTATCTGCCATGATGATTCTCCTCGTCTTGAGCCTAGTTGGAGCTGGGCAGCGTTGCCGGGGCCTCGGCGCCGAGTTTTTTGCCAAAGGCTTCGAGCAGGCGGCTCGCCACGAGCGTCAGGATCAGGTAGACCACGAGCGCCACGCAGTAGACCTCCATCTGGCGGTAGTACACGCCGGCGACGGTGGTGGTGGCGTACATGAGGTCGAACACGCCGATGACCGAAAGCACCGACGAGTCCTTGATGTTGATGATGAGCTCGTTGGTGAGCGCCGGAATCGCGTTTTTAATGCCCTGGGGGAACACGACCTTGCGCATGGCCTGCCACTGCGACAGACCCAGCGAGCGCGCCTCCTCGGCCTGGCCGGGATCGATGGACTCGATACCGCCGCGCAGGACCTCCATCATGTAGGCGGTGGAGTTGAGCGAGATGGTGACGAGACCGGCGGTGAAGGTACTCCAAATCTGGTTGGCCTGGGCGGTCTCGAAGCCCATGCCGCGCAAAACGGTGAAGCCCGCGTAATAGATGAGCAGGCCCTGGACCATCATGGGCGTGCCGCGCACGATGGTGGAGTAGACAGTCGCAAAGCCGCGGCCGATGCTCTTAAAGAAGCGCACCAGGTCGTTGTCCACGCGATCGAAGGTCTGAATACGCAGGAACACAAAGAGCAGCGCCAGGAAAAAGGCGATGACGGTACCGAAGGTCGCAAGTGCGATGGTGATCTCGATGCCGCGGATAAAGAAGTCGCCGCTCTTGTAGGTCATGTAGACCAGGCTCGACAAAAAGTCGCTGGGGTTGGAGTCCGAGACAATGCTCACCTGCACCAGGTCGATAAATGACATGACGCAGCGGTCCACGAAAAAGATCGCCGCGATGGCGACCACGACGTAGCTGCCTAAGCGTGCGCCACGACGGAAACGCTCGGATGCGAACGGCGACGCCTCGCGATAGTCGTTCCAGTGCATGAGCTTGGTGACCAGCGCCGCCGCCGACACGACGAGCCAGGCCCAAAGAATTGCCCAAAGGCAATCCTGGAAGATACCGGTGGGGGCTAAGAAGCTCAGCGGTGTGGGATTGCGTTGGCTAAACGCCAGGCCGAGCGCCGCGACAACGCTCGTGCCCAGGTACACATAACGGTGGTCGGCCTTGATAAAGGAGGCCAGACGATTGATGGTTTTCATGCTGCCTCCCTATGCCGGCTGACGATCGAGGCACGCGTCCCACATTTGGTCGCGTTCCTCTTGGCTAATGCCCTTGAGTGTCTTGTCGATGAGTTTAAGCAGCTTGTCCGAGCCCTTGCGGCAGCCGACGTTTGCCGCGACCTCCTGCTTAAAGCCCTCGCCCTCGGCAAAATGGATGGGGACGATACCGGGATTTTGGGCCATATAGCCCTTCTCGTTCTCGGTGTTGTAGGTCACGGCATCGCACGTGCCCTGCAGCAGGTTCGAGAACACCGTGGGAACCGAATCGACCGGGTTCTTGTGCACAACGCCCGGGATCTCGTCGATGACGGTGTCGAGCATGGTGTCCTTTTGGCCGAGTACCGTGGCACCGCTAAAGTCGCTAAGCTTGGTGGCGTTTTGGTAGGGGGAACCCTCTTTTACGAACAGGCCAAAGTAGCCAATGAAGTACGGGTCGGAAAAGCCGACCGACTCCTCGCGCTCGGGCGTGGCGCTCATGCCGGCGATGATGAGGTCGATCTGGCCGTTGTTGAGCGAATCGATAAGGCCCGAAAAGCTCTGCTTGACGGCAACGGGCTCGCCACCGAGGGCCTTGCAGACGATCTTGGCGATCTGCACGTCGTAGCCATCGGCATAGGCGCCCTGCACGTTGTCGATGGGGATGGTGAACTCACTGGCTTCGGAAACCTGCCAGTTGTACGGGGCGTAGGCCGCCTCCATGCCAATGCGGATCTTATCCTTGCCGATCACGGAATCGGACAGGTCGTCGCGACCGCCGCCCGTCGTGGGCTGAACCACCTTGAGCGTGGACGGGCGCTGACAGCCGGCAAGCGCGCCGGCGACGACGGAAGCGCTCGCAGCGAGAGCGCTACCCAAAAAGATGCGACGGCTGCATATCGGCTGGCCCTGCATGCCGCGCTGTTGCCGAGGTTGCATCTGGTGCCTTCCCTATTTTGCGTTACTGACAATAAGACAGGATATACGCCCGCGACCAGCAGCGCGTCATGTGCGCGAAAAATTAATAGACACACAGTAGTCGTTTAAGAACGTCCCCAATGACTACCCATCCAACGACTAGGCATGAAAAAGGCAAGGCATAGACCTCCTGGTCATGCCGTGCCTTTTGAATGACAAATTGTCGCTCTGGGTGGCGCGCAGCGTCGACTGGTCCGCCGTTCGTTAGAACGGCGGAACCTCTAGAGCAGCGTTACGCTAAAGCTACGTTTATCGGTAGCGCCGGGAGCCAAGGTAATGGTGTTGACCTTGTGCTCAAAAACGTCGTCCTCGGTGTCCATGGTGGTGTGGCCGGTCCAGGGCTCGAGCGCCACAAACGGGGCGTCGTTGGCGGCAGACCACACGCCAATGTACTTAAAGCCCTCAAAGTCGATCTTGACGCCGTGGCCCGACTTGCGGCCGCGCAGCGTGAGCGTGGAGCCCGGGGCATCGGTGAACATGATGGCATCGTTATCGAAGCTGCGGTGCGTGATGGGCAGCACGTCCGAGTTATCGGGAGCCTTGTAGCTACCCTCGAACGTCATGAGGCCATCGGGCGTGATGATGGGGGCCTCGTTGGTCCAAGCCTCGGTAAATGCCAGCTCGTAATCCTCGAACGTCTCGTCCTCGGCACCGGGGGCGGGCACGTTAAATGCAGGGTGGCCGCCCACCGAGAACGGCAGGTCCACGTCGCCGGTGTTGGTGACGGCAAAGGTCTGCGTGAGCGTGGCGTCGCCGGTTAGGGCATAGGTCATGTTGAGCTTAAAGTGGAAGGGGAAAGCCTTGAGCGACTCAGGCGTATCGGTGATCTCGTAGGTGACGGACGAGCCGTCCTCGGAGACCTCGACCAGTTTGTGCTCGACGATGCGCGCGAGTCCGTGGCGCGGCATCTCGCAGGTGCCGGCTGCAGACGTCGCCGTGTTGTTGCGCAGCGATCCCACGATGGGGAACAGAATGGGCGCGTGCTTGCCCCAAAAGGCCGGGTCGCCCTGCCACAGATACTCGTTGCCGTCGAGGGCAAGGCTCGTGAGCTGGGCTCCCATGGAATCGATGGCCGCGGTGAGGCCGCCGCGCTTGATGGTGGTGACGGTGGACATGCTACTTCCTCCAAAAGTAAACAATAGTGTCGAGGGCTATTGTGCCACTCTTGGCGGCAAGGTGAGGCGGCAGGCGCAGTTATTGAGCGATTGCGTAAAGGTCGAATCCGCCCTGCGGTGTGCTGTCGACCGTATCGGGCGCCTGCGAGTTAAAGCTCACGGGAACCATGCGCTTTGAGGCGCGGAAGCGCGTGCCATCGGTGGCGACGGGCGGCTCGTCGACCGTGAGCTCGTAGTCGCCGGGCTTGAGTTCGATGCCGTCGCCAGCGGAGTTGACATATTGATACTCGTCAATCGCCTGCCCCCTGAGCGTGCGGCCCACGATGTGGATGAGCATCTGGCTGTCGCCGCGGGCGGTATCCCATGTCGCACCGTCCTTGACCTCGACCGACACATGCACCGAGCGCGTGCGGCTGAGCGATTGCTCGACAGACATCTCGACCTTGGCGGCATCTTTGCGCTGTTGCTCCACATGGCTCCAGACATTTCCGATCGCCGAGCAAGCGATGACGCCGGCCATGAAGGCGATGAGGATGGGACCGAGCGGAGAGCGGCGGCCCGCGTCTTCCTCGCGAGCTAGGTCGGGGCGATGCGTGGGCGCAGGCGCCTGAGCACCATGCGCGGGCACGTCGAGTATGCTGAAGGATGCCGTGCTGCCGGGGTCGATGTTATGGCGCGGCTGCGGGGTCTTTGCCGGCGAGATGGACATGTCGGCTGGCTCACCGAGTGTGGCCGTGGCATCGGCCTTAGCCTCGTCGGCCTCGGCCTGAGCCCAGGCCTGTTCAAAGGTTAGGGGCTCGGCGGAGTCGGAAGCGGCGTCCGTCTCGACGGCATCGTTGCCGGTCTCGGCCTCGTCGCTCGACACGTCACGCGGCGCGGGCTCGTCCCACTCCTCGTCCGGAGCCTCGCCCTCGCTATACCACCATTCAAAGTTATCGATATCCATACGGGGCGCCCCTTAGGCCTCGCAAATAAACACTCGCTAGTCTTATACCCCCAGACGGCACCGAAGCTCACCCGCGCCGGACACGAAAACCGTCACAACATTCGACGTTTTTCCTCGTTTTCGAGGTTTTCATCGAATGTTGTGACGGTTTAGGCGGCAGCCACGCCGCGAATGTGACAAAGAGACTGTCCCTTTGTCACATTCTGTTAGAGTTGCAGGGATTGAATCCCGCTTATTCATGCGACATTGGAGTGACAACCTTGACCGCCGCAACCACGCCTAAAAGTAAGCCAACCGCCGCCGCGCTCTCCCCCGCGCGCACCAAGCTCTGCCTGGCGCTGCTCGTGCTGTTGGGATTCTCGCTCGGCTGCTCCGAGTTCGTGGTCATCGGCATCGAAAGCGACTTGGCGACGGAACTCGGCATATCGCTTGCCACTGCGGGCCAACTTATTAGCGTGTTTGCGCTCGTCTACGCTATCGCCACACCGGTGCTTGCGCTCAGCACGGGACGCTTCCGCCGCTACCAGCTGCTCGTGTGCTACAGCATCGTCTTTGTGCTCGGCAACCTGGTCATGGCGTTGGCGCCCAACTTCCAGGTGCTGTTCATCTCGCGCATCATCCTGGGCTCCGTCTCGGGCGCACTGCTCGCCGTGGGCGTGACGTACATCCCCGAGCTTCTGTCTCCGCAGCAAACTTCGCTTGCCATCTCGGTGGTATATGGTGCGTTTTCCGTGGCAATGGTCTTTGTCACTTCGATCGGCAAGTTTGTGGCCGACACGCTCGATTGGCACGTGGCCATGTACGGCACGCTGGCCTTTGCCGTTCTGATCTGCGGAGCGCTCGTGGCGTTTATGCCGCGCGCTGGGCAAACCGACGAGCCCGCCACTTTTCGCGAGCAGGCGGGTCTGCTACGCGAGCCGAGCATCATCACCGGCATGCTCATCTTTTTGTTTGGCGTGGGGTCGGTCTACGTTTTCTACGGCTACGTGACGCCTTATCTTGAGCAGGTGCTGGGCATGGGCACGGTCGAAGCCAGTACCACGCTCATGGCCTACGGCGTGTTCTGCCTGATCTCGAACATCCTGGGCGGATGGATCGATGCGCGCTTTGGCATGAAGGCGCTACTCGTGACGTTTGTGCTGCAGGCTGCAGCGTTACTCGGACTGTTTGCTGTGGGCGGCACCATGCCGCTCGCGCTGGTCTTTGTCTTTAGCCTGGCGCTGCTCATGTACCTGTTCTCGGTGTCGTGCATCACGCACTTTATGGACGTGGCACGCAGCCGCCATCCCAAGTCGATGGTACTCGCAAGTTCGGTTGAGCCCATGGCGTTTAACGTCGGCATCTCGTTTGGCACCGCAGTGGGCGGCGCCGTGGTAAGCAGCGTTGGCATTGCATATGTAGGCGCAGTGGGTGCCGCGTTCTCGCTTGTGGCCTGGGTGCTTACGCTGGTGACGATTAAGTTGGCTCGCTGGGAACGCAAGAGGGCGATGGCGCAGGCGTAGATGCGATACTCGAGCTCGATGATGGCGATCGAAAGGAAACCGCATATGCAACGTGTACTGTTTATCTGCTATGGAAACATCTGCCGCTCGACGATGGCCGAGTCGGTGTTTACCGAGCTGGTGCACCGCGCCGGGCGCGCGGGCGAGTTTGTCATTGATTCTGCCGCGACCTCGACCGAGGAGATCGGCAACCCGCCGCATCACGGTACCGTTGCCAAGCTACGCGAGGTTGGGATTCCCGTCGTCGCACATCGCGCACGTCAGGTACGTCGCGCGGAGTATGGCGACTGGGATCACATTGTCTATATGGATGCCGAGAACGCCCGTGGCCTGCGTCGCATCTTTGGCGACGACCCCGACGGCAAGATCTCGCGCCTGCTCGATTGGACCGAGCGCCCCGGCGACGTGGCCGACCCCTGGTATACCGGCAACTTCGATGCCACCTACCGCGACGTGCTCGCCGGTTGTACCGCTATGCTCGAGCGGCTGTAGGCAAGCGAGGTCGCGGGCCACGTCTTCGGCGCGAAATGAGCGTGGATAATCTCCCACTTTGAGCGCTCAAGTACGCTCTAAACGGGAGAAAATCCACGCTCGACTACTCGTCAACGATCTCGGCAAGCCAGACGTTCAGTGTATCGACTTCGGGGCAGCAGAACTTTGCCGTGCCGGGCTCGTTGCCAGGCACGGTTCCGCCGTAGCGCAGGATATCGATATAGGGAAAGCCCACGTGGCAGGCCATGGCGCACATCTTGCCGCGGTCTCGGTCGAAGTCAAAAACGTCGCCGGGCTTGTGACCATGGTGGCAGCGGCACGCACCCAGCTGGTCCACGCAGCTCACGCGGATACGCGGACGCTTGCCACGCGGCGCGCCGAGCGGCTTGTTCTCGCCCGCAGGCTTGATGCCGCCCTCGCCAGCATTACTCATGGTCAACCACATCCAGGCAGGCCTCGATGGGAAGGCCAGCCGACTTGTCCTCTTGGTCGGCATTGCGCTCGATAAGCTCAGCCACCACACGCATGGCATCGGACGTCGCGCGCTGCAAACTCCAACCTGCCATAACGCGGCCGACGAGCACCGCCGAGAACGTGTCGCCCGTGCCCGGGAAATAAACCGGAATGAGCTCAAAGGGAATCGTAAAGTACTCCCCCGCCACATGGTCGTAACCGATAACCGCGTTCATGCCATTGACTACGGCGCTCGTAATGACCACCGACTTGGCACCCAGCTCGCGCACGCCGTCCACAAGGACGCGGGCCTCATCGGGCGTAATTTGCTCGGCGATAGGCCTATCGGCAAGCAGGCACGCCTCGGTATAGTTGGGCACCGCATAGTCTGCGCACTCCAGCAGGTGCCGCATAAGGCCAATCGTGGACTCGGGCACGCCGGCGTAGAGCTTACCGTTGTCGCCCATGATGGGGTCGACGAACACCTTGGTGCCCTTTTGCGCACGGCGGTGGCAAAAGTCCGAGATGATGCGCGTCTCTTCCTCGGTCACAATAAAGCCGGTCGAGATGGCATCGAACTCAAAGCCGAGCTCCTCCCAGATAGCGAGGCTCTGGCGCACGTACTCCGTGGTGTCATGGATGTAGAACTTGGGGTAGTTGAGCGTGTCGGAAACGAGCGCCGTCGGCAGGTTATGGATACGGTAGCCCATGTGCGACAGCACCGGCAGCATGGCGGAAAGCGCGACCTTGCCGTAGCCGCACATATCGTTAATCAGCAGCAGTTGAGTGTTCTTCATGAGTGTCCCCCTTAGTTCGGGCGCGGCGCAACGGCGCCACAGTGCAACTAAGTGTAGCGCAGGGGACGTTGCGAGCGGAGTCGAGCAGTGCGAAGGGCAAATTGTTGCGGAAAGGTTTCGGAAAATGATCCCTTTTCCTCCGTCCCCAAGTAGTCGTTGGGGACGTTCTTAAACGACTAGTCAAACAAGAACGTCCCCAACGACTACCTTTTGGCAAGTTTGAATCAAGGCAACGCCGATGTTTTGGTGAAGTCAGCGAAAACCCGCCAGAGCGAGCAAGGTGCCTTGAAACGAGGCGGCATTGACCTTCTGGTCATGCCGCCGAAGTTGAAAGGCAGATTGCCGCTCTGGCGGGTTTGCAGCGTCGAGCCGTTACGCGGTTTGGTAAAACCGCGTAACCACTAGTTTGGTACCTTGACAATCAATCTATGCGCTCCTAAATTAGTTAGGCACAAAACAATTTCTCTACCTAACTAAGGAAAGGAGCGAAGCTTAGATATGTGTGTTGAAGCACTCGTCCTTCCGCATGAGCCCGGCGGTGACCCGTCGCAACCGGTAGACATACCCGAAGCGGTCAGCGCTGAAGACAAACTCGCCAAGCGCATCCTGAGCGGCCTGGGTTTTTGCGGCCATTACATGCATTTTCATGGCGGAGGCGTGTCCGGCAAGGCGCCCATCATCTGCCTGCTGGCCAAGCAGCCCGGCGGCGAGATGTCGCAGCAGGAACTCGGCATGCACTTTGACCTCAAACCGGGGTCGCTTTCCGAGATCCTGTCCAAGCTCGAGGTCAACGGCCTCATCGAGCGCAGCCGTAACCCCAAGGATCGACGGCAACTCACCATTCGCCTGACCGAAACCGGCCGGGAAAACGCCCGCATCGACCAGGCGGCCCGCATCCGCTTTAGAGAGCGCGCCTTTAGTGCCCTCACTCACGACGAGCGCGAGCAGCTCGCCGAAATGCTCGAGAAAATCCGTGTAACCTGGGAGGAACTGGATGATTAAAACTCTCATGGGCAGCATCCGCGACTATATGAAAGTCACCGTTGCCACGCCGTTGCTCGTGCTTGGCGAGGTGCTCTGCGAGATGCTGATTCCATTTATCACCGCCAACCTGATCGACGCCATCAAAGACGGCGCCACCGTAGCCGAGATGCTTCCCACCGCAGGCTTTTTGGTGCTCATCGCGCTAACATCCCTTGCTTTTGGCGCCGCTGCCGGCGTCACCTGCAGCCATGCGAGTTGCGGCTTCGCCAAGAACCTGCGTCACGACCTGTTCTACAAGATCCAGACGTTCAGCTTTGCCAACATCGATGAGTTCTCGAGCTCCTCGCTCGTCACGCGCCTGACCACTGACATCAACAACGTGCAGCAGGCCTTTATGATGATCATCCGTATCGCCGTGCGCGCGCCGCTGGTATTGATCTTCGCCTTTACCATGGCGTTTATCATGGGCGGCAGCGTTGCCATGGTCTACCTGGTCATCATTCCGCTGCTGGGCTTTGGACTGTTCTTTATCATCTTTAAGGTGCGCCCCATCTTCTCGCGCGTGTTCCACAAGTACGACGCCCTTAACGAGTCCGTCGAGGAAAACGTCACCGGCATGCGCGTAGTCAAGAGCTATGTGCGCGAAGACTTTGAGAAGGAAAAGTTCGCGACCGCAGCACGAGACGTCCAGATGGACTTCACCCGCGCCGAGAAGCTGCTCGCCTTTAACAACCCCATGATGAACATCTGCGTCAACGGCGCGTTTGTCGTCATCATCTACCTGGGCTCCAAGCTCATCATCACGAGCCAGGGCACGCTGTTCGACGTGGGCCAGCTCTCCTCGATCTTTACCTATGGCTTCCAGATCCTCATGAGCCTGATGCAGCTGTCGATGATCTTTGTCATGGTGACCATGGCCGACGAATCGGCGCACCGCATTACCGAGGTGCTGGCCGCCGAGCCCACGATCGCCGATCCCGCCGAGCCCGTGCTCGAGGTCGCCGACGGTTCCATCGACTTTGACCACGTAAGCTTTAAGTATTCCGCGCATGCGAAGCGCCAGGCGCTCGACGATATCGACCTGCACATTAAGAGCGGCGAGACCATCGGCATCATCGGCGGTACCGGCTCGGCCAAGTCCACGCTTGTAAACCTCATCGCCCGTCTGTACGACGCCACCGAAGGCACCGTGCGCGTGGGCGGCATGGACGTACGCGACTACGACTTGGACGCCCTGCGCCACCAGGTCGCCATGGTGCTACAGAAAAACGTGCTGTTTAGCGGCACCATCGCCGAGAACCTGCGTTGGGGCGACCCGAACGCCACCGACGAAGAGGTCCGCGAGGCCGCGCATCTGGCCTGCGCCGACGAGTTTGTCGACGGCTTCCCCAAGGGCTACGACACCTGGATCGAGCAGGGCGGCTCCAATGTCTCCGGCGGCCAGAAGCAGCGCCTGTGCATTGCGCGCGCCCTGCTGCGTCGCCCCAAGATCTTGATCCTGGACGACTCCACCAGCGCCGTCGACACCAAGACCGACGCCAAGATTCGCGCAGGGTTGGCAAGCTATCTACCCAACACGACCAAGCTCATCATCGCCCAGCGCATCAGCTCCGTGCAGGACGCCGATCGCATCATCGTCATGGAGGGCGGCCGCATCGCTCAGATCGGCAGCCATGACGAGCTACTCAAGACGAGCGAGATCTACCGCGAGACCTTCACCTCGCAAAACAAGATGTCTTCCGAAGGCGAAGGAGCCGTCGAGGCCGACACCGAGACATCCGCAACGCAAGCTCAGACCCAGGAAGGAGGCGAGGCACATGAGTAAGGCAACGACCGCCGAGCGCGCACTCAACCGCAAGGGTGGCACCATGTCGCGCCTCATCAAGACGCTCTTTGGCTTCTACCCCGTGCTTTTGCCCCTCGTCGTCGTCGGCGTGGTACTCTGCGCCATCATCAACTCCATCGGCGCGACCTTCCTTCAGAGCGCCCTGCAGATTATTAGCGAATCGTGGCAGTCGGGCGATTGGGAAGCCGCGCAGCCCAAGATCGCACAGCTCGTGACCACCCTCGCCTGCATCTACGGCATCGGCATCCTGTCTTCGCTCTTCTGGAACCGCGCCATGGCCATCGTCACGCAGGGCTCGCTGGAGAAGCTGCGCGAGAAGATGTTCAACCGTATGCAGGACCTGCCGATTCGCTACTTCGACACGCACCAGCGCGGCGACATCATGAGCCACTACACCAACGACATCGACACGCTGCGCCAGATGATCAGCCAGTCGCTGCCCAACCTGCTCATGACGACCATCGTCATCGTCACGGTGTTCTTTATCATGCTGTACTACAGCGTGTGGATGTGCCTGGTCATTGTGGCCGGCGTCGCCTTTATGACCTTTATGACCAAGCTGCTCGGCTCCAACTCCGCGCGCTTCTTTATTGCGCAGCAGACCGAGCTCGGCGTGGTCGAGGGCCATATCGAGGAAGTCATGAACGGCCAGAAGGTCGTCAAGGCATTCTGCCACGAGTCTGCCGCCGAGGCCGATTTTGACGAGCGCAACGAAAAGCTCTTCGAGGTCTCGCAGAAGGCCAACATGTACGCCAACATCCTCATGCCCATCCTTATGAACCTGGGCAACCTGCTCTACGTGCTGGTGGCCCTTGCCGGCGGCATTTTCCTGGCACTGGGCGTGCCCAACCTGAGCATCTCGGGCATGGCGCTGTCCATCGCCGTCGTGGTGCCGTTCCTCAACATGACCAAACAGTTCTGCGGACAGATCGGTCAGATCTCGCAGCAGATCAACGCCGTGGTCATGGGCCTCGCCGGCGCCGACCGCATCTTTGAGCTCATCGACGAGAAGCCCGAGACCGACGAAGGCTACGTGACGCTCGTCAACGCGCAGGTGAACCCCGATACCTGGCAGCTCGAGGAGGCCGACCACCACACCGGCATGTGGGCGTGGAAGCATCCGCACCGCGCGACCGGCGAGATCGAGTACGTGCCGCTGCGCGGCGACCTGGTCATGGACAACGTCGACTTTGGCTACACGCCCGACCACGAGGTGCTGCACGGCGTGTCCGTGTTTGCCAAGCCGGGCCAGAAGGTCGCGTTTGTCGGCGCCACCGGTGCGGGCAAGACGACCATCACCAACCTCATCAACCGCTTCTACGACATTGCCGACGGCAAGATCCGCTACGACGGCATCAACGTCAACAAGATCCGCAAGGCCGATCTGCGCCGCTCGCTGGGCGTGGTGCTGCAGGACGTGAACCTGTTCACCGGCACCGTGATGGACAACATCCGCTACGGCAATCTGGACGCCACCGACGAGGAGTGCATCGCGGCGGCCAAGCTCGCCGGCGCAGACGACTTTATCACCCGCCTGCCCGACGGCTACGACACCATGCTCACCGGCAACGGCGCTCAGCTGTCGCAGGGCCAGCGCCAGCTGATCTCGATCGCGCGCGCCGCTGTTGCCGATCCGCCGGCAATGATTCTGGACGAGGCTACGTCGAGCATTGACACCCGCACCGAGGCCATCGTGCAGGCGGGCATGGATAAGCTCATGGAAGGTCGCACGACGTTTGTCATCGCGCACCGCCTCTCCACCGTGCGCAACTCCGACGCGATTATCTGCCTGGACCACGGCCGCATCATCGAGCGTGGCAACCACGACGAGCTGATCGCCAAGCGCGGGTATTACTACCAGCTCTATACCGGAGCGTTTGAGCTGGAGTAGTTCGGCTCGCCGAGATGGCCGATTTGCCGCTCATTCGTCGGGCATGACCCTAAGGTCAATGCCCTCCTCTTTCGGGGCAAATCGACTCATCTCATCGACCCGAACACGACATGGCGCAACATACAAGGCCCCCGCAGTTCATACGAGCTGCGGGGGCCTTTTTGCACCTCAGCTTGATTCGTTCGCCACGAAAACAGTCTTTTGGGACGGGTCTACTTGAGAAGTTGAGCCATGGCGTTGACGAATTTTTGGACTTGGAGGGTGGGCTCGAGCGGGTAGTGCAGAAAGACTGGCACCTCGCGGCCGCACAGGAACGGCACGCCCACAAAGGCCGGGTGCACCCCCGACCACGCTCCGCAGGTGAGCACCGCGTCACCCTTTTCCTCCGCCTCGTTAAAGAGCGCAAAGTCGAAGCTATCCACGTCGATCACATCCACGCCGCCGTCGGCCAACAGATCGATACGCAGGCTGTCCATAGCGTCGTTGCCGTGACGGAGCACGCGCAGGCGCTTGCCCTCCAGGTCGGCAACCGTGATGCGCGTCTTGCGCGCCAGCGGGCTCGTGCGCGGCAGGTCGATATAAAACGGCACGTTGACAATGCGGAGCTTTTGGCAGGTGTCGCCCCAGCGCGGAGTCGAAAAACTCGACTGCACTACATCCACCTCGCGGCCAAGGCTGCGCATGACGGATTCGCGCTCGTCGTAGAGATCGCTTACCGGCACGATCTCAAATCGCAGCGACGGTTCCAAATCGTGGATGCCCGTCCACATCGACAGCGTTTGACGCCCCGGACACATCATCGACACGCCCAGGCGCACGGCACCGCCATCGCCCGCCGCGCGCCGGGCACGGCGCAGCGCGTCCTCGGACTGCCGCATGATCGAGCGCGCATCGTCCACCAGCAGTGCGCCGGCCGGCGTCGCCTTGACGCCCGAGTGCGAGCGTTCGAACAGCGTGATGCCGAACTCGGCCTCGAAGCCCGACACCTGCTTGACGAGCGCCGGAGTCGACACGCGCAATTTTGCCGCCGCACGCGAGAAGCTTCCCAGCTCCGCGGCGGCCGATATGGCCTCAAGTCGTCGATCGTACACGTCAATCTCCCGTTTTCGCGCCCGTGACCGCATGGTGCCACAGGGGGGGGTTGTTTTCGCAGGTCACGCGCTCAATTGAGAATAAACTGCATCGCACAGTATAAACCTACGGTTAACGCCATTCTAACAAATATGCAATTCACCTGCGCAAATGCAAAGCATACGATAACCAGCGAAAACCACGTGGGTCGGTTAATGGGAGCGACCCACCGGGAGGCACAAGAAGGGAAGTTCCTATGAGCAATTGGCTTAAGCTCGAGGGCGATGTCTGCGCCGTGACTGGCGCGCTCGGCGGTATGGGCGCCGAGATCTGCCGCGAGTTCGCCCGCAATGGCGCCAACGTCGTCCTACTCGATCTGGACGAGGAAAAGGTCAAGGCCGCTGCCGCCGACCTCGCTGCCGAGTTTGGCATCCACGCCGAGGGTTACAAGATGAACGCCACTGACGAGGCCGAGGTTCAGGCTGCCGTCGACGCCACCATCGCCAACTTCGGCCGCGTCGACGTCCTCGTCAACACCGCCGGCATCCTGCGCTTCGCCGCCATGGAGGACCTGCCGCTAAGCGACTGGGAGCAGGTGCTCAACGTCAACCTCACCGGTTACTTCATCACCTCGCAGCGCTTTGGTCGCGAGATGATCAAGGCCGGCCAGGGTCGCCTGGTGCACATCTCGACCGTCGCCAGCCACTCCCCCGAGACGTTCTCGGGCGTGTACAGCTCCACCAAGGCCGGCGTCAACATGATGTCCAAGATGCTCGCCGCCGAGTGGGGCCCCTACGGCGTCCGCTCCAACTGCGTCGAACCCTGCTTCGTTAAGACCCCGATGTCGGCCAACTTCTACGCCGACCCCGAGGTCGAAAAGAGCCGCAGCCGTCTGATCGCCACGCGCCGCATCGGCGAGGTCAGCGATATCGCCAACGCCGTCATGTTCCTGGCGTCCAAGCGCTCGGACTTTACCACCGGCGACGCCATCAAGGTCGACGGCGGCTTCTCCAACATGATGGGCGACCTCACCGCCAAGCCCGGCGGCCGTCGCGCCTATGCCGACAACTACCTTAAGAACAAGGGTGTCGAGCTCTGGTCCGACGAGTCCGGCGTCGCCAAGCCGACTGACCAGTAAACCAACCTAACAGGGAGGCCCCGCGGACACGCCCGCCCCTCCCCCGTATCGATGAGAAAGAGTCCAATGGCTTCCACCAACTCCAACAAGGGTCGCGCCGTCGTGCTTTCCGCCGCGTGCGTCACCATGTTCTTCATCAGCTCCATCGCGCTGTATTCCGTCGTGAGCAAGAACCTGCTCGCCGTCTACCCCGAGTGGTCGAGCGCCCTTACCTGGGCGTTCCCCGTCTTCCAGACCATCATGGCCGTGACGGGCATCTTCGCCGGCCGCATCTCCGATAAGATCGGCCCGCGCAACGTCGTGATCGCCGCCGCCGTGTGCTACGGCGTGGGCTGGTTCATGTCCGGCACCGTCACCGAGCCCTGGCAGTTCTACCTGTGGTTCTCGCTCGTCGCCGCCGTCGGCAACGGCCTGGGCTACAACCCGGCGCTCACCACCGGCCAAAAGTGGTTCATCGATAAGAAGGGTCTCGCCTCCGGCATCACCCTGGCCGCTTCGACCGCCGGCCCCGCCGTGCTGTCCCCGGTGCTCGCCTCACTGCTCATCCCGAGCCTGGGCATCTTTGGCGCCCTCAAGGCGCTCGGCGTCATCTTCTTTGTGACGATCGCCGCCTCCGCCCTTTTCCTGAAGGCCCCCGAGGCCGGCTGGCTGCCCGAGGGCTTCGAGGCCCCCAAGGGTGGCGCGCACGCCGGCACCTTCGGCGACCTCACCCCGGGCGAGATGGTCAAGACCCCGCGCTTCTGGGTCCTCATCGTCACCTTCGCCTTTGCCGCCACCGCGGGCACCCTGCTCGTGGGCAAGGTTGCCTCCATCGCCGCCGTCCAGCTCTTCGCCGACCCCACGAGCGCCGCTGCCGTCGCCCTCGGCGGCGTGGTAGTCTCCGTCAACACCTGCGCCAACCTGGTCGGCCGTCTGTCCTTTGGTCAGATCATCGACAAGCTCGGTGCCTACAAGTCGCTGCTCATCAGCCTTGTCGTCACCATCGTCGCCCTCGTCATCATGTCGATGAGCTTTACGCAGGGTATGTTCTTTGTGGCGCTCGCCCTGCTCGGCTTTAGCTTTGGCGCCCTGCTCGTCATCTACCCGCCGCTCACCGGCGGCGCCTTTGGCACCAGCAACATCGGTGTCAACTACGGCATCATGTTTTTGGGCTACGCCGCTTCCACCTGGATCAGCCAGCCCATCACCGCCGTGCTGTATCACGCCGAGGCCGGCAGCGCCGCCTACCAGCAGTCCTTCTACGGCGCTATTGTGATCGCCGCCATCGCCGTCGTGCTCACCGTCTACATGATGGTCTCCGACAGCAAGAAGAAGTCTGCCTAGTTTTACCGATGCGACAAAGGGACGGCCCCTTTGTCGCATTCCACCGGTCACCAGTATTAAGGAGTCGAAATGTCTGAGCTCAACCCCGTCCGCATTGCCGTTATCGGCGCCGGCGCCATGGGCCGCAACCACATCCGCTTTGTCACCGAGGAGCCCGAGGCCGAGCTCGTCGCCATCGCCGACGCCTTTGAGGGCGCCCGCGCCACGGCCGAGGCCGCCGGCGTGCCGTTTTACACCGATCCCGCCCAGATGATGGACGAGGTCAAGCCCGAGGCCGTCATTATCGCCACCCCCAACGACCTGCACTTGGGCGTTGCTCGCGAGGCCGTAAAGCGCAACATCGTGCCGCTGGTCGAAAAGCCGATCTCCAACGATCTTGAGGATGCCCAGGCCTTCGCCGCCGAGGCCGAGACCGCCGGCGTGCCCGTGCTCGTGGGCCAGCACCGTCGCCACAACCCCTTCGTCAACAAGGCCAAGGAGATCATCGAGTCCGGCGAGCTGGGCAAGCTTACTGTTTCGAGCTTCCACTACATGATCTATAAGAACGACGAGTATTTCGATGTCGAGTGGCGCCGCAAGAAGGGCGCCGGCCCGATCCTGGTCAACCTGGTTCACGACGTCGATCTACTCCGCTATCTGCTGGGCGAGCCCGTTGCCGTCCAGGGTATGCAGTCCAGCGCCGCCCGCGGTTTTGAGACCGAGGACTCCGCCGTGGTCAACGTCCGTTTTGCCGATGGCGCACTTGCGAGCATGACCATCTCCGACGCCACCGCCAGCCCCTGGAACTGGGAGGCAACCGCTCGCGAGGATCCGCAGTACCGCCCCTTCGACGCCGACGCCTACTTTATCGGCGGCACTAAGGGCGCCCTGTCGCTGCCCCGCCTGCACCAGTTCTCCTACGACGGCGCCTCTAACTGGCACAAGCCGCTGCAGATGGAGATCCCGGCTGTGGACCCGGCGCTGCCGCACAAGATGCAGCTCAAGCACTTTGTGAAGGTCGTCCGCCGCGAGGTCGAGCCCGTCGTGACCCCCGCCGATAACGTCAAGACGCTCACGCTTCTCAACGCCATCAAGGAGGCCGCCGAGACCGGCCAGCTCGTCGAGCTGTAATGCCTTAAGAGCGGGTCGCGGCAAACTCCCCGCCGAGCGCCTTGGCCCGCCGCCAACAAGCCCCTCTTCTTTGCCCCGCGAGCAGCCTCCTGCCCGCGGGGCCTTTTGCTACCTTGCCGACGATTTTTCTGGAGCGGGGGCTATTTTGCACCTCAGTCTGATTCGTTCGCCACGAAATGGGCCTATCTACTACGTTTAACCGATCACCCTCAAGCATGCCGAATTTCGAGAAATAAAAACCGCAGGTAGGCGGGTTGCGTATTTTCGGAAAACCGAGGGATGGTCGACCCATATGGTTCAAACGTAGTAGATAGGTCGTTTTCGTGGCGCGGCCCCAAAACAGTCTTTTGGGACGGGTGGTATCCTTGGTAGCCCTGTGCTGCAAACGCACCTTAAACGCAAGGGGTCCCATGGATCTTATCGCCCAGCTCGCCCGCGAGCTCAACCTTAAGGCCGCCAACGTCGAGGCAGCCGTCAAGCTCATCGACGAGGGCAACACCATCCCCTTTATCTCGCGCTACCGCAAGGAGGCCACAGGCGGAATGGACGACGTCGCCCTGCGCGCACTCGACGAGCGCCTGTCCTACCTGCGCAATCTTGAACAGCGCAAAGAGGACGTCCTTCTGCTCATCGACGCCCAGGGCAAACTTACGCCCGAGCTCGAACAGCAAATTCGCGAGGCCGCGCAGCTCCAGCGTGTCGAGGACCTCTACAAGCCCTACCGCAAAAAGCGCATGACCCGCGCACAGAAGGCCCGCGAGGCAGGCCTGGAGCCGCTTGCCAACATGATCATCATGCAGGCCTCGGCCAAGGGCAGCGCGCTCGACACCGCCGCGGCCTACGTCAACGAGGAAGCCGGCTTCGACACGCCCGAGAAGGCGCTCGCCGGCGCGGCGGACATCGTGGCCGAGACGGTGGCCGAAGACCCCGAGAACGTCGCCGACCTGCGCGCCTTTACGCAAAACACCGCCGACATCATCGTCGAGGCCACCGACCCCGCCGAGAAGACCCCCTACGAGCCGTACTACAGCTATGATGAGCCGCTGTGCCGTATTCCCAACCACCGCGTGCTGGCTATCGACCGCGGTGAGCGCGAGGGCAAACTCCGCGTGCGCGTGAACGTCGACGGCGCTGCCGCCACGGCGCGCCTCGGCAGCCGTTGGCCCCGACGCCAGGGCGTCTTCGCGCCCGTCTTTGACGCCGCCATCGCTGACGGCTACAAGCGCCTCATGGCCCCCTCGCTGGAGCGCGAGGCCCGCGCCAAGCTCACCGTTCGCGCCCAGACCGAGGCCATTAATGTCTTTGCCAAGAATCTCGAGGGCCTGCTCTCGGCACGCCCCGTGCGCGGCGCCCGCGTGCTCGCGCTCGATCCGGGCTACCGCACCGGCTGCAAGGTCGCCGTCATGGACGAGACCGGCAAGCTGCTCGACCACGGCGTGGTCTACCCCACCAAGCCGCGCCACGACGTCGCCGGCACCAAGCGCGAGCTCGCCCGCCTCGTCAAAAAGGACGGCGTCAACACCATCGTCATCGGCAACGGCACCGCCAGCCGCGAGACCGAGGAAGTCGTCTCGGAGTTCATCGCCGAGCAGGCGCCTGAGCTGCGATACACCATCGTTAACGAAGCCGGCGCGTCGGTGTACTCCGCTTCCGAGCTCGCCAGCCAGGAGTATCCCGACCTGGACGTCACCGTGCGTGGCGCCATGAGCCTGGGCCGCCGCCTGCAGGACCCGCTGGCAGAGCTCGTCAAGATCCCGCCCCAGTCCATCGGCGTGGGCCAGTACCAGCACGACCTTGACCAGACCGAGCTTTCGCGCACCCTGGGCCACGTGGTTGAGGACGTCGTCAACCGCGTGGGCGTCGACGTAAACACCGCGAGCGCGAGCCTGCTGGGATACGTATCGGGCATCACGCCGAGCGTGGCCAAAAACATCGTGGCCTACCGCGAGGAAAACGGTGCCTTTACCGATCGCCGCCAGCTCAAGAAGGTCCCCAAACTAGGACCCAAGGCGTATCTCAACGCCGCGGGCTTCCTGCGCATCAGCGGCGGCAAGAACCCGCTCGACGCGACAAGCGTCCACCCCGAGAGCTACGAGGTGGCCACGTCTGTCCTGGAGCGCGCCGGCGTTAAAGCCAGCGAGCTCAGCCGCGGCGGCGTGCCCGACATTGAGCGCCGTCTGGGCAGCATCTCGGCGCTGGCAAGCGACCTGGACTGCGGCACCCTCACGCTCATCGACATTGTCAACGAGCTCAAGAAGCCCGGTCGCGACCCGCGCGACGACGCGCCCGAGGTGGTCTTTAGCCGCTCGGCACTTTCCATCGACGACCTGGAGCCCGGCATGGAGCTCAAGGGCACGGTGCGCAACGTCGTCGACTTTGGTGCCTTCGTCGACGTGGGCGTGCACCAGGACGGCCTCGTGCACATCTCCAAGCTGGCCAACCGCTTCGTCAAACACCCGAGCGACGTGGTGCGCGTCGGCGACACGGTCAAGGTGTGGGTGGAAAAGGTCGATCGCGACCGCAAGAAGATCTCGCTCACCATGGTGCAGGGGAAGTAAACCGCCAAAGCAAGGGTACCCCCTCTCGCGACGTGCAAAATCGCGAGTATTCTGCAAATTCCGCCGTTCCAGATGCCCCTCAGAGACGAAAAAGCACGGAACAGCCCCCGTTTTAGCGTCGTCAGAGCCAAAACGGGGGCTGTTCCGTGCTTCAGTTAACTGGTAAAGACCTTTACCTTGCTGAATACTCTCAATTTTGCACGGCGCAGGTGGGGGTACCTTTGTCCACGGCAGGATATGGAAGCCGATTGCCAACCTACTGGTAAGTTCGTGCCGGCAGCCCCGGCCTTCCCTTTCCCTAGCGCGACCCTCGCAAAGCGCGTGAGCGATAGGGAACGGGAAGGCCGGGGCGAACAGCCCTCGGCGCAGCCAGTGTTCGCGTTACGGCAGAATATGGAAGCCCAAAGCGGCGATGTCCTTAGCGAAACCGCGCACGGTATCGAGCGAGACCTCGTACGGATCACGGCCGATGTTCTTGCGCTTGGCCAGGATGCTATTGGGCGCCGTGATGATCTGGCAACCGCATCCTTCCGCCTGGTAAATGTTGATAAGCTCGCGCGTGGACGCCCACAGGACCTCACAGTTGGGCTTGGCGGCGGCCTTCTTGACCGACTCCGTCATAAACGGAATGGGATCGACGCCGGTGTCGGCGATGCGGCCGGCAAAGAGCGAGATGATAGACGGTGTCTCCGCGTCAACGGACTCGACCATCTCATCGACCTGCTTAGGCGTAAAGATGGTGGTAACGTTGACCTTGATGCCGTCGGCCGAAAGCTTGCGGACCAGCTCGGCGGTGGACTCGCCCTTGGTGGTCACGCACGGAATCTTGACGTAGACGTTGTCGGCCCAGGTAGCAATCTCGCGGGCCTCGACCTCCATGGTCTCGACGTCGTCGGCAAAAACCTCAAACGAGACGGACACATCGGTGATGCGGGCCAGAACCCCCTTGGCAAACGCGCGGTAGTCCGTCACGCCGCCCTTCTTCATAAGGGACGGGTTGGTCGTGAAACCCTGAACGTTGCCGTTCTCGTACATGTCGAGCATGCCCTCGAGGTTTGCACCGTCAGCGAACACCTTGATTGCCATCTACCTGATTCCTTTCGCTTGCACATGGGCGTTAAACTGCTAAACACTTTACCTATGTTTATCAAGGCGTGAGCTGCGGGTTTTTATCTTCTCGGCGAACGGTTTTGCAGTTTTACCATTTTTATATCGACACCCCAGCGGCAAAACGTTTTTGCTGATCATCGCGGTTGATTCCGTTCGCGGCGCAGAGACAGCGCTTCACCGGTGCGTTTTCACAACCACTCCAAAACAAAAAGCGGTGACGCCTCATTTGAGACGTCACCGCTTCCGTGTAGGAGCCGGTTATCGGAGCTCCGCCCGATTAGGGCTTAACGTATGCCTGGATTACTCTTCCTCAACGTGATTGATCACAGCACCCTTGGTGTGGATGAAGTTGGGGACGAAGGCGACGATCAGAAGGACAGCAAGAATCGCGTAGACACCGGTGGTACCGAAGGCCTCGGCAGCGCGGCCGAGCGTAATACCAATGACGGAGAAATCGAAGTCGCCGAACGTAGTGTTCTTGAAGCCAAAGACGTCAAGAACGGGCAGGAGCAGGGCCGGGGCGAAGGTGATGAGCAGGCCGTTGACGAAAGCGCCAAGAGCTGCGCCCTTGCGACCGCCGGTAGCATTGCCGTAGATGCCTGCGGTAGCACCGCAGAAGAAGTGGGGAACCATGCCCGGGATGATGAAGATGCCCAGGGTAGCGCCCACGATGAACATACCGACCACGCCACCGATAAAGGAAGCGACAAAGCCGAGGATGACGGCGGTGGGAGCATAGGGGAAGAAGACAGCGCAGTCGACGGCGGGGATGGCACCGGGGATCAGCTTGTTGGAGATGCCCTGGAAAGCCGGGACCAGGTCGGCAAGGATCATACGAACGCCGTTATAGACGATGGTGACACCAACGGCGAAGGACAGGGCGCAGGTCAGGGCATAGACAATCACGTTGTCGCCGCCAGCGGTCTTGGTAACGACCGCAGGATCTGCGATGTAAGCGGCGAAAGCGGTAACCAGGTAGAAGAAGGCCATGGTAAGAGCCGTGGAGATGGTAGTGTCGCGCAGGAAGGCGAACTTCTCGGGAACCTCGATCTTCTCGGTGCTGTTCTCCTCGGCGTCCTTAGCAAAAAGCGTACCGACTGCAGCGGAGATGTAATAGGCGAGTGAACCGAAGTGGCCCATGGCGATTTCATCGCCATCGGTAACCTTCTCGGTGAAACGCTGACCAACGGCGGGGAGCATAGCGCTCACGAGGCCCAGGAACATGCCGCCCACGATGACAAGCTGGACATCCTGGAAGCCAGATGCCTGCAGAACGGCAGACAGCAGGCAGGCCATAAACATGCTGTGATGGCCCGTCAGGAAGATGTACTTAAACTTGGTAAAGCGGGCAATGATAATGTTCACGACATAGCCGAGAATCAGGATCATCATGGTCTGAACGCCGAGGACGCTCTGAGCCATCGAAACAACGACCTCGTTGTTGGGCACGACGCCGGTGATGTGGAAACCGGTCTCGATGAAGGTACCCAGCGGAGCAAGGTTCTCCTGAACAACAGCGGCGCCGGCGGACAGCATGATGTAACCAAGAATGGGCTTCAGGGTGCCCGTCATCACCTTGTGGGCAGGACGCTTAAGCGCGACAAGGCCCACAAAGGCAAATAGACCCATAATCCACGCTGGCTTGGTCAGAATCGATTGGATAAACTCAAGTATGGGAAGGATGGCTTGCATCTGCGCTTCCTTTCTCTCTAACGTGGGCGCGTTTCCCTCTTCCACAGGGAACCGCCCTTTTTTGTGCCGCTTTAGGCGTTAGCGGCGGCCGCCCTGATTGCCTCGAGGGCGTCTTCGCGGATCTTCTTCTTGTTCACATAGCTGCGAACGATCACAACGTTGCCGTGGAGCTCGGGGGCGAGTTCCTTAACGGTGATGAACAGATCCGGATTTGCGGAAGAAGCACCGTTCAGGTCCATAGACTCAACGTCGGCCTTGATGCCCTCCTCCTCGCAAAGCTCCTCGACTTTGCCAGCGAGCATCAGGCTGGACCCGATGCCGTTTCCGCATACGGTGATGATATGCATGGCAACCTTCCTCTCCTACACGTGACGGTTTTCCGTCTATCCAAAAGCGGCGACGCATCGCCGTGCCATTAAGGCCTAAAAGAATGAACGCATGGTCTCCAAAACCTGCTCGGGCGTATCGCATGCGCTGAGCTTGGCAACGCAGTCCTCGTCCTCGAACATCTGCGAAAGCTCCGCCAAGCAGCCAAGATGAGCCTTGGGGTCGGGTGCGCAAATACCCACGAGCACGTGAACCGGATCGAAATCCTCGTGTCCAAACGCAATGGCAGGGTCAAGCGTGACGATACAGATCCCCGCTTCACTCACATTGTCATCTGCCTGAGCGTGTGGCATGGCGATGCCCTTTTCCAAGACCATATAGGGGCCGAATTTGTGAACCGATGAAATCATGGCGTCAACATAGCTCTGGTCGCATTTGCCAGCGTCTACGAGCAACTTACCGCATGCCCTGATCGCTTCCTCCCAGTCGGAGGCCTCGACATGGCAGGCAACAAGCTCGGGCTTAAGAAGATCGGTCAGCATGC
Organism: uncultured Collinsella sp.; assembly: GCA_902493615.1. Lineage (GTDB taxonomy): Bacteria > Actinomycetota > Coriobacteriia > Coriobacteriales > Coriobacteriaceae > Collinsella. The sequence continues at coordinate 30,542 of CABUQK010000005.1, forward strand.
TCGTCCCCTACTCCTCGGGCAGGATATGAAAACCAAGCGCCTGAATGTCGCGGGCAAAGCCCTTGACCGTATCAAGCGAGTACTCAAGCAAATCTTTCCCGAAATTCTTGCGTTTGGCAAGAAGGGCATTGGGGACCGTAATGATCTGGCATCCAACGGACTCCGCCTGGAAGATATTGAGGACCTCGCGCGTAGACGCCCAGAGAACCTCGGCAGCAGGCTTAACGGCAGCCTTCTTTACGGACTCCGCCATGAGGGGCAGCGGATCGACGCCGGTATCGGCAATGCGACCGGCAAAGATGGACAGAATAGAGGGGGTCTCAGCAGAGACGGCATCGACAAACTCGTCGACCTGCTCGGGCGTGAAGATAGTGGTGACATTCACCTTGATGCCGTCGGCAGAAAGGCGCTTGACCAGCGCGGCAGTGGACTCACCCTTGGTGTTGAGCGCCGGGATCTTAACGTAGACGTTGTCTGCCCAGGTTGCGATCTCGCGAGCCTCGGCTTCCATACCCGCCTCGTCGTCGGCGAATACCTCAAAAGAGACCGACACATCAGTAATGTGCTCAAGAACCGTCTTGGCAAAAGCGCGGTAGTCAGTCACGCCGCCGGCCTTCATAAGGGAAGGATTGGTCGTGAAGCCCTGAACGTTGCCATTGTCATGCATGTCAAGCATGCCCTCGAGGTTAGCGCCGTCGGCAAACACCTTGATCGCCATGTTCGGTCCTTTCTCATCTAACACTATTGCTATCGAAAGCCTTCTTCTTTGTTTCAAAAGCTTTTCGGTTTTCTTTTATAAACTATTTCAAAAGCTATCGAAAGCTCAATTGTCAACTTTCCGTGAACGGTCGAATATCGGGCGTGAACGTACTTCTTTTGGGCGGCACCTTCAGAATGAGACTCTTTATAGCCCGTTTACGTGCGAACTATCTGCTACGCATGCATTTGTGACATGCCATTCCGTTCTTTTGATTCATTCGAATTTGCCTTGTTCTTTTCATATCGATACGTTATATTTCGATTACGAAAGGCGCATCTTTTACCTTTTGTTCAAAAGGAGCGGCATATGGCATCTACTTCAGACCTTTCACCGGCCGAGCGTCAGCGATTTATCATGAATTGGCTGGCCGAAAAGCCAAATATCTCGGTATCCGACATCGTTCGCCGTTTTTCGGTTTCGGAAGTCACCGCACGGCACGACCTCATCTCGCTGGAATCCGAAGGCAAGCTGCGTCGCGTACGCGGCGGAGCGGTATCGCTTTCTCGCTCCAACGCAATCTCGTATCCCGAGGAGCGCATCAATGTCCAAGTCGAGGCCAAGGAGGCCATCGCCGCAACCGCAGCAACTCTTGTTGATGATGGCGATGTTCTGGTAATTGATATCGGCACCACAGGCTTTTACTTCGCTAGGGCCCTCATGGACAAGCGTGAGATCACCATTATCACCGGCGATCTTGCAATCGCGAACTATGCCAGCTTCAATCTCCCCAATGCTTCGGTAGTGCTGCTGGGCGGCTCCGTGCGCAAGGGGCACCTCTATCTCGCGGGCGCACTGACGCTCGACTGCATGAGCAAACTACATGCCGACAAGGCGTTTGTCAGTGCCGACGGATTCCACCCCGACCACGGTTTTACCGTCGAGCACGACTTCTCGGCCATGATCAAGCATATGTACCTTACCAACTCAAACCAGGGCTACATGATGGTTGACCAGGGAAAGTTCAACAAGACCAGTTTTTATCAGTCCGCGCAGATCGATGACCTCGACGGCATCATCGTTGATGGAGACGACGAGGGCATCATGACGGCGGCGATCGAGAGCAGTCGCAGTCATCCCAAGCTCTATATTGCAAAATAGCTCAAATGGCCGGGTCGCCCCCACTGCAGGCGACCCGGCCATTTATTAAATCAACCCAAAGTGGCGCATCGCCGTGACGGTGCCGTCGTGTGCGACATCGTCGGTCACGTAGTCGGCGACCGCCTTGACCTCAGGCATGGCGTTGCCCATGGCGACAGCCGTCTCGACCGCAGCGAGCATGCCCAGGTCGTTACCCGAATCGCCGAAGCCAAAGGTGCGTGCGTTGCCGGTGCGACCCAGGTATTCCAGCGCTCGCGCCACGCCCACGCCCTTGTCGATGCCCTTGGGGCTCAGCTCGCGATTCTGACCACCGGTGTTGCACAGCTCAAACTCGCGATCGATAAAGCCATCATCGTTGGCTACGCGAGCCAGGTCGCTCGCGACGATGCCTACCTTGCCCACGCGCAGACGGCCGTCGACGCGCATTTCCTCGGTGCTGTGCACCACAGAAGTGCCAATCAGAGACGACTGCTCAACACCCGCGGGTTCCAGGGCAAAAGTAGCCACGTTGGTCTCGAAAAAGGCTTCAATCCCTGCCGCGGCCATACGGCGTGCAAGCTCCTCAACAATGTCTTCGTCAAAGCAGTCCTCATACACCACGCGGCCCTCGACCTCGAGCGTGGCGCCCGCCATGGCAACGACGCCCGCGGGGTCGAGCGCACGCAAGCTATCGGCGATGAGCCACAGGGGGCGACCCGTGCAGATAAACGCCTTGTGTCCCGCGTCGCGCAGACGATGAAACGCCTCGACGACCGCCTGCGAGGGGCGAACCGCCGAAAAGTCCTTGTCGGTCATGTTGTCGGGATCGAACGACGTCAGCGTGCCGTCCACGTCAAAAAAGAGCACAGCGGGTTCGGGACACGCATCAATCATATGGGTTCCTTTCGAGGATAAGGGCAAACGAAGCATCCATTATATAATGGAGCGACGCAACCAGAGAGGTCACCCATGGAATTTTACGCAAGCTGCCCCGAAGGCTTTGAGTCCGCACTCGCCGATGAGCTTAAACGCCTCGGGCTTTCGCATGTTCGCCGGCTGAAGGGCCGCGCCACGTTTGAGGGCGAGCTCGAAGAAGGCTACCGCGCCTGTCTGTGGTCGCGCCTAGCGAGCCGCGTGTTTGCGGTGCTCGGGCGCTTTGAGGCGCAGGATGCCGACGAGCTGTACGATAGCGTTTACGACATCGCCTGGGAGAACATCGTCCGCCCCGGCGCCACCATTGCCATCACCGCCCGCGGCGTGACCGAGCAGCTGCGCAACACGCGCTTCTCGGCCCTGCGCGCCAAGGACGCGCTGTGCGACCGTCTGGCCGAGACCACGGGCCGTCGCGCCGACGTTGATGCCGCCGATCCCGACGTTCATCTGCTGCTTTCGCTGCGTCAGCGCCGCGCGAGCATCAGCCTGGACCTTTCGGGCGACCCGCTGTTCAAACGCCTGCCGCCCGCAGCGGCCCGCGCCGGCGAGGGCGCGCACG
>CABUQK010000006.1 GCA_902493615.1 uncultured Collinsella sp.
CACCAAAGATGGGGGCATCCGGGTCCTCGTTGATGGCGATAACGCACTCTGCCCCACCGATGCCGGCAAGATGCTGGATGGCGCCCGAAACACCGATACTCACGAGAAGCTTGGGCGAAACCGATACGCCGGTCTGGCCAATCTGATGGCGATACTCCAACCAGCCGGCCTCCACGACAGGTCGCGTGCAACCAAGCTCGGCTCCCAAAGCCTCGGCGAGCCTTCGCATCAGGGGCAGATTCTTCTTGGAGCCAATGCCGCGGCCCACCACGACCAAGCGTTCGGCATCGGCGATCGAGGCCTGCTGCCTCCACTCCTCGGCGGGAATCGAGATCTCGACACGAGCCTTAGCATCATCCGCAAGCGATATCTGGGTGATCGTGCCGGAGCGGTCGTAGTCAAAGTCGGGCGCCTTAAAGATGCCGGGACGAACTGTTGCCATCTGGGGACGATGATTGGGGCAGACGATGGTGGCCATCAGGTTGCCGCCAAACGCCGGACGCGTCTGTTGCAGCAGTCCCGTCTCCGTATCCATCGAAAGTACGGTGCAGTCAGCCGTAAGGCCCGTCTGCAAGCGCACGGCAACGCCGGGTGCCAGTTCGCGGCCAAAAGCGGTCGCACCGTATAGGATGGCCTCGGGTTTGCGTTCGGCTACCAAATCGCAGATCAAGCGGGCGTAGACCTCCGCATCGTTTTGGCGCAGGCGCTCGTCGCGACAGGCCAGGACTTCGTCGGCGCCCGCGCAAACCAGATGCTCCAGGTCGCCGAGAGAACCCTCGGGACCCATACCGATCAGTGCCACCAGACGGCAGTCGCGAGCATCGGCAAGCTCACGCCCCTTGCCCATGAGCTCGTAGGCCACGGGAGCCACGGCGTCGTGCTCGTCAGTCTGCACGAAGACCCAAATGTCTCGATATGCATCAAGGTCCACCGCACCAGCGGCCTCGTCACGCTCGATCGAGATAGCGTTGACAGGGCAGGCGTCGACGCACCCACCGCATAGGATGCAGCCGTCGGTTACGCGGGCGCATCGGCTGGGTCGCTCGCCTTCCACTACGATGCCGCCCGAGGCACAGGCGCGAACGCAGCGACCGCAGCCGATACAGGCTTCGCTATCGATAATCAGTCCGCTCATCTATGCCATCCCCTCGATAATCTTGGCAAGCTTTGCCGCCTGCTCGGACGCCGTCCCCTCAACGGCCTCGCACGTTTGGTCACGGTCGGGCACAAACGAGCGCACGACCTGTGTCGGCGACCCGGCAAGACCGCAACGCGCGGGGTCGGCGTTCACGTCGGCGGCACTGACCACGCACACGTCCGCCTCCTCCGCCGCGCGAATACCGGCAATACTCGGCATACGCAACTGGCCAATCTCCTTGGCAGTCGTCATCGCGCACGGCATCTCAAGATAGACCGTCTCCTCGCCGGCATCGCAACCGTGAACGAGCGAAAGCGCACCGCACGTCGTAAAACCTGCGCTCTGCACGCAGCTCACATCGGTCACGCAGGGAATCTCAAAGGCGCCGGCAAGCTCGGGGCCAATCTGGGCCGTATCGCCATCCACCGCCATCTTGCCGCAGATGAGCAGGTCGAAGTCCTCGTCGAGCGCCTCGATGCCGCACTTGAGGGCATAGGTGGTTGCCAGGGTATCGGCACCCGCAAAGGCGCGATCGGTTAGCAGCAGCGCGTCGTCGGCGCCTCGGGCGATGCAGTCGCGCAATAGCGATTCAGTCGCGGGGATGCCCATCGACACCACCGTTACGCGCACGTCCATGCCAAAGCCGATAAAGTCGTCCTTCAGCGCCAGCGCGCATTCTAGGGCACTTGCATCGAAGGGATTAATGACCGCCTGCTTGCCATCACGCACGATGGTATTGGTCTTGGGGTCCATCTTGACCTCGGTGCTGCCCGGCACCGCCTTGACGCACACTACCATATGGAAATCGCTCATCTTCACGCGCCCCCTTTCTGGACGAGCTCATCCAAGAGCTTCTCCGAAAACAGGTTACCGCGACCCAGCTGCCCGGCAGGATCGAGCTGGAGCTTGAGCCGCGCCGACTCGACCATGGCCTCGTGACCGTACATCGTCTCCAAGAAGCCCGCCTTGATCTTGCCGACGCCGTGTTCTGCGGAGACGGCGCCGCCCATAGCAGTTACCTCGGCAGCCCACTGGGCAAACAACTCGCCACCGCGACGGTAATCCTGTGCATCGCGCGGCAGGATGTTCACATGCAGATGGTTGTTGCCGATGTGCCCCCAGGCAGCAGATTCAAGCCCGCTTTCGGCCAGTGTGCGGCGATAGAGGGCCACGACATCGGCAAGGCGTGCATTGGGCACCGACATGTCCGAACCCAGTTTGGTGATGGTGGGATCCGTGCGGCGACGCTCGTCGATAAGCATATTGACGCTCTCGGGGACCGCATGGCGGAAGAACCGCTGGCACTCGCGATCGACCTCGGTGCGCGCGACCCATGTCGCATCGTCGCTGCCGCCCGCAAGCTCCAGTACCCACCCCAAGTGATACAGCTCCTCAGTCGCCTGAACTTCGTCGTCGCAGTCGAGCTCCACGTAGACACAGACCTTGGCCTCTTTGTCGAGCGCCGGCAGCGAGGCGAACGCGGTCGACTGCTCACGCTGACGACGCAGGATATCCAGGGCGCCCGCATCGAAATATTCGATGGCAGCCGCGTGGGACAGGACGGGACGCACAGAATCGGTGAAGGACACGGCCTTGTCTTCGCTGTCGAAGAAGCAGCTCACGCCCCAAACGACCGCAGGCGCCGCCTGCAGGGCAATCTCGAGCTCGGTGATGACGCCGATTGTGCCACATGCACCGATAAACAGATCGATGGCATCCATATCGTCAGCAACGAAATAGCCCGAAGCATTTTTGGTCTTGGGCATGGTGTAGTCGGGAAGGTCGAGCTCGAGCGCGCGGCCCTCTGCCGTCACAAGCGACAGGTGGCGACCCTGGGCAAAAGCCTCGCCGCGCTGAAGCTCAAGCAAATCGCCATCAGCCAGCGCGACGCGGAGTCCCGTGATATGTGGGCGCATGGGGCCGTAGGCGTAGCTGCGGGCACCGGAGGCGTTACATGCCGCCATGCCGCCCAGACAGGCAGATGCCTCGGTGGGATCGGTGGGAAAAAACTGCTCGGGGGCCTCTTGGAACTCCTCGTAGGCCTCAAGCGATGCCTGGTCCCAACCAGCGGTCGGCAGCACCTTCTTGCCCAGCTGCTTGCGCAGTTCCGAGAGCACAACGCCCGGCTCCACGCGCAGCAGAAATTGGCCTTGTTCATCGCGGCGAAGGCCCAAGTAGCGATTCATGCGGGAAGTATTGAGAATGTGACCGCCATGAGGCACGGCGCCGGCGGCAAGGCCGGTCCGGGCGCCCTGAACCGTCACCGGGACACGCTCGACATGGAGCTTTTTCAAAATGGCGCGGACCTCGTCCTCCGTTGTCGGAAACGAGATGCTCGAGGCCTCGCCCGATGTGCGAGACTCATCGCGACCATACTCTTCGAACTCGTCGGTGAAGGGTTTAATGGTTGCAGGCACGCGAACTCCCCCTTTAGCTAACTACAGTGTTTGCAGGGAGATGTTACCGCATCGTTTCGTCGACGTGTTCGAGACCGTCTCCATAATTGGCGTTTTTTACGTTCGTGTAATTCGGTGAGCGGCTGGATTTCCTCGACAGACGATGCTTTTGACACATATAGCCCCGCCGTCGCCGACCGCGCGATTGTCGCTCGAAAAAAGTTGGAGTATTTTTTGCCGCCATTTACCTGCGGAGACGCCAATCCGTCAAGCATTTGGTCAGAAATTGGTCAAGTAGCGGCTGATACCGTCGGCGTCGACAGCCAAACCGATAGTAGTTTTGGCCCAGAAGCAGGGAGGTTCCCATGGCATATTACTGGCCCCAGTACGGCATCGCCATCGAAGTCGACGACGATCCCCATCTCCTGCCTTTTGACGAAGAGGCATTCCCCGATACGACGGTCTACCACGTTACCACCGATGTGATCTGCGACCCCGAGTCGTTCTCGGCGCTCGCCCACCACATCGCGCATATCCACGACATCGAGCTCCCTCCCGACTTCGACGAGCTTGTCTACTCGCGCCGCCTGATGCTTCACATGCTCTTTGGAGCGGACCCGTCCACCTTTGCGCGCATCTATGCCGCCAAGGATGCCGCATGAGCGCGAAGAAGCCGCCCCACTTTGCAGGTCTGGGGCATCGCAGGAAGCTCATCGTTGCCTGCTTGGCCATCGTCTGTGCCCTTGTCGCCGTAGGACTATACGCTTGGCAGTCGCAGCCCGTACCCGAGACGGGCGCTTCGGTTACGACGGCCGAGGGCAAAACGCGTCAGGAAATCCAAGATGAGCTCGACGCCATCGTCCGCGACAACATGATGACGATTTCGGTCGCACCGGTCGCTCAGCTGCAGGAGGACGGCAAGCTGCGCGTCAACGTGCAAAACGTCCAAGACAATAAATTTCCCCAGCGATTCCGCGTCATCCAAAACGACGAGACCATGTACGAATCCGGTGTGGTCGAGACCGGCAAGACAATCGAAACGTGCCCCGCCGGCGACATCAAAGAAGGCGAGGCGTACATCGAGATCCAGGCACTCGATGCAAAGACCCTCGACAGCCACGGCAATCCGACACGTGTCAAGGTACGGGTTGAGCAAGCCGAGAACTAGCTTTCCGGCCGACGCGGCACCGCACGTAATTCACCAGCATTCGTCCAATCATCGCGGGGACGGTCCGCGGCGAATAGAAAGGAACAACCATGGACATCACCAGGAACATGAACGGAGCCAGAGTGCTCGTCGTGGGCGCAGGGCTCGCGCTCGCGCTCGCAATGGGCGCGGCCCCGACGCCAGCTATGGCAGCCGGGCGCGTTGGAACCACGAAAGTAATGGTCAGGACCGAGATCGACAACGTTGAGTTCAAAGTTCCGACGGTTATTCCCTTCGTCGCCAAGGCCGACGGCACGCTTCAGGGCCCCTCAGAAGACGCGACCACCATCGACAATCATTCGGCCTACGGCATCCATGTCACCAACATGAAGATCGACGCCATGAACACCTGGACCATTGCTGCCGACGCCAAGGCCGGAACCGCACAGAACTCCATCGACTTTAAGGTCGGCCCCGACGGCGCACTCCAGAACGCCAGCGCCGCAATGCAGAAGACAGGCCTCGATCTTTCCAAGAACGCGGCCTTCGACATGGGCTACCAGGGCATTGCCGGCGGCACGGACAAAATCAAGCTCAAGACAAGCGGAAACGTCGCCCGCGTCACGCGCGACATCTTCCGCGTAACCGGCGAAGGCGATCAGGTTGCGACGATCACCTGGACGGTCGAGCCCGGTGCGCACACGGCATAAGGCCGTCGCCCTGGCCGCCGCCGTCAGCATCCTAGCGTTTGGGCCAGCCATGGCCTTTGCCCAGCAAGAACAGGCGCAGGCCGCCACGCAAGTGACGGTCGACCTCTCGGAGCTCGACCGCGGCGACCGCGAGGAACCGTTGGCGCAGACAGGCGACAGACGATGGCTCTTGGCAGCAGGCGCCACAGCAGCAGGCGCGGGAACCGCCGGCCTCGGTCTGCACATCAAACGCAGCCAGAAACAAAACACGGACAGGCCGCACTAAATTAGCTAAGGAGACCCCATGGCATCGAAGAACCTTTTGCCCGTCGTCGCACTCTGCGGCGCGCTCGCAACCGGAACGCCTGTCGCCGCTTGGGCGACTCCCGTCATGGCAGACTCCTTACCAGTAGCCCTAAGTTCCGCACCAAATCCGTCGAGCGCCATTGCGTGCGAGCGTTTTTCGATCGCACAGGCCGTGATCTCAACCTCGGGATGCCTTCGTCGTAATACGGACGGCTCGATAGTCGTGGATATCAAGCGTTCGAACAAGGCAAACGGCTCCCAGGCGGGGTGCGCCGTCTGCACGTGGCGCTCGGTTGTGTTCGATGCAGATGGCGATCCATACAATTTAGAGCTGCGCATCGACATCGCTTCGGTCGATGACTCGGCGAACGGAGCGAAGGTCGCCTTCGACGGTACGTTTTTTGAGAAAGGAGGCGGTATATGGCTGGGCTGCGCCGCCGCGAATGCAGACGACACGCAGCCCACCCTCTCATTCACGGCATCGTTGCGGCTGACCAAAGCCGGCACCGATGCCATCGCGGCGGGAGAAGCGTCCCTGCTGTTCTACGCCGTCAGCGCCAAAGACACAGACGCTCATTTCGAGAAACCAGCCGGATCACTCAGCCTTACACGAGGGATAGGGGCAGGCCCTATTGAAATCGATGCCCACGCGCAAAGCAGGCAACGAATTCTTGCCGACCCGGCGCTTCTCGAAATGGAGTGGAACGGATCCGGAGCCATCGGAATTCTCCCCTCCGCGCTTGACGCCAAGACGCTCCCCCCAAACGACGAACCCATCAACGCAACCATACAAGAAGAGAGCGCGGATAAAGAAGCAGGTGCGGGCGACACGCCGTCGCCGACAAACAGCGTCCCAGCTTCTTTCGAAGCACCGAATGAGCCCGCTACCGATCCAAACGATCCCGAGCTCGCGGACAGCCTGGGGCTTGCTGATCCTCAAGAGATCGATGAAGGTAACTGCTGCGTGCTTGCCGCGCTCGACCACACAGAGGTCATCGACGCTGCGAACATCGAAGTTGCCGCCGCCAATCAGCCCGTCCGCAAGTCGGCTATCATCGCATTTCCTGAATCCATCGAAGTCGTCTTTTTGCCATCGGGCGAGGTCGTGGCCCCAACACTGCTCACCTTGTTGGGCGCCAAGAATACTCGAAACGAAATTAAAAAGGTCACAGTTGTCGACCCTGCAACCACCGCCAAGCTGCGTCTATACGCCGTTGCCGCAAACGGAAGCAAGACCCTGGAATTCGATGGCGACACACTTCTAACCTGGCGACGTCTGGACATTATGCAAGACGTCTCGTACCAGATCGAGCTCGAAGGGTTTGATCGTGCCCGCGATGCCAATATCATCGCCGCGGCTATTGAATCCCCGCAGCGGCTTATGACACTGCGCTTTGAATACTATCCCTATGTCCCGACAACCACCTGAGGCTTAAATGCTGCGCATCATTCCTAATACCACTTATATAACGTATTAGATGGGTTGCGATGTGCCTCGCATTTCGTTCTGCTACGATTGCCACGTTGGCATCAATACAGGAGGGCTCATGCCGGGCTTGGGAACAATCATCAACGTTGCGCTTTTAGTTGCGGGCGGTCTTTTAGGATTAGCGGGCGGCCGCTTCATTACACCGCGCATCCAAGACACGCTCATGAAAGCATCGGGGCTGTGCGTCCTGTTTATCGGCCTGGGCGGCACCATGCAAAAGATGCTCATCATCGATGGAAAGGCGCTAGCGACCACCGGTACCACCATGCTCATCGTCTCATTTGCGCTCGGTTCGCTCATCGGCGAGGCCGTCAACTTGGAAGCCGCCATCGAGAACCTTGGCGAATGGCTCAAGCGCAAAACCGGCAGCGAGGGCGATAACGAGTTCACCAACGCTTTTGTCTCGACTTCACTCACCGTGTGTATCGGCGCCATGGCCATTGTGGGATCGATCCAGGACGGTCTGCTCGGTGACTGGTCAACGCTTGCCCTGAAAGGCGCATTGGACTGCATCATCGTCTGCACCATGACGGCGTCGCTTGGCCGCGGCTGCATTTTCTCCGCCCTGCCCGTCGCCGTGTTCCAGGGGACGATCACGTTGTTTGCCGGCGCGCTCTCCCCCATCATGACCACAGCAGCCCTCAACAGCCTTTCGCTCGTAGGCTCCATGCTCATCTTCTGCGTCGGCGTCAACCTCATCCGTCCTCAGACCTTCCGCACGGCCAATATGCTCCCCTCCGTCGTCATCGCCGTCATCTACGCCCTCCTGTTCTAAATCTATCTACGCAGCGGTATCTCGAACACCTGTTTGATGCTGTGCTATGATATGAGGTCACCGTAGCTGCGTTCGAGAGGAGGAGCGGTGGCCGACCAGGACATCAAGATGCTCATCGAGCGCATTATGGCCGAGGCCCGGACCCATCAGTCTGCCCGCTTCTCACATGAAGTCTACGCAGACGAGCCGATTCTCAAAACCGGCCGACAGATGCAGAATTTCCTCCCCGACCAGTACCGTAAAATGCGCGAGATATCGCGCTGGCAGGATGACCCCAAAGGCGGCGCAGGTCGCTGGCTTTCGGAAGCCGAGCTTTTCTACCGCCAGGGCCTGCTGATGGCCGACTTTGAGGACGACTGTCCCTACAACGGCACCTTTAAATCGTACTTTCCCACCTACAACGCCATGAGCGACCGGCAGTTGCGCGGCTACTTTACCTGGCGTGCCCAAGTGCGCCGCGGAACCGTCGAGGAAACGTCTACGTCCTTTGCCTTTCTGTATCTCTATGAGCTGATTTGCGGCATTGGCGTAGATGACCCGCTCGATGGTTTTAACAAGATCAAGGCTTTTTGGGATGTCTATCGCGCCTTCGAGCCCGGCATCGACCGATTTGCACGCGTGTGGCTGCAGGATTACGCCGTGTTCCACGGGCTCGACCCCAAGCTGCTTCGCGACTCTAAAACCGTCATGTTCGATAACGCCCTTATCGAGCTGCGGCGCGCGGCACGAGACCTTGTACCAGCACCGGCACCGTCCGGCCAGACCCCCAAGCGTCGCAAAACCTCCGAGCCCACGCTCCCCCTTCCGCCCGATGAGGTGCGCGAGGAGCGACTCATGGCCGCCATCAACGCCCTCTCCACGTACAACCTAAGTAACTCGCGGCTCGACCGCAGCCACCACCGCGATCTGCGCCACGTGGCGTGCGCCGTGTATGTCCGTATGGCGCGCTACTATGACACGCACCGAAAGACCGGCATCGTGGCGAGCTTATTTGGGGAGGAGACGGCCATGCCCTACACCATGTTTGCCTCGGCCGTATTCTTTGCGCCCGAGCGCCACGAGGACTGCGAATACCGCTTGGATCCCATCCATATCTACCGTTGCCAAAACGGCTTTTGGGAATGCATGCGTATCCACGGTAGTAGGCAAAAGAGCAGCAAGCTCGGTGAAATGATGCGCGCCTGCGACCAACGCCTGCGCCTGGCGCTGGACCCCGCCCATCCCCTTAAGGAAGAAAAGGTCCCCAAATATCTGGCCAAGATTATCGATGACGAGATTGTGGCATGGCTTTCGTGGGACGCCGCACACCAACCCGTCAAGATCGATATCGATCTGAGTCAGCTGGGGCACATTCGGAGCGCCGCTGCGCAAACGCGCGAAGCGCTTTTGATCGATGAAGAGCGCGAGGACGGCACACCTGTGGAAGCCGAGGCAGCGGACTCAGGGCAACCGGAAGCCGAGCCCGTAGCCGACGCGATTGTCGAGGCGGTCGCGGCACCCATTCGGCAGGACGAGACCGACGAGCCAACCATATCCACCGAACAGTTTGGTGTCGTGGCACCGCTTCTCGCGCCGACGCCCCCGCTCGCAGCGGCTGCGCCCACTGACGCCGCGAGCGAACTCGCGCCCGCCGCAACCGCGTATCTGCGCGCACTGCTCGAGCAGAACGCAGCGCAAGCGACATCGGCAGTGGCGCACTCGGGACAGAGCGAGGACATGCTCGTCGATAGCATCAACGAGGCGCTCTTTGACCTGGTGGGTGACACCGTAATTGAATTTGGCGCGGCAGGACCGCAAATTATCGAGGACTACGAAGCAGACGTGAGAGGATACCTAGACTATGAGTGATACCGCATCCGCAGCACCCCGCGTGCCCAAGCGCGTCGCCGCCGTCATTCTCAACTCGCTCAAGGGCGGCGTGGTCCCGCGCATCGGCCTTCCCTATATCACCGTGGGACGCGAGGTCGAGATTCGCGCCCTGCTCACCGATTTGAGTCTCATCGCCGACGGCGGCGCAAGCTTCCGCTTTCTGGTCGGTCGCTACGGCGCCGGCAAGAGCTTTTTGCTCCAAACCATCCGAACGCATGCCATGGGCGAGGGATTCGTCGTCGCCGATGCAGACTTATCCCCCGAGCGCCGTCTGCAGGGCGGGCAGGGGCAGGGCCTTGCCACCTACCGCGAGCTCATACGCAATATATCGACCAAGACGCGCCCCGAGGGCGGTGCGCTCAACCTAATTCTGGATCGCTGGGTTGCCTCGTGTGCCGACGTCGACGAGTCGGTCGTCAATGCCCAACTGGCCCCGCTCGAGGAGATGGTCCACGGCTTCGACTTCACCCGCATGCTTCGCCGCTATCGCACGGCCGTATCCGAGGGCGACGAGGAAGCCATGAGCCGCGTGACCAAATGGATCCGCGGCGAATACCGTACCAAGAGCGAGGCTCGCGCCGAGCTGGGCTCCTCGACCATCATCAGCGATGACGACTGGTACGACTACGTTAAGCTCATTGCACGCTTTTTGGTCTGCAGCGGATACAAGGGCATGCTGGTGCTCATCGACGAACTCGTGAATCTGTACAAGATTCCCAACGCGATCACGCGCCAATACAACTACGAGAAGATCCTGACTATGTACAACGACACGCTCCAGGGCAAGGCGCAGTACCTGGGCATGATCATGGGCGGCACTCCAACCTCTATCGAAGACCGCCGCCGAGGCGTGTTCTCCTACGAGGCCCTGCGCAGCCGACTCGCTCAGGGCCGCTTTGCGCGCGAGGACCTTAAGGACATGCTCGCGCCCATCATCCGCCTGCAGCCACTCACCTATGAGGAGTTGCTGGTGCTGATCGAAAAACTCATGCAAATTCACGCCGGCTACTTTGGCTGGACGCCCACGCTTACCGAGAACGACTTGGTGGACTTCCTCAAGATCGAGTTCGGTCGTGTGGGAGCCGACACGCATCTGACGCCGCGTGAAGTCATTCGTGACTTTATCGAACTGCTCGATATCCTGTGTCAGAACCCCGATGCAAATGTGGCGGAGCTGCTGCAAAGCGTTGGTGGCGACGCGCTGGTGCCGGCAGCCGCAACAGGCGACACCGGCACCGCAGACGGCGACCGTAACTTCGCCGAATTCACCATCTAGCCTGCCAAAAAGGGACAGGTTTATTTTGGTAGGTTCTATCTGGGCAAACGTTGAGGCAGTAATGCAGCAAGCCGTTGCCAGCCGCGTTGAGAGATTCGTTTTTGAGAGGAGGCCCCGTGAACGCCTTTGACCGCTACGCCCCGTTTATCCAAGACTTCATCTACTCCCACGATTGGAAGAGCTTGCGCTCTATCCAGGTTGCGGCGGCAGATGCCATCTTTAACACGCAGGACAATGTGCTCCTGACGGCATCCACGGCTTCCGGCAAAACCGAGGCAGCCTTTTTTCCCATCCTGACCGAGTTTTGGGAGAACCCGCCCGCAAGCGTGGGCGCCCTCTACATTGGCCCCCTCAAGGCGCTCATCAATGACCAATTCGTCCGCCTCAACGACCTGTGCGAAGAAGCCAATATCCCTGTCTGGCACTGGCATGGCGATGTCTCGCAGTCGCACAAGGCTAAGCTCATCAAAAAACCGAGCGGCATCTTGCAGATTACGCCCGAGTCACTCGAAGCGCTCTTAATCCATAAGCACATGGCGATCCCGCGCATGTTTTGCGACCTGCGCTATGTGGTCATCGACGAGGTCCATTCGCTCATGCGCGGCGACCGTGGCGGGCAGACGCTCTGCCTTATCGAGCGACTCTCGCGCATGGCAGGCGTGCAGCCCCGCCGCATTGGCCTTTCGGCCACCATCGGCGACCCCGAGCGCACGGGTGCCTTTCTCTCACAGGGAACGGGACGCGACTGCGTTATCCCCCGTTTTGAGGAACCGCGTCGCGTGTGGCGTATCTCCATGGAGCACTTCTACAACTCGGGTCCCCAGGCACAGCAGCGAGGATTCGAGAACATGGGTCCTCAAGAGGCCGAAGTGCTTGCATGCGAGCGCATTGAGGCAGCGGCACCCGCGGCACTGTCCGCCGGCGCCCAAGACATGCGTCACAGCGGACAGCTCACACAAGAGGAGCGCCGTCAACGTCGTGAACGGGCACGGGGCAAGGCCGCTCCCAAAGACCGTCGCACTTCCTCGGCTCCCGAGGGCGAAGTCGACATCCCCCGGGCCACCGAGCAGACGCTCCTCAACCCCACCGACACGGCGCCCGACAACGCCGACCCTGGCATGGGGTATATCTTTGAGCATACGCGCGGCCGCAAGTGCCTGGTCTTTGCCAACTCGCGCGAGGAGGCAGAGGCTGTGTGCTCCATGCTGCGCAGCTACTGCGAAAGTCGACACGAGCCCGACCGCTTTCTGATCCATCACGGCAACCTTTCGGCATCGCTGCGCGAGACGGCCGAGGAGCTCATGCGCGACGAGGAGCAGGCGCAGACAACCGTCACCACCTCTACGCTGGAGCTCGGTATCGATATCGGCCGCCTGGAGCGCGCCTTCCAGATTGACGCGCCGTTTACCGTCAGCTCCTTTTTGCAGCGCATGGGGCGCACAGGCCGTCGCGACCTTCCGCCCGAGATGTGGTTTGTCATGCGCGAGGAAGAACCCGAGCCGCGCACGATGATGCCCGAGACCATTCCGTGGAAGCTCCTGCAGGGCATCGCGCTCGTACAACTCTATCGCGAGGAAAAGTGGGTCGAGCCGCCCGAGCTCGATCGACTCCCCTACAGCCTGCTCTACCACCAGACTATGTCGACGCTTGCCAGCACCGGCGAACTCACGCCGGCAGAGCTTGCCCAGCGCGTGCTCACGCTGAGCTATTTCCACCGCGTCTCGGCCGATGACTATCGCGTACTGCTGCGCCACCTCATCAAGATCGACCACATCCAGGTCACCGAGAGCGGCGGGCTCATCGTGGGCCTCGCGGGTGAGCGCATCATCAACAACTTTAAGTTCTACGCCGTGTTCCAGGAAAACGAGGAGTTTACCGTTCGTAGCGAATCGGCCGAACTGGGCACGATTGTCAACCCGCCACCACCTGGCGAGCGCATCGCCATCGCGGGCCATTGCTGGATCGTCGAGGAAGTGGACTGGAAGCGTCATACCGTCTTTGCCACGCAGGTCAAAGGCCGGGTGCCGGCCTACTTTGGCGACTGCCCCGGTGACATCAATACACACGTACTCGAACGCATGCGCAAGGCGCTCAACGAGCATGCGGCATATCCGTATCTCATGGGCAACGCACGGGCACGTCTTGCACGGGCTCGCCATACGGCCGAGATTTCGGGCGCGGGGACCAAGCCACTCATCAACCTGGGTGGCGACACCTGGGTGCTCTTCCCCTGGCTGGGCAGCTACGCCTTTTTGGCACTCGAGCGCATGCTCAAGATTAAGTGTGCCGCGGAGCTGGGCCTTCGCGGACTCGACCCGTCACGTCCGTACTTTATGCAGTTCAAGATGAAGGCCGACGAGGAGACGTTCTTTGAGGTGCTCGCCGCCGAGGCCGAGAAGGACTTCGACCCCATTGAGCTCGTCTATCCCGGCGAGGTGCCTTACTTTGATCGTTACGATGAGTTCGTTCCCGAAGAGCTCGTGCGCAAGGGCTTTGCCGAAGGCGTGCTCGACATCGAGGGCATGAAGCAGCGCGTTCTCGGCTGGCGCGACCACGCCTAAGACCAGTCTTTTTGGGACGGGGAAACTTATTTGTCGTGAAGGACGGTGCCGAGGAAGTCGGCGTCGAAGGGCACGGCTTCGGCAAAGGCATAGTCGCCGTCGCTGGCGATGAGCAGGTAGTTTTCCTCGCCGCCGAACTCCGCATCGCCGCAAGGCACTACCCAAGCATGGCCGAACACCTCGAGCGCCGTGGCAGCGCAATCGCGCAGGAACGTCACATCGCTCCCCTCGCTTGCGCTCACGATATTGGCCACGTAGACGCCACCGACATTTAGGGTGCCCCGCACCAAACGCAACGCCTCAACCGTCGCCAGCTCGCGTACGGGCTCGGCGCCGCCAAAGCAATCGCTCACCACCACATCGTAGCGACGATGGCCCACGCTCGTCACACCCAGATACGAGCGAGCCTCGGCGGTAATCACCCGCAGGCGATCGCCCGCCGTGCGCTCCAGCTCGTCCAGGTAGAACCAACGGCGTGCCAGGCGCGTAATCTCTCCGTCATACTCGATGACGTCCATGCGCAAGTCCTCGTGCGACATCAGCGCGAACTTAGGGTAGGCAAACCCGCCGCCGCCCAGCATAAGCATGCGGTCGATACCGTGACCGTAAGCGTCGCGCATCGCATGCTCGGCCTCAAACACGTCGTCAAACGCACGATAGTACGCAAAGACGGGCTCAGCCCAACGCTCGCCAACGTAACTCGCGCTTTGGTAGACGCCGCCTTGCACCAATACGCGGACTTCGTCGCCGCCCTCGTCGTGCACGCGCTTCACACGCGCCAACCCATTGCGGGTTCGCGCAACCTGCAGACAGGCAGCACGAACAGCGACAGCGGCCGCACCAAGCGCCGCGGCTCCCAGAGCAACGCCGGCAACGACACCGGCAGAAACACTCGGCTTGTTCATCTAGAGCTCCTTTTGCAGATAGAGTCCGTGGTCGTAAAAACCCAAATGGCGATAGTACTCGCGCGTACCGATCGCGCCAATCACGTCGATGCGCGCATAACCGGCATCCCGGGCAATCTCGCACGCACGCTCAACGAGCAAACGCCCCAACCCGTGATGCTGCGCCGCCTGGCCCTGGTCGCCCACGCGTGCCGCCATGCCATACACGTGCACCTCGCGAATCATCGCCTCGTCCGGCGTCGTCGGCAACTCGTCCGCATGCGCGGCAACAAAGGCACGATCAGGCAGCGACAGGCGCAAAAAGCCCGCAATCTTGCCCCGCGGCGTCACCCACTGCAAAAAGCGCTCGTAAGTCACTGGCGTCTCGTACGCCACTTCCTCATCAAGAGATAGCTCATCCAAGTCGGCACCCGCCGTACTGATCTCGCGATAGCGAATCTCGCGCACCGTCGCACCGTCACCCCGAGCAGCCAGACGGTTCTCAACGAGCTGACGCAGGTTGGGTTTCTTGTTGCCCACCATAATGTCGTCGGAACTAAAGTCGCGGATCATGCGACTGATGCGGCAGAACGCCGGCGTCACCACGATGTCGTCGGCCAAAACATCGAGCAGTTCCTCCTCGGTATAGGGACGCCACTCGTCACGCTCGTAGCAACCCACCAGACGCGATCCCTCGATGAGCGCGCACGGGTAGACCTTGACCTCGTCGGGCATAAAGGCCCCCTCGGTCATAAAGCGCTCGTAGTCGCGCTTGTCTCCCTCCGGCGTGGCACCCAGCAAGTTAAGCATAAAATGCGCGTGGATCTTAAAGCCAAACAGGCGCGCAAGCGAAAACGCCCGCTCGATCTGCGCCACCGAAATGCGACGCTCGTTGATATCGAGCAGGTGCTGGTCGAGGCTCTGGATGCCCATCTGAATCTTGGTGCAGCCCAGGCGGCGGATGAGCGTGAGGGCCTGTGGCGTCACGGCATCGGGGCGCGTCTCGATAACGAGCCCCACCACGCGATGCTTCGCCGTCTCGTTGATGCGCTGCTGACGTTCAAGCTCCTCTATCGTGGCGGTCTGCCACTCGGCAACCTCGCCCCACGGCGTACCGGGACCGTACAGACGACGCACCGCGCGGTTATAGCCACCCACGGCAGCATCCACGCGCTCCTGTTCGTCGGCAACGCCGGCAGCGAGCTCGGCCTCGTCTGTCGCAATGCCGGCAGCCCGATAGCTCTCACGGCGCTCTGTTACCACCGGCGGCAAGGCATCGGCAGGAGCGTCATCGAGTAGACGCCCTGCCTCGACACGGCTGATGCCCGGACGCGCCAACATGGGGTTAGCCGCCACACCGGCGACGGCATCGTCATTGAGCGCACGGAAAAGCTCCGACATAAACCACGTCTGATACCCTTGCGGATAGTCGCTCCAGGTACCGCCGAGCACAATGAGCTCTATCTTGTCGGTCGCATGTCCCATCTGCGAAAGCGCGGTCAGACGAGCGCTCACCTGCAGATACGGGTCGAAGCAGTTTTGCTCCGCACGGGCGCACGCCGGCTCGGCGTGCAGGTAGCTTTTGGGCATGCGCAGATCGTTGGGACAAAACAGGCAATCGCCCGAGCATGGCCAGGGCTTGGTGATAACGGTAATGGTCGCCACGCCCGAAGCCGTGCGACGAGGCTTCATACGCAGCACCTGCAGCAGTCGACGTTCCAGCTCGGCATCGACATTCCACCCAGCCCAACGAGCCGGCTCCTCACGTTTTACCCGCTGGTAGAACGGCAGCAGACGGCGCTTGGCCAAATCGCGTTTGTCGGCACCCTCACGGCGCGCCTCGGCATGTATCAGTTTGACGAGCGCTTTGTCGTCCACGGTCTCGCCGCGACGCAGAGCCTCGAGTATGTTCAAGATAATCTGTTCCATGACCCCATTGTAAAGGCAAAGGCGCCGGAGCCCGTCACGACTCCGGCGCCTCCATCAAACAGCGCAGCTATGGTATATAAGTCTTCGATAACCGCCCGTCACTCTGAATCAAATGACATGTCGCCCGAACCGACCTCAAAACGATACGTAGCAGACTTATCGCCGTTATCGAATTCAAGATTCAAAATGGTCTCGCCGTCGTAGCCAAGCGGAAGGAAATCGCTCTCGAAGTCGCCGCTGCCCAAGGTAAGGCTCGCCTTAAAGCCCGTCGAGTTCGGAACCATCATCTCCACATCGCCCGAGCCCACACTCACGTCCATCGACTTCGCGGGGGCCTGGTAGAGCTCGAACGTCACATCGCCCGAACCGACCTCAGCACTGAGCGCATCAGTCACGCTGCCCGCAAACTCTACATCTCCCGCACCCAGGAAAAGGTCGAAACCATCACAGGTGACACCGGCAATCTGCAGATCACCCGAGCCCACGTGCGCGTTGACTCCCTTCAGATGTTCGGCAACACGGCGCGGCAGCTCGACCGTAACTGAGCGATCGATTGCCTTACCGTCATCACTTCCAAACTGGGAAACCTTGAGCGTCGAGTCCTCGACGGATGCGATGTTCTGCGTCGCGGCCTTGGAGGCATCCATACCATTGGCAACGCGTCCCCGCTCGATAACGCGAGCCTTGTTACCATCAATAACCTTGACGTCCACCGTAGCCGCATCGATATCGAAATCGAGGTAGCGAAACTCATCGGCATCAAAGGTCGTACACGAAAGCTGCTGAGGCCGAGCGGAATAGTTACCGCTATCCGAGAGATCATCGTCGTCAACCGCATCGTCCAAACCAGACAAGCCGGATACAACATCGTCGAGATCCCACGGACCATCAAAATGAATCAATGTCCGCGAAATGCCGAAGACAAGTCCGATGATGAGCACGAACGCTCCGATGCCGACGCCCAGGCGCAGCTTGGATTCATGCGAAAGCTTCATCATTCGTCACCTTCTTTGGCAATCGGCTCAGCGGTAGTCGCGGTAGCCACGTCAGTATCAGGTTCCGCAGAAGTATCCTTCCCCTGGGCCCTGACCGCCACCGGCGCCGGACCAACCTGAATATCCCCACGCGCCCAATCACCATCGAGCGCACGTGCCACCCAGTGATAGATGGGAATCGTAAAGAAGATCAGTGCGGCAAAGGGGCCGGCACCAAACAGGAACATCAGCAAAAAGAACAGCAGCCAGCACACGGCCCAATACGGGAACGACTGGAACGGGCCCTTCACCGGAGTCGAGCCAACTGCGCCGCCACTCGTCGCCTGCGCCGTAGCGGCATTGGCGGCCTGCGCACTCCAGCTTGCCGCTTGCGCCGCCTTGGCGGCGGCATCACTCGCCTGTGTTGCCGCCTCGGTGGCACGTGCCGCCGCCTCATGGGTACGGGCGCGCTCCGCCGCCTCGGCCTCGCGCTGACGGGCGCGGTCCTCGTTCTCAAACTCGATATCGTCCTCGATCTCATCGCTCGGATTGAGCAACTCGTCCAAGCTCACACCGTAGAGCCTGGCGAGCGAGATCAGGTTCTCGGTATCGGGCGAGCTCTCTGCACGCTCCCATTTACTGACCGCTTGGCGCGACAGCCCCAGCTTTCGTGCCAACCCTTCTTGGCTAAAGCCTTTGCTGCGGCGAAGGTCGGCGAGCCGCTGCGCAGTTTCTACATTCATGGTTCCTCCTATGCTTTTGCCAGCCGTGCCGCCGGACCGTTTTTGTTCTTAGGCGCCTTGCACAGTTAAAAATGTATCCGCCACCGCCAAAAACATGCCACCTATTTTAGTGAGATTTTTGACAACCGGCGGTTGCGGGTGCATATGAGCTGCGGAAATGTGTCCAAACAAAGCAATGACCCGCAGCTCGGTTGTCCCCGTTGCAGCGTTAACGGTAGTATGGTCGTACTGTTTATTCCGCACCGCCAACGGAGGGAGTTCCGCGCCGTGAACCGCGATTTCGCCTCATCGCTCATCCAGCTCAACAACACGTTCTATCGCGAGCACTCCGCCTCCTTCTCCGATACGCGCCAGGCCCCGTGGCCCGGCTGGGTGCGCACCATGGACATCGCGCTCGAACAGCTCGACGTCGCCACGATCGAGCATCCCGTCCGCGTCTTCGATCTCGCCTGCGGCAATATGCGATTCGAGAACTTTGCCGCCGGCGGCACGCTGGCTGCCAAAGGCGTGGACGGCACGAGCCCCTCGGCAGACGCCAGCTGCCCCTTCGAGTTCTATGGCGTCGACTCGTGCCAGGACTTGGCCATCGATGCACGCGGCCACGCCCTGCGCATTCCTAACTTGCACTTCCAAGAACTCGACGTGCTCGATGCCCTCATGAAACTCAACCCCGCCGAGACGCCCGACGTGCTTTTCGACGCCCCGCTCGCCGACATCTCGGTCTGCTTTGGCTTTATGCACCACGTGCCGTCGTGCGAGTACCGCGTACGCGTGCTCGATGCCCTGGTGCGGCAGACGCGCCCGGGCGGCATCATCGCCATCAGCTTTTGGGAGTTTATGAACGACGAGCGCATGGCGCGCAAGGCCGTTCGAGCCGAAGCCCGCGCCGAACTCACCCCGCCGTTTGAGGGTTACGATTCCACGCAGTTTGAAGCCGGCGACCACCTCATTGGCTGGCAAAACGACCGCCACGCCTACCGCTATTGCCATCACTTTGACGATCAGCAGATCACCGACCTGGTACGCGGCGTCCGCACGTTCTACAAGAGCGGCGAGGTCCCCGTGCGCGAGCTTGAGCGCTTCCATGCCGACGGTCGCAGCGGCGAGCTCAACCGTTATGTGATTCTCAAGCGTCTGTAGGCACCGACGACTCGCCGCCGAGCCGCACCGTATCTTTCGAGCAAACTATGCCCACCCTTTTTTCAATCCATTGACGGAACGTGCAGCTATGCGTTCCAAACTTATGATCAAGGAGCCTCATGGGAGCCGTCCACGTTCGCACGCCTAAGAACTTTGTGCTCGAGGAGCGCCTGGAGCGCTACGCCGATGCGATTGAGACGAACCCCGAGGCCTATGCCGGAGATTGGCGCAAGGCCTGTGCGCCCGCAGGCAGCAAGCCCTTCGAGCACCTTCACCTGGATCTTGGCTGTGGCAAGGGAACGTACCTTGTAGAGCGCGCGGCCCACGAGCCAAACACGCTCTTTATCGGCATGGACCAAGAGCCCATCTGCATTGCCTATGCCGCGCAGAAAATCTGCGAGCAGGAGCTGTCCAACGCACTCGTCCTGCCCCGAGGCGCCAAATCGCTGCCGCAGCTGTTTGCCGCAGGCGAGCTCGATGCCATCACCATTAACTTTCCCACGCCACAGCCCAAGGCCAAGTACGCCAAAAAACGACTCGTCCATGTCGACCATCTGATGCTCTACCGCCCGCTCTTTTCAGCCGGCGCTACCGTCACGCTGCGCACCGACAGCAAGCCGTTGCGCGATTACGCCCTGGGACAGTTTGCCGCGGCAGGCTACGACACGCTTTGGGTAAGTGACGACGTCCGCCGCGACCATCCCGAGCATCCCGAGACCGAATATGAATGCCGCACGCGCGAGATGGGTGCCGTCGTCTATGGCATTTGCGCCACACCCGACGCGCGGCCTAGCGATGAACAGCTCGCGGCGGGCCACGAGCAGGAGCAAAGCCTTGCCTGCTACCTGCCCGAAAACCTCGATGCGCTCACCTATGTACCTCTGGGCATGGAAGAGGCCGTCGAGAACTTTAGAAACCGCGCCCGCAAAGGCAAGAAGCGCCTGCCGCAGGAGTCCTAGGGGCTTCTGATGGTCGCGGCGTCGGCAAACAAGTGAAAATAGGCGTCAGCGAACGACCCTCAAACCTAAGTGAGTAGACTTTTTTGCAATAGCCAAGCACAACCCGCATAACGAAAACTAAAACCGCAGGTAGAGCTCTTGCGCAAAAGCCATGTGCTCGCGATATTGCAAAAAGTCTACTCACTTAGCTGGCAACTGCACCAAACGGCTGGGCAGAACGCCCATTTCCTGCATTTTCTTGCCTGCGAACGCATCGATGCGACGCTACGCCATAATAGTTGGCGGACAATCGCAAGAGAAAGAAAGCACATGGCACAGACCACGACAGATACCGCCGCCAGCACCGTTTCTGGCGCCGGCGCCGCCAGCTCGTTCTCGGGCGGCACGGGAACCGAAGCCGAATTCGGCTCGCTCGGCGCGCTCTCCCCCACCTGGTGGGAGCCCGAGGATGGTAGCGAGCCCGAACCATGGCTCACGCCCGATCAGGCCTTCGAACGCTTCTTTGAATGGACAAGCGACCGCGGTATTGAGCTGTGGGACCACCAGGAAGAGGCCCTCATGGATCTAGCCGCCGGTGACCATGTCATTTTGGGAACACCGACCGGATCGGGCAAGTCGCTTGTCGCGCTAGGCATGCTCTTTATGGGCATGGCGCAGGGCAAACGTTGCTATTACACAGCCCCTATCAAGGCCTTGGTCAGTGAAAAGTTCTTCGATCTGGTACAGGTGCTCGGCCGCGATAACGTCGGCATGATCACCGGCGATACGCATATCAACACCAAGGCACCCGTCATCTGCTGCACGGCCGAAATCCTCGCCAACGATGCGCTACGCGAGGGCGAGGACGCCGATGTGGGCTGCGTAGCCATGGACGAGTTCCACTACTTTGCCGACCCCGACCGCGGCTGGGCCTGGCAGGTACCGCTGCTCACCCTGCCCCACACGCAGTTTATGCTCATGAGCGCCACGCTCGGCGATGTCACTGCCATCGCCGCCTCACTCGAGGAGCACACCGGCGCTGCTTGCGACTTGGTCATCGATGCCCCGCGTCCTGTTCCGCTGAGCTACGACTATGTGACGACCTCCCTCGAGGGCACGGTCGAGCTCGCCATGCGCCGCGGCGAGGCCCCGCTCTATATCGTGCACTTTAGCCAGGATGCCGCACTTGCGACGGCACAGTCGCTCGCCAATTTTGGCATCGCTAGTAAGGAGCAACGCGAGGCCATTAAGGAAGCTGCCAAAGGCACGAGCTTCTCGACGGCCTTTGGCAAGATTCTCAAGCGCCTGCTTGGATGCGGCGTCGGCGTGCACCATGCTGGCATGTTGCCGCGCTATCGCCTGCTGGTCGAGCGCCTGGCGCAGCAGGGCCTGCTGCCCGTCATCTGCGGCACCGATACGCTCGGCGTCGGCATCAACGTACCCATCCACACCGTGGTGCTCACCGCGCTCACCAAGTTCGATGGCTACAAGATGCGTCGTCTGCGCGCCCGCGAGTTCCACCAGATTGCCGGTCGCGCCGGCCGCTCGGGCTTTGATACCGAGGGCATGGTGATTGCCGAGGCACCCGAGCACGAGATCGAGAATGCCAAGCTTATGGCCAAAGCGGGCGACGACCCCAAAAAGCTCCGTAAGATTAAAAAGAAAAAGGCCCCCGAGGGCTTTGTCACCTGGAACAAGCAGACCTTTGAGCGCCTGATCGAGACGCAGCCCGAGACGCTCAAGCCGCGCCTGCGCATCACGCACTCCATGGTGATTAGCGTGGTCGAGCAGGGCGGCGATGCCCGAGCCCGCGTACACGACCTCATCGAGACAAGCCTGCAGACCCCCGAGGAAAAGGCCAAGCTCGAGGTTCGCGCCGACGAAATCTTCGCCACGCTCATCGATTCCGGCATCGTCGTTCGCACCGAGGTGCCGCCCGCACCCGACGCCCCGGCTGACGCCGCACCAGACATCGACTATGCGCTGACAGTCGATCTGCCCGAGGACTTCGCGCTCGATCAGCCGCTCTCGCCGTTCTTGCTTGCCGCATTGGAGCTGCTCGATCCCGAGAGCGAGACCTATACCATGGACCTGATCTCAATGGTCGAGGCAACGCTCGAAAATCCCAAGCAAGTGCTGCGTGCGCAGGAGCGCGCCGCACGCGATCGCGCTATGGTCGAGATGAAGGCCGACGGCATCGAGTATGAGGAGCGTCTGGAGCGCATTCAAGACGTCACGTACGAAAAGCCGCTCGAGGATTTGCTCGACGCCGCTTTTGACAAGTACTGCCAGGAAGTACCCTGGGCAAACGACTATCAGCTCTCTCCCAAGAGCGTCCTGCGCGATATGCTGGAAAGCGCAAGCGATTTTAAGGGCTACATTCAAAAGCTCGGCATCGCCCGCTCCGAGGGTATTTTACTGCGCTACCTGGCAGAGGCCTACCGTTCGCTCGACCGCACCGTGCCCATCGAGAAGCGCGACGAGCGCCTGCGCGACATTATCTCATGGCTAGGCTTTGTGGTGCGCTCGGTGGACTCGAGCCTGGTGGACGAGTGGGAAAACGCCGGCAACCCCGCTGCACTCGACGCCGCGCCGCCGCAGGGCATCGACGAGGTCGTGGCGGACCGCCGCGGCTGCACGCTGTTGGTGCGCAACGCGCTCTTCCGCCGCGTAACCCTTGCAGCCCGCGGACACGTGCACGATCTGGGCGAGCTCGACGAGGACTGGGGCATGAGCGAGATCCGCTGGCAAAAAGCACTCGACGCCTATCACGAGCAGCACGAGGAAATCCTCACCGACGGAGATGCCCGCAGCGCCGCGATGTTTTCCATCGATGAATCCGACGAGAAGACCGATCACGTGTGGCACGTGCACCAGATCTTTGCCGACGAAGATGGCGACCACGATTTTGGCATCGTGGGCGATGTCGATCTGGACGCCACGCAAGACGGCGGCGAGGTCATCTTCAAAAACTACCGCGTCGGCTTTATCGAGGACCTGCTCGGGAACTAGCCGGGCACAATGGAACGAAACGAAGCGGGGCCGTTGGCAATATCGCCAGCGGCCCCGCTTTTGCACTATACGCTATGCCTTACTCGGCATCCTCGACCTCATACGAATCCGCCTCGGCTGGCTCATCGTTTGTCTCTGTCGCAGCCCCGCGCGCCTCGTCAAACGCCGCCTTCATGGTCTTGTTGCCCCACGTGAGCTTGCGAATGGTAAGATCGTCGGCCTTCTTGTTGGCCAGGCGCAGGTTGTTCTCGGAAGACAGCAACGCCTCCTTGGTTTTCTGCAGATGGCTAATCGTCTTGTCGATCTCATCGATTGCCGTTTGGAACTTGCGGCTCGCGATCTCGTAGTTGCGACCGAAATCATTCTTGAACTTTTCCATCTTGGCTTCGAAGTTTGTGACGTCGATATTCTGCTGTTTGTACTCCGCCAGCTCCTGCTTATAGCGCAGCGAACCCATGGCAGCGTTGCGAAGAAGCGTAATCATGGGAATAAAGAACTGCGGGCGGATCACGTACATCTTCTCGTAGCGATAGCTCACGTCCACGATGCCGGCATTGTAAAGCTCGCTCTCGGGCTCGAGCAGCGTGCAGAGCACTGCATACTCACAGCCCTTCTGGCGACGATCGTGGTCGAGCTTCTTAAAGAAGTCCTCGTTCTTGTGCTTGGTCGCAGTCTCGTCGTTCTCGTTTTTCATCTCGAACATAATCGAAATGACCTCGTTGCCGCTCGCGTCGCACTCACGGAAGATAAAGTCCCCCTTGGTGCCCTCGGACGCATCGTTATCTTTCTCAAAGTACGCGTTAGGAAACGCCGTCATGCGCAGGCGGTTAAACTCGGTCTCGCAGTGCTGTTCGAGCGACTCGCCCACCATCTTGGTGGACAGGCGGATCTTCATTTCCTTAAGGCGCTCAATCTCTTCGTCCTTGTAGCGGATCAACTCGTCGCTCACGCGCTTGGCCTGCGCGAGCTCAAGCTCGTGGGCTGCCTTGGCCTGTTCCTCACGCGAATCGCGCACCGCCAGCTCACTCGTCAGCTTGGCACGCGCCTCATCACGCTCACGCTCCGCCGCGGCGACCGCCTCCGATAGGTTCATTTTGGCCGTCAGCTCCTGTTCGCGCAGCTGCGCGCGCAGGCCCTCGGCCTCCTGCTCAGACTGAGCCCTTGCGGCGGAAAACTTCTCTTGTACCTTCGCGCGGTAGTCAGCAAGCGCGCGCTCGGCCTCGCCGCGAGCGGCATCAAGCTCACGCTGTGACTCGGCCGCAGCAGCGGCAAGCGCCATCTCCTGGGCCTTGTCCGCCGCGGCAAGCCTGGCCTGCAGCTCGGCAATCTGAGCGTCGCGGGCGGACAGATCGTTTTGAGCAGCATTGCGCGCCGCCGCCTCGGCAAGTTTGGCTTCGTCATCCTTGCGTCCCAGCTGCGCGCGCAGGTTGTCAATCTCACGCTGGAGCTCTGCGTTTTCCTTCTGCGCATCCGCACGGGCCTCAACCGCCGCGCGCTGGCTTGCACTCTCGCGCTCCGTGGCAGCGCCCTCGAGCTTGGCGCGCAGCTCGGCAAGCTCGGCATCGCGCTTGGCAACCTCTTGTGCCAGCTGCTGAGCTGCAGCATTCTTCTGCTCGACAAGCTGAGCATTGCGCTGAGACTCTGCCTTTTGCAAGGCAGCCGTCGAACGCGAGCGCTCAAGTTCCAGCGCCTGCTCGCCCTCGCGCTGGACTGCCTTCACACGCTCATCCAGATCGCGCGAAAACTCGGCATCGCGTACTTGCTTGACGATATCCGCATAGCCAGACGCATCGACCTTAAACACTTCGCCACAATGCGGGCACTTGATCTCATTCATAGCAGCTCCTCGATGGACGCAAATTTCAACCGCCTACACTCTACCGCGCCGCACGGACAAAAAAGGCGCCGCCGCCATAATGGCAACGGCGCTAGAACCGCCACAAAGGGGACAGGCACCTTTGTGGTGGTTTGGGCGCCCTATAGCCCAAAGAAGCTCAAGATCTGGTCTCGGCTTACGGGCCTGTACTCGTTGGCATCGAGACCGACATCGTAGCGAAAGATAGGGCGCGCGCGATCGCGGTTGCGTGCGTTGGTGCGGTCTCCCCTGCTGTGGATGTGCCCGTGCAGCATGATGGCACCACGTGCCTTACCATTCCAGCTGAGCATGGGGTAGTGGCTCATAACCAGGCGATGTCCCTTGGCATAGCCGGGGGCAATCTCCAGGTAATCGCGCACGTCTTCCCAAATCTGCGGTACGTCGGAATCTTCCCAATCGACGTCATGGTTACCACGGATGAGCGTCACGTTCTGGCATTCGATGCGCTCGCGCAGGTGCACGGCATCCGCTAGGGGCAAACGATAGGTAAAGTCTCCCAGGATGTAGAGACGATCATCCGCAGCCACGTACTCATTGATGGCATCGATGACCTTGCGGTTCATCTCCTCGACCGAGCCAAACGGCCGGTCCATGTCGTGCAAGATATTCGTATCGCCCAGGTGCAGGTCGGCGGTAAACCACATCATCGTCTGTGTCCTCATTTCGCAACGCGTCTAACTCGTGCTAAGTATACAGACGCAGCGATGCGGCGGTTAGCCAAAGAGCCCGCCGAACAGTCCGCGGCGGCACTCGTCCTTTTTATTCGAACCTTTGCCCTGGGCGTTCTTATCCTTTTGCTTTTTGCGATCCTGCTCCAGCTCATCGTCATCGAGTAGCGTATCCCACTCAAACGGATCGTCTGTCAGATCGAACAGGTCATCGTCATCAAACATGGCAGTCTCCCATACCGATTAGCGAGCATCCACCACATAGAGCCCAACACGCACCTGGTGCCACGGGCTGCGTTCGGGGGCAACCTGTTGCACGCGGGCCTCAAACACGTCCTCGTGGCCGTAATACATCATCAAGGACAGCGGGCCGACCTCGTTTCCCGGAACATAGCCAAGCTTAGTGTTGCCGTAATAGATCGCAACCGCCTCAGGGTCATGGGGATTATCGCGCTCGGCACGCAGCGTCAGTTTATCGCCCGCTTTAAGATCGCCTGGGACCAAAGCACCGTCGGCATATTGAAATCCTGCGATATGAAACGACAGAAGAACACGTGAAGGCTCGTACATGGCAACTCCTCTAACGGCCGGATAAACCGGCGCTTAACCTTATTGAGAAGTCTACGAACTCGTGCGGACACAAATTCATCCTGCCTGCGCCTTTCGACCGTTTGTCGCTACGCCATCTGATTCTAATGCACAAACATGCGCACGAATTTGTGCTTCCAGCTTGCGTAGGGCGCATACCGAAACGGCACGTCCAGCCAGGTTGCCTTGTTCACGATGCTCTTCTTGTGGCTAAACGTATCGAAGCTCTCGCGGCCATGGTACTGCCCCATACCGCTCGCGCCCATGCCGCCAAAGCCCATATGGCTCGTAGCCAAGTGCATGATGGTGTCGTTGACGCAGCCGCCGCCAAAGGGCACGTAGCGCACAAAGCGTTGCTGAACCGAACGGTCCTGGCTAAAGATATACAGGGCCAGCGGCGTCGGACGATCCGTAATAAACGCTTCGGCCTCGTCTAGGCTCTCAAACGTCAACACCGGCAAGATGGGACCGAAGATCTCCTCCCGCATCACGGCGTCCCCAGGCGCCACGCCGTCTAGGATCGTCGGCTCAATCTTGAGCGACGACTCGCGCGCCGTGCCTCCCAGCACGACCTTATCGGGATCGATCAGCCCGCGCACGCGCGCAAAATGCTTAGCATTGACGATATGCCCGTAGTCCTCGTTATCGAGCGGATGCTCGCCAAACATACGGCTGACCTCCTCCTTGATGAGGCCCAACAGCTCATCGTGCACGCGCACGTCGACCAGCAGATAGTCGGGCGCTACACAGGTCTGGCCCACGTTGAGCCATTTACCAAAGGCGATACGCCGTGCCGCGACCTTCAAGTTTGCCGTCGCATCCACGATGCAGGGGCTCTTTCCGCCCAGCTCAAGCGTCACGGGCGTAAGGTTTTTACTTGCGCGCTCCATGACGAGTTTGCCGACCGGAACGCTACCGGTAAAGAAGATCTTGTCCCAGCACTCATCGAGCAGCGCTTCGTTCTCGGCGCGCCCGCCCTCGACAACCGTCACCAGGCGCGGATCAAATGCCTCTTCACAGATTTGCTTGAGCACCGCGCTCGATGCCGGAGCATAGGCACTCGGCTTGATGACCACGGTATTGCCCGCGGCAAGGGCGCCGGCGAGCGGCTCGAGTGTTAGCAAAAACGGGTAGTTCCACGGAGCCATGATGAGCGTGACGCCATAGGGCACGGCTTGTGTTTTGCACACGCTCACGGCGTTAGCGAGATCGCACGGACGCAGGCGCGGACGACTCCACCGAGCCACGTGAGCGATCTGATGTCGAATCTCGGAAAGCGACGTGCCGATCTCGCACATATAAGCCTCGTCATGCGACTTCCCCAAATCGGTCTTGAGCGCATGGGCGATATCAGCCTCGTGGGCCAGCACCGCATCGCGTAAACTCACGAGCGCGCGACGTCGAGCATCGACATCAAACGTGGCGTGCGTCTTAAAGTAGGCGCGCTGATCGCCGACGATGCGCGCAATTTCCTCGGTGTTCATGTGCCCTCCTAGTTCTCGCCCTCAAACATACCACCTGCAACGACTTCATACATATGCTCGAGCTCCAAGCGGTCCATTAAAAGCGGAACGGGGTACAGGGGATTGGCCTCGGCATCGGCATTCGCCGCCATCTGCGGAATGTCGGAGCGGCGAATGCCCGAGACATATTTGGGAATGTCCAAGGTGGCGTTCATTCGATCGACCCAATCGATAAAGGCTTCTGCCGCAAGACTGTCCCGCGCGGTAGCCGGCGCAATGCCCGCCATGCGAGCAAGATCGGCAAGCTTGGGGGCGGCGGCGTCACCATAAGCGCGAAGCATATGCGGCAGGATGATGGCGTTGGCCAGGCCGTGCGGAATCCCGTATCGTCCGCCCAGGCTGTGTGCGATGGCATGAACGTATCCAACGTAGGAGCGCGTAAACGCAACGCCCGCCTTATACGCCGCCGAAAGCATATTGCGGCGCGCACGCATGTCGTCGCCATGCTCATAGGCCTCGAGCAAATTGTCGCTGATGAGCTGGACCGCCTGACGCGCCATCTTACGCGTGTAGGGCGTGGTGCTTCGCCCGATAAAGGCCTCGACGGCATGCGTCAGGGCGTCCATGCCCGTCTGCCCCGTAATGGAGGCGGGCAGGCCGCGTGTAAACTCGGGGTCGTGCACCGCAAAGCGCGGGATAAGCACAAAGTCGTTAATGGGATATTTGTAGTGTGTCTCGTCATCGGTAATTACCGCCGCAAGCGTGACCTCGCTTCCCGTACCTGCCGTGGTGGGAACGGCGATAAGCAGCGGCAGGCGACGATGAATCCGCAGCAGGCCGCGCATCTTGTTGATGGGCTTGTTTGGCTGCGCAATGCGTGCGCCCACGCCCTTGGCGCAGTCCATGGCTGATCCTCCGCCAAAGCCGATAATGGCCCGGCAGGCGCTCTCTCGGTACAGGGACGCCGCTTCCTCCACGTTTGAGACCGTGGGGTTCGCACGCGTTTCGGCATAGACCACAGCGCCAATTCCCTTGGACGCGAGCGCTGTCTCGAGCGGTGCCGTGAGCCCCAGACGGGCAATACCAGGATCCGTCACGATAAGGACCTTCTGGATCGAGCGCTTTTGAAGCACCGCGGGCACATCCTCGGCATGCTCTAAAATGCGCGGCTCGGTATAGGGCAGCACCGGCAATGCGATGCGAAAAACCGTTTGATACATTCGGCACCAGGCGCGGCGGGCTAGATGCATAAAGGAAACTCCCTCATTTGTTGATTGGTCAACATTTGCTCGACCGATTGTACTCAGCGGCGGTCAAAGACGGCCTGCCAATCGTTAATCAATCAACATCTTCATATCTCAAAATTGTTTTATTAAAAATCATTCCTAATAGGCTTCACATTTGGTTGCATTTATGGATAATAGAACTCGTCAAGACGCACGTCCGGAGAGGGCCCTTACGGGACCGGACGAGCGCGCAATCGCCATCGATCGAAAGGATCGAATCATGAAGTTTGTTTGCCCCGTTTGCGGTTATGTGGAAGAGTTCGACGGCGACCAGCTGCCCGAGGATTTTAAGTGCCCCCAGTGCGGCGTTCCCGGTTCTCGTTTCCTGAAGCAGGAGGAGGGCCAGCTCGAGTGGGCCGCCGAGCACGTCGTGGGCGTCGCCAAGATGGAGGGTGTCTCTGAGGACATCGTTGCCGACCTGCGCGCCAACTTTGAGGGCGAGTGCTCCGAGGTCGGTATGTACCTGGCCATGGCTCGCGTCGCCCATCGCGAGGGCTATCCCGAGATCGGCCTGTACTGGGAAAAGGCTGCCCACGAGGAGGCCGAGCATGCCGCCAAGTTCGCCGAGCTGCTGGGCGAGGTCGTGACCGACTCCACCAAGAAGAACCTCGAGATGCGCGTTGAGGCCGAGAACGGCGCCACCGCCGGCAAGACCGATCTTGCCAAGCGTGCCAAGGCCGCCGGCCTCGATGCCATCCACGACACCGTGCACGAGATGGCTCGCGACGAGGCCCGCCACGGCAAGGCTTTCGCCGGCCTGCTCAAGCGCTACTTTGGCTAAGCCAACCGCCTGAGACATAACCTCAAGCTCGACGAGGCCCGGACCGTATTGGTTCGGGCCTTTTTCGTGCCTCACGAACTTGTTAACGCCCTGAAATAGGACCGCCTTCGGCATCGGCTTCTCGTCAAAAACTAAGTGAGTAGACTTTTTGGAACTTGCCGAGCACGCCATCCATATTGCTTTATAAAGCCGCAGGTAAATGGCTTGTTGCAAAACGGCTTGGTCGCCAAAGTGCCAAAAGTCTACTCACTTAGAACCGCAGCCGTCCACGATCGAGCCATTTTGTGTCTAGCGGGCATCTTTCCGTCGATTACTCCCAATTTTGTCCAGTCAATGAATAGTTCAGACCGGAGTAATGCCTCAGCCCTTTGCTCATCCGAGCTTTTATCACGATATTCAGCATCGAGCATCCTGCATACGGCCTTAACGATCGCGCGGAATCTATCCTCATCCGATATCTGTCTGTGTGTAAGGAGAAGCACATCGTAGCCCATGGCCTGAAGGGCCGTCATGCGGTCAGCGTCACGCAAGCCATCCCCTGCGCGTCCGTGCGAGGCCTTTCCCTGACATTCAATGGCCACCTGTCGCCTACCGTCCGGCGAAGAAAGAAGTAGGTCGATATATACACGGGACTTTCCCGCAATCGCTCGAGCACTTGTGCTTAACGTCACTTCGACATTGAGCTCTATGCCGCAAAACCCTTCGCCTCCCAGGGCTCGCGGCAGTCCAAGCAACAAATACGCCTCGACCTCAAAAGGCGACGCGGCACCCAATGGAACGAGTTGCGATACCGCCATAAATCTATTGCCGTAACGCATCCCGCAAACATCTGAACAAAAACGGTCAAGGTCTCCGCCCAAAACCAAAGCGTCTCGACGCCATAAATTTGAGGCGGTGCCGTCCTCGGACGGGCAGCGCACCCAACCGAACGTTGTCGAAATCGCGCCCGAATCAATTGCACGCGAAAGCTCCGCCTCAAGTGCCGCCGGCAGGGCACACACCGCAAACAAGCCACACATCTCCGCCAATACCAAAAGAAGCTGAAGATCCGTCAGATGCCGCGACATGATGAATGTCGTCAGTAGAGGAGACGTAACCAAAAACCCATGTTCCGTTTCCAGCACGGATTCCCTGGGGAGCTCACCAAGAAACAGCCGCTGCCTAATGCTGGCAGGACAAGTCCGTTTGTTTCTCGTCCGGACCAATGTATACAACGGAAAGCCGAGCACAACCGCAGCCGTCGGGTTACGGGCAAGGTCATATCGCTGCCGGTCTTCTTCCGGCCGTGGAAGCGGCGGACACAAAGCGCGGACTTGAGGAGGCAAACGCCAGTACCTAAAAGCCGATATGTCACAAAGTAGATCCTTCATAGGCACAGGAAAACACGAATTTCAACCCAGTCAGTCACGCATTGGCGCGAACGCACCAAAAAATGGCGCCGAACGTACTGCCAAGTTTTCAACAGCCCTCCCCAACTGGCCAAAAGCTTGCCGAGAGCTGGACGAAGCCCTGTTGAAAACCCCATTTTTTCTCATGCAGAAGCTTTGCGCGGCAAGTGAGTAGACTTTTTTGAACATCCCGAGCAGGCCGGTCATCCTGCTTTTCAAAACCGCAGGTAGATAGCTTGTTACAAAACTGCCTGATCGCCAAAGTTCCAAAAGTCTACTCACTTAGGTTGCAGAGTGCCCCCATTAGCTGCAATTCCAAGGTATTTAGCACGTTTGGGCTCAAATCGTCATACTGTACAAGGATTCGAGTCGGGTTTTCAGGGACAGACGCGCCATCGGCACACCAATAACAGTCACTGATATCAATAAACGGAATACTCGAGCGCCTGAGGGCCGGCACAAAAGAGCTTCCATCCGCTCCGCGCTGCGCAACCACGGTGCAGCAAAGGCCCGCGTCTGTATGCTCGATCGAGACCTCCCCTGCCGGAAACGCTTTCCGTACAAGCGCCGCTAGGCCATCACGCGCCTCGCGAGCACGGACGCGCACGCGGTTCACATGTCGCTCGTAATCACCCGATTCCAGCAAACGAGCCAAAGCGACCTGGTCGACAGAACTCACCGACGAGGCGTAGAAACCAAGGTTGCACCTAAACCGCTCCATCAGCTCATCGGGCAACACCATGTACGCTAGACGCAACGCCGATGAAAGGCTCTTCGAAAACGTGTTGGTGTAGATGACCGATTGAGCGGCATCAATCGAAGCAAGCGCGGGAATCGGCTTGCCGGCCAGACGAAACTCGCAATCAAAGTCATCTTCGATGAGATACCGACCCGGTCGCTCGGCGGCCCAGCTCAGCAGCGCATAGCGACGCGCAATGCTCGTCACAAGGCCAGTCGGATACTGATGGGACGGCATCAGGTGAAGGACATCGGTCCCAGTTTTCTGCAGAGCGCTCAGGTCCACGCCGTCATCATCCAACGGGATATGCCGAACTTTGCAGCCCATAGCCTGATAGATGCGCGTCAGGCGCAAATAGCCAGGGTCCTCAACGGCATACACCTTGTCCGCGCCAAGCAACTGAACCAACATGGTATCGAGCAGCTGGGCGCCCGCGCCGATAACAATGTTGTTGGGGTCGACATTCATACCCCTTGTCCCGCGCAGATGATGAGCAATCGCGCGTCGTAGCCGAGCGGTGCCCTGTGCCGGTGCGGGTGAGAAGATTTCGCGCTCGTCTTCGGATGCCAGCGTCGCCCGCAGTGCGCTTTGCCAAAGCCGCGCCGCCTCCAAAGTGGAAGGAGAAAGTGCGTCGAATTGCTCGACCCGTCCATCAACATCATGTGCGTTAAGACCCGCAGGAGCGGAATCTCGATCAAACTCTGTCTCAGCCAAAGGCAAAACCGGTGCATCCGGAAGCTCACAAGCGTAGTAGCCACGACGCGGCTTTGAGCAAATATAGCCCTCGGCAAGTAACTGGCTATATGCATTCTCGATGGTAATGACACTGATTCCCATATGGCTGGCAAAGGCACGCTTAGACGGAAGATGCTCCCCCGCCGCAATGCGTCCAGCAACGATATCATCTCGAATTTGCTGGTAAACATACTCATAGAGCGATGCTCCGCCGCGTTTTTCCAAATTGTAGTCAAGCATGAGCCTATCACCTGACCTTATTAAGTCATTCAATCTGGTATTAGTCTGACCTTGTCATTATCTCGAAATCTGAGTATTTTGCCATACCCAGCTCCCCGATAGGATGTTCCGTCAAGCAATGCACATGCCAACCAAGGGAGCAACCATGGCAGAACAGACCAGCAAGGCCGATCGCGTCAAACTCAATCGCGAGCTCGCGCAGATGCTCAAGGGCGGCGTCATCATGGACGTCACCACGCCCGAGCAGGCACGCATCGC
>CABUQK010000007.1 GCA_902493615.1 uncultured Collinsella sp.
CGACACGCATAAAAAGCCTCCCATTTCTCATGTCCAAGAAATGGGAGGCAGTTCAATCCCCGGCGCGCCATTCCTTTTGATGTGACAAAGGGACTGTCCCTTTGTCACATTATGCGAACTGGCTCAAGTAGAGGTCGGCGTAGGCACCCTCGGCAGCCAGCAGCTCCTTATGCGTGCCCTGCTCGATAATGTTGCCGTGATCCATGACCAAGATCAGGTCGGCATCCACAATCGTCGACAGGCGGTGTGCGATCACAAAGCTCGTGCGCCCGCGCATAAGCGCATCCATGGCACGGCCGATGGCAAGCTCGGTACGCGTGTCCACGCTTGAGGTCGCCTCGTCCAGGATGAGAATCGCCGGGTTGTTGAGCAGCACGCGTGCGATGGTCAGCAGCTGACGCTGGCCCTGGCTGATGCTTTCGGCATCGTTGGCCACGCGCGTGTCGTAGCCCTGCGGCATGGTGCGCACAAAGAAGTCGACCTGCGCGGCGCGCGCAGCCGCCACGATCTCCTCACGCGTCGCCTCGGGACAGCCGTAGGCGATGTTTTCGGCAATCGTGCCATCGAACAGCCAGGCGTCCTGCAGCACCATGCCAAACTGCTGCCGTAGCTCGCCGCGGTCCATGCGGCTCGTATCCACGCCGTCGAGCGTAATACGCCCGCCGTCAATCTCGTAGAAGCGCATGAGCAGGTTGATGAGCGTCGTCTTGCCCGCGCCCGTGGTTCCCACCACGGCAATCTTCTGGCCCGGCTCGGCGGTAAACGACACGTCGTGCATAAGCGGCTTGTCGGGCGAATAACCAAAGCGCACGTGCTCAAAGGAGACGCGACCCTCAACGCGACCCGGCAGCTTGGCGGCCTCGTCCGGCAGCGGATCGGCCTCCATCTCGGGCTCATCGAGCAGGTCGAACACGCGCTCCGCACTCGCCAACGCGCTCTGCAGCGAGTTGAAGGTAAACGACAGCTGCGTCATGGGTTCGGACGCCTCGTAGATAAACTGGAAGAACGCCTGGAACACGCCGACGGTCATGTGGCCGGCAACCAGCATACTGCAGCCCATAATCGCAATCACGATCTGTGCCAGGCGGCCGATAAAGCGCACCGCGGGGCCGACGGCGTTAATCATAAAGTCGGCCTTGGCACTCACGCGTGCCAGCTCGCCCGAGGCCTGGTGCACCTCGGCAGAACTTTGGCGCTCGCGGTTAAACGCGCGAATCACCAGACGGCCCGAGTAGCCTTCCTCGACCGCACTCGTAATCTTGGACACCCACTCTTGGCGCTCACCGGTTACGTCATGCGTGCGGCGCGAGACCACCTTGGTCACCAGCAGCGACAACGCCGTAAAGAACAAAAAGACCAGCGTAAGTGGCACGCTAAACACGAACATCACGCTCACGGCGCCCACCACGGTACCGATCGACACCAGAAGCTGCAGCAAGCCGCGCTGCATGCTCTCGGACATCTTGTCCAAGTCGTTGGTCGCACGGCTGACGACCTCGCCGGGACGATGCGCATCAAAGTAGGCAAGCGGCAGACGGTTGAGCTTTTGCGCGATGCGGTTGCGTAGGCGCAAGTTGAGGCGCTCGGCAACGCTCGACATCAAAAAGCTCTGGAGTGCGTAGAACGAGGCGGCGGCAGTCCAGATCATAAAGTAGATGAAGATGGTCCTGCCGCAGTTCTCCCAGGTAATGCTGAAGGTAGTGTTGTTGGCAAACGCCAGCTTCATGTGCCCCCACAGCTCATCGATCACGCGGGCGCTGTAAGCCGGCGCCGCGGTGTTAAAGATGACATAGAACACGATGCTCGCGAACACGATATAGAAGCGCCAATGGTCGCCGGCGGCTTCGCTCCACAGGCGGCGCACCGTCGCCCAGGTGTCGCGGGGCGTCTCGTCCTCGTCCTCGTCGTCAACGTCGCGCATGCGTTCCGCCTCGGCGCGGGCGCGCTCGTCCTCGGCGCGCTCGTTTTCCTCGTAGAGTGCCTGGCGGCGAGCCTCGCGCTCCGCCGCCTTGGCGGCTTCGTCCAGGCCGGGTGTGGCGCCCGTCTCCTCAACTGTCTCTGCAACCGCGGCATCCTCGGCGATGGCCTGCTTCTTGAGCTCCTCGGTCATGCTACTCACCTCCCTTCATCTGCGATTCCGCGATAGCGCGGTACACCTCGCAGGTTTCCATGAGCTCGTCGTGCGTGCCTAGGCCCACGATCTCGCCGTCTTTGAGCACCACGATCTGATCGGCATGCAAAATAGTCGAGATACGTTGCGCGATGATGAGCACCGCGGCATCGCGCGTCTCGTCCTGCAGCGCATGGCGCAGGGCGGCATCGGTCTTAAAGTCCAGGGCCGAAAAACTGTCATCGAAGATATATAGATCGGCATGCTTCATGAGTGCGCGGGCGATCGCCAGGCGCTGGCGCTGACCGCCCGAGAAGTTCGTGCCGCCCTGGGATACCGGAGTATCGAGCCCCTGGGGCTGATCGAGCACAAAGGTGCTCTGGGCAACCTCCAGCGCATGGAGCATGTCGGCATCAGTCGCGCCCTCGTTGCCAAAGCGCAGGTTGCTCGCCACCGTGCCCGAGAACAGCCACGCCTTCTGCGGCACGTAAGCGATATGCCCGCGAATCTCACCTTGCGAAAGGTCGCGCAGGTCAACGCCGTTCAGGCGAATGGCGCCCTTCGTGGCATCGTGGAAGCGAAGCAAAAGCTTGGCCACCGTTGACTTGCCCGAGCCCGTTGAGCCCACGATCGCGGTCGTCTGTCCGCGGCGGCAGGCAAAACTCAGGTCGCACAGGGTGTCCTCGTCGGCATCGTCAAAACGGAACGACATATGGTCGAACACGGCAACCGCGTCGGCACCATCTGCGGACTCAGGCGCCCCGTCGCCCAGCGTTGCCTTGCCGTCCACGATGCTCGGCTCGATTTCGAGCACCTGTTGCGCGCGGTTGAGGCACGCCGCAGCGCGCGGAAGCGTCAGAATCACCATCTGCGCCATCATCACAAAGAACAGGATCAAGATCGCGTATTCCAACACGGCCGAGATGCTGCCGATTTGCATGGCGTGGACGCCCGCGCGGTTGCCGCCCACCCACAGCACCGCCACCTCGGCGATATTCATCAAAAAGAAGCTGGAACTGTCGAGACCCACAAACAGGTGGTTGACCTTGATGGCGTTGGCCGCGTAATCGCTAAACACCTCGTCCAGGCGCTGCTCCTCGTGGCGCTCCTTGTTAAATGCGCGGATGACGCGCACGCCCACGATGTTCTCGCGCAGCACCACGTTCATGCGGTCGATAAAGCTCTGCAGGCGCATAAAGATCGGCGCGGCGTTAGCCACCGTAAAGACCGCCGCCACCAGCACGATCGCAACGACCACACCCAGCAGCGTGCCCATGGCGGGATCGATGAACCAAGCAAAAATGATGCCTGCCACGGCCAAGAACGGCACCGGCAGCACCAACTGAATCGTCTGAAGGACAGCTTGCTGAATCACGTTGATGTCGTTGAGCGAGCGTGTGATCATCGAACCCGTGCCAAAGCGCTCAAAGTCGCTAGCCGCGAGTTCGAGCGACTTGTCGTACACGGCATTGCGGATATCGCAGGCCACGTTGGCGGCCAGGCGCGCCGAAAGATAGCAGCCCAGCACCGTGCCGCCGCTGGCCATGCCGGTCGCGATAAGCATGTACAGGCCGTTGCGTAAAATATAGTCGATATCGCCCGTGGTAATACCGGTGTTGACCATGTTCGCCAGCATCGTGGGAACCAACAGCGTACCGACGTTATCTATCAGCACCGCAAACAGCGTCACCGCAATCAGCCCGCGATACGGCCTCATAAACCTCATTAAGAGTCGCATGTCTCCCCTTCGCTCTTATCGTCAGCCTCGTTCTCAGCGGCCACTTGCCGTTTAAATGCCTCGCACTCTTCGTTAAGAACATGGGAGAACTTACCGACCAAGCGCATGATCTCGCGCTGTTCCCACGGCTCGAGCGCCTCGAATGCCTGTTGCTCGGCTTTTTGCGCTGGCAACGCGTAGCGCTTGGCAAACCGCACGCCTTCTTCGGTCAGTCGCACAACCTTGTTCTTACGACTGCCTTCGGCAAACTCCAACGTTGCGAAGCCCCGCGCCGTCAAGGTTTTAATTGCCGAGTTGATGGTCTGCTTGCTGTAGAACCATTCGCTTGTCAGACGGCTTACGGCAATACTGCCGCCCGCCGTGCTGGTATCAACGAGCATCCAGTAAGCGCAGTCCGAAAGGCCGCAGGCGCGCGAGAACTCCGAATAGATATGGTCGAGTCCATTGAGCAACCGGTCGAAGTCGACCAGTGTAACCGCACTATTCATCTATCCCACCATTCGATTGTCCGAGTTTTGACCAATTTTGTGTCTCTAGATTAGTCCGAGTTTTGACTATCGTCAACAGGCTCTCCTCAAATGCGTGCACTTTTATGGCCTATCGGCAGAAAAAGACCGCCGGCGCGGGGGCGGCGCCAGCGGTCACGTGAAAATCGAGTTTTATTGCCTGTTAAGCGGCGACGGCCTCATAGACCGTAGCGCCCGAGAAGCTGTCATGCAGGCTCTTGCCGGCAATCCACGGCAGCTCGACGACCTCGCA
The DNA here is from genome assembly GCA_902493615.1 of uncultured Collinsella sp. Classification (GTDB taxonomy): domain Bacteria; phylum Actinomycetota; class Coriobacteriia; order Coriobacteriales; family Coriobacteriaceae; genus Collinsella. The sequence goes on from CABUQK010000007.1 coordinate 4,608, forward strand.
GACCGTGTTGACCAGCTCGGAGCAGTCAGTAAAGTGGCCCTTGTCGTTGAGGGCCTCGCAATCCTGAACACGCCAATAGCCATCGGTGTGCGTGATGTAGTACTCGTGATCGTTGATCGACACGAAAGCGCGCGTCTTGGAACGCAGCAGCTTCAGAAATCCTTCGAAATCGGTCTCGACGACATCTCCAGCCTGGAACATGATGTTACCTCCTGGCCCGGCGCCACCACGGCGCATTGATAAACGTTGGTACTCCTTTAGTAAAACCTTTATCAGAGGTTATGCGTTCGTCATTTAGGCAAGTGGTAAAAAACCGCAGGGTAGACGGGATAAAACGTTTAACCATCCCATTGGTTTGCCACATTCTGAAGGTACTTTTATGCAAACCTACTTTCCCAATTGGAATCTATCCTTTTGGCCAGGCAATTGACCGTCTATCGTTTGAGCCCGACGGGTATGAACGGGGCATCTGCAACGCCACCGCAAGGAGACACCATGGAGACTATCGAAGCACTCATTCACCGTCGCAGCTGCCGCAACTACAGCGATCGTCCCGTCGAGGCCGAAAAGCTTGCACGTATTATCGAAGCCGGCCAATATGCACCGAGCGGCATGGGCCGCCAGCCGGTGACGTTTGTCGCCGTCACCGACCCCGCGACCGTCGAGCGTCTCTCACAGCTCAACGCCCAGGTCATGGGCAGCAACAGCGACCCCTTCTATGGCGCCAAGACCGTTGTGGTGGTGCTGGTTGACCGCAGCGTGCCCACACATCTGGAAGACGGCTCGCTCGCCATGGGCAACTTGCTCAACGCCGCCTATGCACTGGGTGTCGATTCGTGCTGGATTCACCGCGCGCATGAGGTCTTTGACTCGCCCGAGGGCCTGGAGCTGCTGGCCAGCTGGGGCCTGCCCGCCGACGGCAGCCTGCGCGGTGTCGGTCACTGCATTCTGGGCTACGCCGAGGACACGCTACCCGAGGCAAAGCCGCGCCGCAACAACGTGGTGTACGTCAAGTAGCGCAGGAGTGTCCCAAACTGCCGGCAGAAAAGGAACGTCCCCTTCTGCCGGCAAGCTATGTTGATATTTGAGTTGTCGTCGCTTCGCTTGTCTGGGTCGTTTCGGCGTCGTCGCCTTGCTTGTCTTCGTTCTTTTGCGCATCGGCGATGGTGGAGGCCGCCGCGACGATGCCGCGCTGGGGCGCGACGCCCGTCTGGGTCTGAGCGCCCTCGACAACTTCTGTGCCTGCATGCGCGAGCTCGGGCGATTTAAACACTGCGTCCAAGTTGGCGCCACCGCCGGCGTAGCCGAGCGCGGCGAGTGCGATGACGATCACTGCAACGACGGCCACGATCGGCACATAACGATGCCAACCAGCCGGGTTGAGCCCGCTGCGGCGAGCCGCCCCGCGGCTGATGTAACCAAGCGTTCCGTCGTGCTTGAGCTTTGAGCCCACCACGCGTTTGCGACCCCACAGCGAGGACTCTGCCTGCATGGCCAAGCGGGCGCTTGCCGAAGGATAGCCGTATTTAGTGCGCTTGAACGAGCCATCAAACCCCGAGGCGTGTTTGCCCCACGTCACCGATGTCGTGCGTCGGTTAACCGGCGCGGCGCTCCGCCTTCTGCGGCTCGGTTTTGAAGTCTCAGCCATATGCCCTCGCACGCCGTAACCAAATCGAAACAATAACGCTTTGGACTGTAGCACACGCGTCGCGCGCGGTCACGGACGCCTCGCTCAACGGTCATCGTCCTTCAGCAAGCGCCACAGCGTCGTACGGCTTATACCCAGCACCTCCGCCGCACGGGTTCGGTTGCCGTGGAGATGATCTACAACCAGATGCGCGATATCTCGCTCGGTATCTGCCAGCGGTCGCAGGATATACAGGTCGCTTTCGAGTGTCGGGGCGCCAAAGGTTGCGGTCTTAATCACGTCCTCTTGGGCGAGCACTTCCTCCGCCACAGCGCGGTCCACCGTGCCCGTCCCCACCAATATATACAGTCGTTCCGAGACCTCGCGGAGCTGCAGATAGTTGCGCGGCCAGCGGTAAGCATCGAGCGTCTTCGTCGCCGCGGCAGACAGCGTGGGCGCTGCCGTCCCAAATGCGTCAGCGAGATATTCCAAATAGCGCGCAACCTTCGTCGACGCGGCTCCCTGCTCGGCGATTGCCGGCGCCACGCTCACCGCACAGGCGAAGCGCTCGGTCACAAAGGCGGCTTGATCACTTTCGCTGCCGCCCGGCATGTCATTCGCTGTCAGCACCACATGGCAGCGCGTCGCCAACGCGGTGTCGGTCATCGTGGAGACCAGCTCGCGGAGGCGCTGGGGACCAACCGCATTCCAGCCCTCAATGCAAAGTGTCAGCCACGTTTGGAACAGCGGCGATTCGGAGCTTTTGAGCACATGGCGCCAACCGCGATCGGTGAGTTCATCGAGCGCGACGGAAACAAAGGGCTGATCGGCAAAAGGACCGTTCAGATAGAGGCGCTTGGCAATCTCGACCTGACCTGCGCCAAGCTCGCCCTCGAGCATAAGGGGCACGCCGCGCGCATAGCTCTCGGCAACCGGTGCAGCTACCGCAGCGGCACCCTCAACGATGCCGTACGCGCTCGATTCGTAGCGGGCCTCAACTTCGTCGGCGTTGAGCCACTCGATGCCCGCATGCGCCGCGGCGCCGCGCACCTCGCGGACCACGACGACCCAAAGGCCCCCGCCCTCTTTGTCGGTGGGGCGAACGGTCAGGCTCAGGCGCGTACCCGCACGCCCCATAACAAGGCGCGCACCGTCTCCTATACGGTCGAGGCGTTCGGCAACAAAAGCCGCCACATCCCGCTCAAGCGCCGCGTCATTCATGGTCGAGATCGCGACGTCCCCACGCGCATCGATTGCCAATGCCGAAGCCCCGGCAGCAGCTAGGGCCTCGGTCAAAATGTTCAGCTTGGCATCGCTATCCATGATTTGCCCCTGTCCGCGGCGACATGCAACCGCCGACGGTCGCACGGCCGAGTGTTTCAGAATTGAACGATATTGCCCACCAAACACTATAGGGCAGAAAGCGCCGTCCTGCGAGTATAGGTGTTGCCCCGCATCGCCATCCTGGCGGGGCGATAAGAGCTCTTCGGGACTTATAAACCTGCGGACAAGCCATACCCGCAAGAGCTCCTATCGCTCCACCGTGAGAATGCGCTCACCAGCACGCAGCACGCAAACAAGCTACTTCTCTACCAGATTCCCAGTACGTGTTGCATTCCCAAACTCATGCACGCAATGCCAATCCAGCAGCAAAAGCCTAGCGCGATGGGCTTGCCGCCCTTTTTGACCAGCTCGACGATATCGGTATTAAAACCAATAGCCGCCATGGCCATCACAATAAAGAACTTCGACAGCTCCTTGATGGGCGCCGTGATGGACACGGGAAGCTGAAACACCGTGGTGATCACGCTCGCCAGCACAAAGAACAGCACAAACGTGGGAAACGCGCGTTTAAGCGAGAACGTGCTTTTGGCGTCACCGCCGGCCTTGCGCGCCAGATGCATCTGCCAGCATGCGAGGACCAACGTGATGGGAATAATGGCCAGCGTTCTGGTGAGCTTGACCACCGTGGCGCTCTCGAGCACATTGGCGCCGGGATGCATGCTGTCCCAAGCGCTCGCCGCAGCCGTTACGGACGAGGTGTCGTTGATGGCGGTGCCGGCAAACAGGCCAAAGCCCTCGTTGGTCAGCCCGAGCATGCCGCCGAGCGTCGGAAACACGAGCGCCGCGATAACGTTAAACAGGAAGATGACCGAAATGGCCTGGGCAATCTCGTGATCGTCGGCGTCGATGACGGGCGCGGTCGCAGCGATGGCCGAACCGCCGCAAATCGACGAACCCACACCTACAAGCGTCGCGATCTTGCCCGGTACGTTCATGACGCGGCAGAGCACAAAGGCGATGACAAGCGAAGTCGAGATCGTCGCCACGATAATCGGCAGCGACTGGGCGCCCTTGGACAGGATCTGGGAGAGGTTCATGCCAAAGCCAAGCAGGATAACCGCGTATTGCAAGACTTTTTTGGACGTATAGGTAACGCCGGCGGCGAGCTGTTCGCGACGATTCTTGGGAAAGACGAGCGCCAGGACCATGCCAAAGAGGATGGCAAATACCGGACCGCCGACCACCTCAATTTGTTTGCCGAGCAACGTCGCGGGAATGGCGATGATCAGGCAGAACAAGACGCCTTTCCAGCGCTCGTGTACGATATTTGCCAGTTGCATATGGGATTCCTTCTTTCTATTTCACGTTTGCGACGGCTTATGATACGGCAACATTGAGCGCAGCCTTGCGCAAACACAGACTAAGATGCCGCAATAGTTCTCGGGCGACAGCCGAATTACCCACCGCGGAGAGCTGATTCGCGGCATAATTAACAACTGACATATGAGTTTGATAGAACAGTTGCGAGGCGCTATGGAAGAATCGATGCACGTCGGCGAGCAGGAAACGAGCCTACAGGACCAGTCCTACCACACCATTCGACGCAAAATCGTCTACCTGGACTACAAGCCGGGCGAAAAGCTGGGCGTCAAGCAACTTTGCGACGACCTGGATATGGGGCGCACGCCCGTGCGCGAGGCTTTGGTTCGCTTGGCGCAGGAAGGCCTGGTGCGCACCGTGCCCCAGAGCGGCACCTACGTCTCACCCATCAACCTCACCCTTGCCGAGAGTGCCTGTTACATCCGCGAGCATCTGGAAAAGCAGGTGATTGTGGAGTGCTGTGCGCGCGCCACGTCGGCCGGCATCGAGCAGCTCGACCGCGCCATCGCACTGCAGGAAAAGGCCATGGCCGATGAGGATCGCATCGGCTTCTTTTTGAGCGACAACCTCATGCATCACATGATTTTTAGCATCGCATGTCGCAGCACCGTGTGGTCGTGGCTCGAAGAGACCAATGCCGACCTGGAGCGCTTCCGCTGGCTGCGCGCCGCCACGCAGGTTCTCGACAATCAGGACATCGTGAACGAGCACAAGCAGATTCGCCGCGCTATCGCCGGTCGCGACCCCATCGAAGCGAGCTTTTTGGTCAGCAAGCACCTGCACATGATGTTCCGCAATCAAACCGAGGTTCTGGACCAGTTCCCCGAGTACTTCGAGACCAGCAAGCTCCGCTAACCTGCCAAAAAGGGACAGGTTTATTTTGGCAGGTTTTATCCGAGCAAATGCAACAAGGCCCGGCTCCGTCTTGATGCGGAGCCGGGCCTTAGTCGCTAGAACGGCGGAACCAACTACTCTACCGTGACGCTCTTGGCGAGGTTTCGGGGCTGGTCGACGTCGCAGCCGCGCAGGATGGCGACCTCGCGGGCGAGCAGCTGCAGAGGAACGCTCGCCGTGATGGGGCTGAACACGTCGCGGACTGCCGGCACGCGGATAATGCAGTCGGCGATCTTGTTGATCTCCTCGTCGCCCTCGGTGGCAACGACGATGACCTTGGCGCCGCGCGCCTTGCACTCCATGAGGTTCGACACGGTCTTGTCGTAGGTGGCACTCTTGGTGGCCACGGCGATGACAGGGAAGCCCGGGTCGATCAGCGCGATGGGGCCGTGCTTCATCTCGCCGGCGGCGTAGGCCTCGGCGTGCAGGTAGCTGACCTCTTTGAGCTTGAGCGCGCCCTCGTAGGAAATAGCGGCACCCATGCCACGGCCCACGAACAGCGCCGACTGCGCGTCCTTGCACAGCAGGGCGGCCTCATGCACGGCCTCGGTTTGGGTATCCAAAATCCACTGGATCTGCTCGGCCGTATCGGAAAGCTCGCGGAACAGCATGCGCGCCTGCTTGGTGGTCAAGCGGTACTTGACCTGCGCCAGCAGCAAAGCCAGCAGCGTGAGGCTCACGACCTGGCCGATGAAGCTCTTGGTCGAGGCGACCGCGATCTCTTTGTTGGCCTTGGTGTAGATGACGCCGTCGCTCTCACGCGCCACGGGGCTGCCCACCACGTTGGTGATGCCGAAGACCTTGGCACCCTTGATGCGCGCGTCGCGAATGGCGGCAAGGGTATCGGCCGTCTCGCCCGACTGGGACACGGCAACGACAAGCGTCGTCGGCGTAATGATGGGGTTGCGATAACGGAACTCGCTGGCCGCCTCCACCTCGGTGGGAATGCGAGCCCAGCCCTCAATGAGATTCTTGGCAATGAGGCCAGCATGATAGCTGGTGCCGCAAGCGATCACGTAGACGCGGTCGATGTCGTTGAGCTCCTCGAGCGAAAGGCCCAGCTCGTCGATGTCGAGCTCGCCGGCCGGCGTCATACGACCGACCAGTGTGTCGCGCACGACGCGCGGTTGCTCGTGGATTTCCTTGAGCATAAAGTCGGGATAGCCGCCCTTTTCTGCCATGTCCAGGTCCCAGTCGATGTGGGTGACCTTGGGCTCGATAACGTTGCCGGCCTCGTCGGTGTACTCGACGCCTGCGGGCGTGAGCTTGGCAAACTGACCGTCCTCGAGCACCACGACATCGCGGGTGGCGTCGATGAGTGCAATCACGTCAGAGGCAACGTAGGAACCGGTCTCGCCCGCGCCGACCACGATCGGGGAATCCTTGCGGGCCACGGCGATCACGCCGGGCTCGTCAGCGCACACGGCGGCCAGACCATAGGCACCGACCACGTGGGTGCACGCCTCGCGCACGGAGGCCATCAGGTCGTGCGTCTCGGCATAAGCCTCTTCGATCAGATGCGCGAAGACCTCGGTATCGGTCTCGCTCTTAAAGTGATGGCCGCGGCCCTCCAGCTCTTCGCGCAGCTCAGCGAAGTTCTCGATGATGCCGTTGTGGACGATGGCGATACGGCCGTCGCAGCTGGTGTGGGGGTGAGCGTTAACGACGGAGGGCTTGCCGTGGGTGGCCCAACGGGTGTGGCCGATACCGCAGGTAGCGTCGCTGTCAATGTTGGAAAGCTCGCTCTCCAAGCCCGCGACCTTGCCCACGCGACGGATGACATCGAGGTGCGCCGCGGCGCCCTCGCCCACCTCGAGCGCGACACCCGAGGAGTCATAGCCGCGATACTCCATACGCTTGAGGCCCGTGACCAGGATGTTCTTTGCAATATCAGAGCCGGTGTAGCCGACGATTCCGCACATAGGATAAATCCCTTCGTTCGCGTGACTGCAAGACGTCCACGCACAGGGGGCGCTGAGACGTATAACGTTCGAGTATTGTACTCACGCAAGCGCAAGCTGATATACCAGAAGTGGTATCTCAACTTAGATACCACCCGATGCACACATGCCCAGCCGGTCCAAACCACCGCAAAGGTGCCTGTCCCCTTCGTGGTAGTCGCGCTGGCAACGGCGTTTCCCCAGATAAAACCTGCCAAAATAAACCTGTCCCTTTTTGGAAGGTTTGGGATGCTACAATCTGGCTTGTACTTGAAACGCATCAAAGGGGCCGCTATGGCAAAGGTAAAAATCAGCGACGTCGCGCGCGAGGCCGGGGTTTCGTTGGGCACGGTTTCCAACGCGCTCAACCATCCCGAAAAGTTGCGCCCCGAGACCCTCAAGCTCATCAACGAGACCATCAATCGCCTGGGCTACCTGCCCAACCAAAGCGCTCGTCAGCTCGCGGGCGGCGCCACCAAGTCCTTTGGCCTGGTGCTTCCCCGTCTCGACCACGGCTTTTCGCTCCAAATCGCCAGCGGCGCCCACAACGAGGCCCGCAAGCACGGCTACGACCTGCTCATCGCCAACGCCGATAACGACGACATTCTCGAGGACCATTACCTGCGCTATTTTATGGGCACGCAGATGTCCGGCGTCATGGTTCAGCCCATGGCGTCCCCCGACTGGCATCCGGCCATGACTAAAATGCCCGTGCCGATCGTCCACCTGGACATCCATTGCTCCGAGCCCGGCTACTACGTAGCGGCCGACAACGAGGCCCAGGGTCGCATCATTGCCGAACTCGCCATCGCCCGCGGCGCGCACCATATTGTCGTCGTCGGCCGAGCAGCATTTATGCAGCTCACCCTACGCGTGCTTGGCATTCACAAGGCCCTCGCCCTGCACCCCGATATCAAGATCGAAGTCATCGACGCCGGCGAATGGAATACCGCTGCCGACGGCTACGGCATCGGTGTCCAAATCGCCGAGCGCCCCGCAAACGAACGCCCCGATTTTGTCGTCGGCCTGACCGACGTGTTGGCCTCGGGCGTTATCTCGGCGCTGGTCGACAAGGGCATCTCTGTCCCCGGGCAAGTACGCGTAGCAGGCTGCGATGGCAACCCACTCGCTTGGAGCGGATCGGTCCCGCTCACTACGGTGGCACCCCCGGGCTACGAGATTGGCCGCAAGGGCGTTCAATTGCTCATGGAGCAAATCGAGAACAAGGCCCCGGCGAAGACCAAGCACGTCCACATCGGCTCTGCCGCGCGCACCGTCACCGCAGTCACCGCCGCCGAGGATATCAACCGCCAAGAACTCGTGCGGCCGTTCCTGCTGGAACGCGCCAGCACCCAGGCAAGCAGCCAGACCGACGCCACGGCCATCAACCTAGGCGCGTATCTGTAGCACGCCCGCAAGTATGCTATGTCGCCGCTTAAGCAAAAGGGGCCCGACCATTGCCGGGCCCCTTTTGCTTAAGCGCAAACGTGGGCAATTGCTCGTTTCAACGCCGCAATTGTCTAGCGCGCGGCTTTAACTGCCGCCGAAAGGTCGAACAACGTATCGAGCACGGCCTCGCAGCCATCCACCACGTCCTGCGGCAGCGGAACAATGTCAGGAACGGCAAAGACGTGGCAGCCGGCCGTAATGCCCGAGACGCAGCCGTTGCGCGAATCCTCGACCACGGCACATTCCTCGGGAGCAAAGCCCGCGCGCTCGCAGGCGAGCAGATACATCTCGGGGTCGGGCTTGCCGTGCACGACGTCCTCGCCGCAGGTCACGGCCTCAAACTTGTCAAAGAGACCGAATGCTTTAAGGTTGCGCTCGGCGGTAACGTGGCGCGACGACGTCGCTAGACCCACGTGATAGCCCGCAGACAGCAGCTCGTCTAGGCACTCGGCGGCGCCGGCCTTAAGCTCCAGCTCGGTCTTGACCATCTCGTCGCGAATCTCCTTGTGGCGGACATAGATCGCCTCGGCGGTCTCGTGGCTGCCGTAATGCTTATCGAGGATGTCCATGACATCGGGTAGCGTGCGACCGATAAACTGATGGATCAGCGCATCATCAATCGCGAGCCCCAGCTCAGCGGCGCCTGCCTTCCAGGCCCTAATCCCCAAACGCTCGGTATCGACCAGCGTTCCATCCATGTCAAAAATAACAGCCTTGATCATATCGGTCCCCCTCGCCGGATTGCATTACTGCCACTCTACCGCACTTTACAAGCTTGTATATAACGTATATAGCATATTGCACTTTCGTTACATAGCTGGAAGTCTTATGACAAGCAGCTCGGTGGGATTATAGTTTCATCCGAGCTTTAATAACTGTAAGGAACTTTCATGCTTTCAGACACCGCCGCACCCGCAGAGGAGCTTCAGGACAAACTCGCAGCACTCGAGCAGCTGCTTTTGGCATACGGACGCGTCGCCATCGGCTTTTCCGGTGGTGTCGACAGCAGCTTTTTGGCCGCGGTCTGTGCCCGCATCATGCCTACCAATACCCTCCTCGTCCATCTCACCACGCCGCTCATCGGCACGCCCGAACAGACTTCGTTTGAGCAGTCCGTTGATGGGCAAGCTGATGAAGGGGCGCATTTTAAGCTCCCCGTGCTCAATCTTTCGGTCGATCAGCTGCAGCTCCCCCAGGTAGCCTGTAACGATGCCAATCGCTGCTACCACTGCAAGCACGCCGGCTTTACCGCCATCGTCAACCACGCCAAGTCGCTCGGCTTTCCCACCGTCATCGATGGCAGCAATGCAAGTGATCGCGGCGACTACCGCCCTGGTATGCGCGCGGCAAAAGAGCTCGGCGTACGCTCCCCTCTCATGGAGGTCGGCTTTACCAAGGACGAAGAGCGCGAGCTGCTGCGCGCATGGGGCTATCCCGTTTGGAACCTGCCGGCGGGAGCATGTCTTGCCACGCGCGTTCCCACGGGCGAGGAGCTTACGCGCGAGAAGGTCGATTTAATCCGCGCCTGCGAGGATTACCTGCACGATCTTGATCTGGCACAGGTACGCGCGCGCTTGATCGGCGGCTGCATGCATATCGAGGCCGCACCCGCAGATGTTGCCAAGATTGCCGCCCTCGGCGGTGCCGCCATCGACGACAAGGGCAAGACCCCGCTGCCCGCCGCCATCGAGTCCGCGCTGCGCGAGCTGGGCTGCGACCATATCTCCCCCGAGGTCACCCCCTACATTCACGGCAACATGAACCAGTAGCGCATCCCGATAAGTTGCGGTGGAATAGTCTTACGGCCTATCGGACCCAAACAAGAACTATTCCACCGCAACTGTGTTTGGCAAGCATGGACCCGCGAAGAAAGAAGCATTTTATTATTGGGCGCGTTTGTCCGGGCAAACGCGCAGCGACGCGCTAGGCGAACATCTTGACGCTCATGTCGACGGGATTCGCTGTGAAGCAGGACGTGGTCACGAGGCCATCAACGCCGGTCGACGCGTACTCGGCCGCGTTGTCGGGACGAATCCCGCCCGCTGCAACCAAGGCCACATGAGGATCGATTCCATGTAGCTCCTCGACAAGCGGCCCAAGCTCAGCGACTGGCACTTTGTCGAACTGAATACCGTCGACGCCCGCCCTCACCAGCCTGCGAGCGTCATCGGCACCCGCCTCGACAAACAGCTTTTTCTCGATGCAGCGCCGGCGAATCCGAGGCAGAAGCTCAATAAGCGCATCGAGTCCCGTTGCTCCAGAAGGCGCTGTCATAAACCTGGTATGGTTGTCGAACACCAATACGGTCTCGGAAAGGCCCATGCGATGTGGAAACGCTCCGCCCGCAACGACCGCCTTGGTCAGTAGGTCCCTATTGCCCGGCGTGCTCTTTCGCGTCGTCAGCACCTCGCACATGGGGTTGGCAGCATGCGCGGCGTCGACCATTTTGCGCGTCTTGGTTGCCACAGCCGAGTAGTGGTCGAACATATTTAGGCCGACTTTCCATAGCAGATGCAAATTGGCGGCCGAACCGCATACACGCATAAAAGATCGCCCGGCTTCAACCTTTGTTCCCGAGGGCTCAAACCACTCGACCGTCAGGTTCAGCATAGTTGCCATACGCACAACCTCCTCCGTGCAACAAAGCACGCAGTTCTCGCGCGTGTAATACTCCATCGCACCGAGCGCCTCACCGATTCCCAGGATATGCGTCGTAAGATCGATATAGGGGACATCCTCGGCGATAAGCTCCTCAAGCCGCGCGTCGCTTATACGGATAATGTCGGGCATGGGGCCTTCTCTCTGTCATTGTTCTCGACGAAGAATAGCGTATCGCTTTCCCAGCCTATACGGTACAACCTCATCAGCAGCGTTTGTCCCGCATCTTACGTATTCTGCCGAGCAAACGTCCTGCGGCGTCTCCTGCTAGACTGGTAGATTCCCAACCGTCTAGCCAGGAGCCTCAATGTCGCGCAAGTCCGCCTACAAGCAAGTCCTTTCCATCGGCACCGCCGTGGTGCTGGGGTTTGCGCTGTTTACGGGATCGCTCGACGGAGCTCCCAAGCTGCTGTCGCCGCAAAGCGATGAACAGGCGGTAGCTCTGGCCGAGAAGCAAAACGAGAGTCCCAAGCGCACCGGCAACGAGGCAGACCTGGTCGCCCGGCTCGAATCGGGAACAGCCAGCTCCGAGGACTCCGGCGATGGCTCTGAATCCGCCGCAATTGACACCGGTGACGACACTTCCACAGGCAGCGCCGCCACCCCCATCGACGAGGTCGAAAACCCCGACCTCAACCGCGCCCGCGGTGTTTATCTCAGCAGCATTCCCGACTACGCCGGCAACCCCTACGTTGCCCTTCGCGCCGACAGCACGCACCCGCTCGGCACACCATCATTCACGCTCGATGAATACGAGCGCGCTACAGAAGAGGGTTGCTTTAAGAAATTCTCCAAGCTCGACAGCCTGGGCCGTACTCGCAAGGCGCTCGCCTGCGTAGGCCCCGAATCGCTCGGCCAGGGCAAGCGCGGCGATATCTCGCGCATCCACCCCGCCGGCTGGCGCCAGCAGCGCTACGACTTTATTCCGGGCCAGAGCCTCTACAACCGCTGCCACCTTATCGCCTGGTCGCTCTGCGGCGAAAACGCCAACCGTAAGAATCTCCTCACCGGCACGCGCTATCTCAACGAGACGGGCATGCTACCGTTTGAAGAGCAGATTCTCAACTACATCCACGACACGGGCAACCATGTTCTCTATCGCGTCACGCCCATGTATAACGAAGAGGAACTCGTCTGCCGTGGCGTGCGCCTTGAGGCGCAATCGGTCGAGGACCACGGCAGGACCCTCTGTTTCCACGTATATTGCTACAACCTGCAGCCGCATGTGCAGATCGACTACGCCACCGGCCGCAATCAGGCCTCGGGAGACTAGGGCCGACCAAGCTGCCCCAAAACCTACCATGATCCGTTTTCCTCCGCCCCCTAGGGATCAAAAGGGGCCGCCCTGGATTGCCCAGAGCGGCCCTTGCATCGGCATGTATATTACAGGCAAAGTCACACGCTACTTGGCGCGGCCCTCCTCATAGCGCTCAACCAGCTTGGCCTGAACGTCATAAGGCACCTGCTCGTAGCCTGCAGGCTTCATGGTAAAGTCGCCCGTGCCGCGCGTGATAGAGCGCAGACGCGTCGAGTAATCCGTCAGCTCGGCCAGCGGCGCCTGCGCGATGACCACGGTATCGCCGCGCTCATCGGTCTCCATACCCGTCACGCGACCGCGCGAGGCCGAGATGTCGCCCATCACGGCGCCGGCGTAGCTCTCGGGGATCGTCACCGTGATTTCCTCGATGGGTTCCAGCACCACCGGGTCGGCATCGGCACACGCCTTGCGCAGGCCGATGCGAGCCGCCGCGCGGAACGCCATCTCGTTGGAGTCGACGCTGTGATACGAGCCGTCGTACACAGCCACGCGAATGCCCGTGAGCGGATAGCCGGCAATGATGCCGTCCTTCATGGTCTCCTGGACGCCCTTGTCCACGGCGGGGATCAGCGAGCGCGGAATGCGGCCGCCCACGACCTCGTCCACAAACTCGTAGCCGTCGCTCGTGCCGTCGGGCCCAATGAGCGGCTCCACGCGCAGCCAGCAGTCGCCGTACTGACCGGCGCCGCCGGTCTGCTTCTTATGGCGGCCCTGGGCACTTGCCGTACGGCGAATGGTCTCGCGATACGGAATGCGGATCGGCACGCTCTTGGCCACGACTTTGGTGCGATCCTCCAAACGGTTGAGCAGCACCGAAACCTGCGCCTCACCCACCGCCGAAATGATGGTCTGGCCGGTCTCCTCGTCACGATCGATGCTCATGGTCGGATCGGCCTTGCAGGCCTTCTCGATAAACGTGTAGAGCTTCTCTTCGTCCCCGCGATTCTCGGCCTCGATGGCAATGCGGTACTGCGAGTTGGGGAACTTAAACGCCGCAGCCTCGACCTTGCCGGTAATCGAGAGCGTATCGCCCGTCTCGGCCGCCAGCTTGGGTGCCACGATGATGTCACCGGCATAAGCGTGGCCAACCTCGGTCATATCGCGGCCGCACATCACATACAGGTGGGCCAGACGATCGCTCTTGCGGGTACGCGCGTTGATCAGCTCAAGGCCCGGCTCAAGCGTGCCCGTCAGCACCTTGATAAAGCTGATGCGACCCTGCTGCGGATCGGCCAGCGTCTTAAACACAAACGCCACCGGACGGTCATCGTCACTCGAGATCTTAAGCGAATCGCCGTCGATAAGCGGCATCTCGCCGTAGTCGGTCGGCGCCGGGAAGTACGTCGCGATGTCGTCCATCAGCGAGTTGACGCCCTGCTCCTTAATGCAATCGCCCGCAAAGACCGGCACAAAGATGCGCTCGGCAATCGCCTTCGACAGCAAGCCCTCAAGCTCCTCCTGCGTCAGCGTCTCCTCGCCTTCCAGGTACTTCATCATCAGCTCATCGTCGGCCTCGGCCACCAACTCGCACAGATGGTCATGGGCCTCCTCGGCCTGGGCACGATACTCCTCGGGAATCTCCGACTCAACGGCTTCGGTGCCGTTGCAATGGCGCGCCTTCATGCGCACCAGGTCGATGATGCCGTCAAAGTCCTCGCCCTCGCCCCAGGGAAGGGTCACGGCGCCCAGGCGCGTGCCAAAGCGCTCCTGCAGCAGGTCCATCGTGGTCGCAAAGCTGGCCTCGGAGCGCGACAGGCGGTTTACGAACACCGCACGTGCCAGGCGCAGGTCCTCGGCGGCATACCAGAGCTTAACCGTCGTAGGCTGCGGGCCGGCCTCGGCGTCGACCACAAACAGAGCCGTCTCGCAGACGCTCATCGCGGCAAAGGCGTCGCCGATAAAATCGGGGTAGCACGGGGCATCGAGCACATTGATGCGCGCGCCCTTCCAGTCGATCGGCGCGATGGTCGTCGAGATGGAGAATGAACGCTTGACCTCTTCAGGGTCATAGTCGAGCGTGGGCTTGGTGCCGTCGTGGCCGCCCAGGCGGGCGGTCTTGCCGGAAAGGTGGAGCATGGCCTCGGCGAGTGAAGTCTTGCCCACCCCGCCTTGGCCTACGAGCACCACGTTCCTTACATTGCCGGTCTTGGGAGCACCCATGATGACCTCCTTGCAGGGCCGCGCGCAATGCGCGACGCCAACGGGGAGAGTTCGCGGTCGGTGCCATCCCGGGAGCAGCATGGTCGGCAGCCGAGCCGACTCACCCTCCAAATGTCCTATGCCACCACCCTACCCTCACGGGCGACCATCCATGCACACCTTTCGGCGCACGTATGAATACAGGCGGCGAGAGGAAGAGACGAGCTTATGAAGCGGTTATTGAACCCCGTCGACGCAAACAAAAAGCCACCACAGACCGTAAGACCTGCGGCGGCTTCGCCTCAATTAATAGTTGAGTAAATACCTGAGCCTATCCCTCGATACGGCTCAAGAACTCACGCGTGCGCTGCTCGCGCGGATGGTCGATAACCTGCTCGGCAGGACCCTCCTCGACAATGCGGCCGCCATCCATAAAGACCACGCGGTCGGCAACATCGCGCGCAAACTGCATTGCGTGGGTCACGATCACCATCGTCATATTCTGCGCCGCAAGGTCTTTAATGACACGCAGCACCTCGGCCGTTAGCTCGGGATCGAGCGCCGAGGTCGGCTCGTCAAAGAACAGGATCTCCGGGTCGAGCGCTAGGGCGCGGGCAATACTCACGCGCTGTTGCTGACCGCCCGAAAGCTCACAAGGAACCTTGTTCTCGTTGCCCATAAGCCCCATCTGCGCGATCAACTCGCATGCACGTGCCTCTGCCTGCTCGCGCGGACGCTTGAGCACGCGGATCGGCGCGTCGATGATGTTTTTCATCACGGTATAGTGCGGGAACAGGTTGTAATTTTGGAACACCAGGCCGAATCGCGAGCGTGCCCGCTTGGGCACATCGCCCTTCGCATAGACTGCGCCCGAACCCGCATCCGTCGCAACGGCAAGGTCACCAAACGAGAGCGAGCCTCCGTCGAGTGTCTCGAGCAGCGTGGCACACCGCAGCAGCGTGGACTTGCCGCCACCCGAAGGCCCGATAATCGCCACGACCTCGCCACGCTTGACCTCGAGCGAGATATCCTTGAGCACCTCATTGCCGCCAAACGCCTTGCGCGCGCTTTCGATTTTCATCACTGAGTTAGTCATGATAATAGTCCAGCTTCTTTTCGGCGGCGCCCAGCAGCATCTCGACCACAAAGTTAAAGACCCAGTAGATCAACGCCGCAATCGCAAACGGCACCATGCTCACTTGCGAGGCGACCAGCGCCTTGGCCGTCGAGAACATCTCCCCCACGCCGATGGCAAACGCCAGCGACGTATCCTTGACCAGCGTGATGATCTCGTTGCCCATCGCCGGCAAAATGCGCTTGGCAACCTGCGGCATCACGATATACAGAAACGTCTGCATGCGCGAATAGCCCAGTACCTCTGCTGCCTCGTATTGACCGCGCGGAATGGACTGCAGGCCCGAGCGATAGATCTCGGCAAAGTAACCGGCGTAGTTGATGATGAACGCTACGACGCACGCCGTCCACTTGGAATCGGGCGTGAGCGAAATGCCAAACACGTAGTACGGGGCAAAGTAGATGGCAAACATCTGCAGCATGAGCGGCGTACCGCGCATGACCGAAATGTAGATGCGCGCAATCCAGCGAAGCGGCGCGATTTTGCTCATGCGCATAAACGCCACGGGGATTCCCAGCGGAATCGACCCCAGCAGCGTCAGCACAAACAACTGCAAACTGACCAAGAATCCCTGGCCAAGCATCTGCATCATGACCTGAATAGACATTACTTGAGCACCCAATTATCGAAAGACAGACCATAGCTCGCGTACTTGTCGCACAGGTCCTTGACCGTGCCGTCCTCGTAGAGCGCCTTGAGCGACTCGGTCACGGCATCGGCGGACTTGGTGTCGCCCTTCTTAAAGCCGACAGCGTAGTGCTCGCTGGACAGCGGCTTGTCGAGCTGCGTATAGGCATCGGGCTTGGCGGCAAGCTGATACTGGGCAATCGAAAGGTCGCAAGCTACGGCATCGACTGCGCCGCTCTCGAGCTGCATAAAGGCCGTGTTGTACTCGCCGATCGTGTCGAGCGTGGCAAACGTCGCCGCCAGATCCTTCTGGTCACCCTCGAGCACATCCTGCGCAGCGGAATCGGTCTGGGTAATCACGGTCTTGCCGGCAAGATCATCCCAGCTCTTGATGCCCGCATCCTTCTTTACCACCAGCACCTGCTCGTTAAGCATGTACGGCTCGGAGAACGTGTAGTCGTCCTCGCGACCCTCCATGGTAAAGCCGTTCCAGATGCAGTTGATGGCACCCGAGTTGAGCAGCGTGTCCTTGGCATCCCAATCGATGGCCTCGTAATCGACATCCCAGCCCTGCTTATCGGCAACAGCCTTGGCAAGGTCAAGGTCAAAGCCCGTGTACTCGCCATCGTCACCCACAAAGCCGTACGGAGGGTAGGACTTGTCAAAGCCCACCACGAGCTTCTTGGACTCCGCAGCGCCCTTCACATCCTTGGCCGCGGCAGAGCCAGCAGCGGAGCCCTTGCCGGCGCCACCGCCGCAGCCGACAAGACCAAGGCCAAGCACCGTGGCAAGCGAGCCGGCTAGACCAACAAACTGACGACGAGACATATCGGTATTCATGGTATTCCCCCTTGGTGGCACTTTAGTTAGGTAAAGTGATTCGTGTAACGTCCAGAATCATACACTTTAGCGTGATAGAGCACAAGATGAGTTTGCCCGCCGCGCGAGGGGTGCGGGGGTTAAGTTTCCTGCTCTACAGTCCTGCTCACGACGGAGGCCACATTAAGTGGCCTCCTGTTCGTGCGGAACTCGCGATAAACTTAACCCCCGCACCCCTCGCGCGGCGGGCAACCGTCGTTGGACTTATCACTGACACCAATAAACCGCTTGCATATCGTCTGTTGGCCTGGCACGGTACAATGCTTGTAGCTTTAAATTTATGAATTAGTGGGGTTATCGATGGCAGAATCTCGTGCGGAGCGCAGGGCTCGTCGTGCTTTGGTGGAGGCGGCTGAGGGGTCGAAGGAGGCGAAATCTTCTACGAAATCCAAGTCTTCTAAAGCTGCAAAAAGCAAACCGACCAAGAGCAGAGCTAAGACCAAGCGTTCTGACTCTCGTCGAGGCGGGGATAAAGCGCCTCAGACTCGCTCCAAGCGCTCGCATAAAGATCAGGTTTCGTCTGCGCGTAAGGCCGTGGACCCCAAGTCTCCCTGTTCGATCATGAAATCTTGCGGTGGGTGCACGGCGCTCAATCGTCCTTATAAAAAGCAGTTGGCGGCTAAGCAGGCTGCTATGGAGGAGCTGTTTGCCGAGCTTTGTGAGCGTGAGAGCATTGCTGTCGATCCTATTCGCGGTATGGGCGTCACCCTTGGCGACCCGGGCAAATATCCTGCGCCGCGCGGTTTTCGCCATAAGGCCGCCACTCCCTTTGCTCCCGGTAAGGAGGGCGCTGTCCGTTGCGGTTTCTTTGAGCGCGGCACGCACAAGATCGTTGCCGTACCCGAATGCCCCGTCGAGGCGTCGGGCGCTCGTCAGATTCTCAACGGCATCGCACGCGAAGCTGAGCGGTTGCATATTCCCGCCTTTAACGAGGACAAGCATCTTGGTTTGCTTCGCTATGCCGTCATCCGCTGCGGTTGGCGTACCGACCAGGTCATGGTTACGCTCGTGACCGCCCAGCGTGACTTACCGCATGCACAGGAGTTTTTTGAGGCCGTCGCGGCGCTCGATCCGCATATCGTCACCGTTGCCCAAAATATCAATGGACGTCCCGGTAACGCCATCTTGGGTGAGGAGACTCGTATCGTCTATGGCGCCGAATGCATGCGCGACCAGCTGCTCGGCTGCGAATTCGACATCTCCCCCACCGCGTTTTATCAGACCAACCCGCAACAGACCGAGCTGCTCTATCAGCTCGCTATCGACGGCATGGATTTGCACCAGGGCGATGTGCTCATGGATGCCTACTGTGGCAGCGGTACCATCGGTCTTTGCGCAGCTAAAGATGCCCAGAACAAGGGTATCGGCATTATGCTGCTCGGCGTGGAGCGCAACCCGGCGGGCATTGCCGACGCACGTCGCAATGCCGAGCTCAACGGCCTCACCCGCAGCGCTTGGTTTATGGCCGACGATGCGACCGACTATATTCTCGATGCCGCCGATAACAACGAGCGCGTCGACGTCCTTTCCATCGACCCGCCGCGCGCCGGTTCCACCCCCGAGTTCCTCGACGCCGCCTGCGCACTTAAGCCGCGCCGCATTACCTACATCAGCTGCAACCCCGTGACCCAAGAGCGCGACCTTCACCAGCTCCTCGACGGAGGCTATCGCCTGCTCAAGATCACGCCCGTCGACATGTTCCCTCACACCGACCACACCGAAACCGTAGCGGTCCTCGAACGCCGCTAACCAACCTCAGTAGATTTTTGGGACAAGAAAGGGGGCGACCCGTCTGGGCCGCCCCCTTCGCTTGGTTTATAAATTCCGCTACATCCCCTTGCGCAGGTCGCACACGCCGGCTGCCGCCATCTCGCGCAGCAGCGTCTCGCGGTCGCGCGTCACGATCAAATCCAGCGGGAAGTGAATCTCGTCGAGCATCTTGCGCGCGTGATCGAGCTTGCCAATGGCCATGCCAATGTGGGCATCGGTCGACACGCCAATGCCCACGCCCAGCTCGGCGCAGCGCTCGGCGATCTTGCGGCATGCGGCCCAATGCTCAGTGTCGACACCGTGTTCAAGACTATGGTTGTTGATCTCGATAATCTTGTGCTTGGCCTTGGCCGCCAGCAGTACCTCATCGATATCGAACGACACGCCCGAACGACCCGTATGCCCAAGCATGAACACCTTGGGGTGCTCCAGGGCATTGATGTACATTTCGGTCGTCTGGGCGAGCGTCGCGCCTTCGGCAAACTGCGCATTATGCACGCTTGCCACCAAATAATCCAAATTGCGCGTTACCAAATCGAACAGCGAATGCTGGTGACTGTACGAATCGCCGGCAATATTGAGCGAAACGGGAATGTCCTCGCCAAACAAGCTTCCGTCCAGCGAAACGATATCGGCCTCGGCGCCGCGAAGCACCAGTACGCCGCTCCAAATGCGCGGCCAGATATCCTGGTTGATAAAGAACTGGTAACTGCGCAGGTCATTGGGGCAAGCCGTAACCATAGAGCTCAGATGGTCAGCAGATCCGAGCACCTGCAGGCCACGCTCTGCCGCCCAGTACACATTCTCCTCAATGGTCGAATATGCATGCGCAGAGAATATCGTATGGGTATGAATGTCACAAGAAAGCAGGTAGGGCATCAGGTCTCCTTATCTGGCACGGCCGTCGCTTATATTCATTGTACGCATAGCCTTCGATAGTCGTAAAACCACTCCATCCCAAAGACACAACGTCCATGACAACGGGGTCTGGCTTAACACCAAACCCCGTTTCACGTAAAACATTGTAGGCAGAGCGCTTTACTTTTAACGATACTCGTCCGCCAACTGTTTCCAAGCGGGTAGCGAATTGATAATCGTTTCGTAACTCACGCAATAGCCCAGGCGGAACCAACCCGGCATACCAAAGCTGTCCGAGGGAACCGCAAGCAACTCATACTTCTTTGCACGCTCGCAAAACGCATTCGCATCGGGTTCCAGCGCCTTCACCCACAGGTAGAATGCACCATCCGGCTCAACATAGGTGTAGCCGTACTCCGCTAGTGCGTCGGTAAGCGCGGTGCGGTTGCGCGCATAGGCCTCGACATCGCTCGGCTCATCGATGCAATCGATGATTACGCGCTGGAAGAGTGCCGGTGCGCATACAAAACCTAGCGTACGGGCAGCACCCGCAACAGCCGGCATCAGACGGGCAGCCTGCGGATTGGTGTTGGGAACCAAGATCCACCCCACGCGCTCGCCCGGCAGCGACAGCGACTTGGAATACGAGTAGCACACGATGGTGTGCTCGTAGATCGAGGGCACCCAAGGCACCTCGGCACCGTACACAATCTCGCGGTACGGCTCATCCGAGATGAGCATAATCGGATTCTCGGGATCGCGTTGAGCGTTGGCCTCGCGCAGAACATTGGCCAGTCGCGTCAGCGTGTCGCATGTATATACGGCACCGGTCGGATTGTTGGGAGAGTCAATGATGACGGCCGCCGTCTTATCGCTGATCGCCTTGAGCACGTTGTCCACGCTCAGCTGGAACGTATCTTCATCGGCGAGCGCCTCAACACACGTACAGCCGGCCTTCTCAATCCAAACGCGATACTCCGGAAAGTACGGGGCGATAACAATAACCTCGTCGCCCGGGTTCGTAACGGCGTTGAGCGTGCAGGTGAGCGAAGCCGCGGCACCCACCGTCATAAATACGTCTTTGCCCTCATAGCTCGTGCCAAAGCGGCGGTTGAGCGATTCGGCCACAGCAGCACGACATTGCGGCAGGCCCGGTGCGGGCGTGTAGCCGTGCAGCTGGTCGCTCGGCAGCTCCAGGGCCTTCTTAATCGACTCAGCCACAGCAGCGGGCGCCGGAACGCTCGGATTGCCCAGCGAAAAATCGAATACGTTTTCCGCACCGATCTGCGCCTTGCGCTCAAGGCCATAGCTAAAAATCTCACGGATGATGGAGCTTTCCGCGCCGCGAGCATACATAGTTTCGTTGATCATCTGTTCCCCTTTCGCATAGGCGCTATTGTACGCTTTAGCCGAGCAAAGTGCCGCAGCAATGTTAATTGGGGACAGACTTAAATGCGTGAAAACGCTCATTTAAGTCTGTCCCCAATCAACAGACGGCCCCATATCGCTCAAAAGAAAAAGCCTCCACAAGTTTCCCCGCGGAGGCTTTTGTTACAAGGACTATTTGTCGGCGTCAGTGTCGGCACCGGCATTGACGGCATGGTCATCGTCAGCACCATCGGATGCGGCTTCGGCATCCTCCTGCATGGCCGCCTGCGCAAAGGCCGCGGCATCAGCCGCCAGCTCCTCCTCGCTCATACGAGGCGCGCGCTTCTTGGTCGGCATGCCGGCCGCCTTGGCATTGCGCTCCTCCTTGGCCGCCAGGATATCACCCTCGCGCTCAAGGTAGGCATCCCACTCGTTGTCGAGCAGGGCGTTCACGGCGTCGCCTTCGACGGTCTCGCGCTCAAGCAGCACCTTCGCCATCAGATCGAGCTGATCGCGACGGGCGTCCAGGATCTCGACCGCACGACGATGGGCCTCACGCATAATGCGCTGAACCTCGATATCGATGCGGCGCGCCGTCTCCTCGGAGTAATCCTGGTGATCGGCGTAATCGCGACCAAGGAACACCTGATGTTGCGCCTCGCCAAACACTTGCGTGCCCAGCTCCTCGCTCATGCCCAAGCGCGTGACCATCTCGCGCGCCATCTTGGTTGCGCGCTCCAGATCGTTGCTCGCGCCCGACGTAATGTCATCGCACATGAGCTCCTCGGCAACGCGACCGCCCAAGAACACGGCGAGCTCGTCGAGCATCTCGTTCTTGGTCTTGAGGAAGTGGTCCTCCTGCGGAAGCTGCAGCGTGTAGCCCAGCGCCTGGCCGCGGCTGACGATCGAGATCTTGTGGACCGGATCGGAGTGCTCCAGGATGTGGCCCACCAGAGCGTGGCCGCTCTCGTGGTAGGCAATCGTGGTGCGCTCGGCCTCGGTCATCACGCGACCCTTGCGCTGCGGTCCGGCAATCACGCGCTCCATCGATTCCTCGACCTCGTCCATCGAGATCACGGAACGATGGCGGCGGGCAGCCAACAGTGCAGACTCATTGAGCAAGTTCGCCAGGTCGGCACCGGTAAAGCCAACGGTCATCTGGGCGAGCTTCTCAAACTTAACGTCCTCGTCCATCGGCTTGTTCTCGGCATGCACGCGCAAGATCTGCTCGCGGCCCTTCACATCCGGACGGTCGACCGTAACCTGACGGTCAAAACGGCCGGGACGCAGCAATGCCGGATCCAGGATGTCAGGACGGTTGGTCGCAGCGATCAGGATGACCGACTCGCTTTCCTCAAAGCCGTCCATCTCGACCAGCAGCTGGTTGAGCGTCTGCTCGCGCTCGTCGTGACCGCCGCCCAAGCCAGCTCCGCGCTGACGTCCCACGGCATCGATCTCATCGATGAAGATGATCGACGGGGCCTGGGACTTGGCCTCCTTAAAGAGGTCACGCACACGGCTGGCACCGACACCTACGAACATCTCGACAAAGTCGGAACCCGAGATGCTAAAGAACGGCACGCCCGCCTCGCCGGCAACGGCCTTGGCCAGCAGCGTTTTACCGGTGCCCGGAGGGCCAACCAGCAACACACCACGCGGGATCTTGGCGCCCAATTTGCGATAGCGATCCGGATCACTCAAAAAGTCACGGATCTCCTCGAGCTCCTCGACTGCCTCGTCCACGCCGGCAACGTCCTCGAACTTGACCTTGGGGCGCGTGGCCTCGTTGGTCTTAGCGTTGGTCTTGCCAAACTGCATGTTCCTGTTATTGGCGCCCATCATCTGGCGCATAAAGTAGAACATGATGGCGATCAGGGCGATCGTCGGAAGCACGCTCATCGCCAAGTCGCCCCAAAAATCGGGGTCATTGGTGTTGACGATGTACTTAGTGTCGGGGTGCTCCGCCATGAGCTCGGCAAGCGAATCGGAGCCGACATAGGTCGAAGAGAAGCTCTTGAGCTCGCTCGTATCGCCCTTGTCCTTTTTTGTCTTCCAGTAATGACCCGTCACGCTTCCGTCTTGAACCGTATAGGTCAGATCTTCGACGCGATCCTGCTTGATGGCGCTGACCATCTCGCTCGTCGCGAGCTTAACGGTATTGCTGGAGCTGGCAAAGCCGGAACCCATATTAAAGAAGGCATAGCCCAGAAGCGCGCAAGCCAAAAGAAAATACAGCCAGCCCGTACGCGTGGGCTTCTTGCCTCCGGGCATCCCCGGGATCTTTGGGTCCCGGGGAGTCTGGGAATTGTTGTCGTTACGGTCGTCGGGCATCTTACGAATAAACCTCCGGTTTCAAAATGCCCAGATACGGAAGGTTGCGATAGCGCTCGGCATAGTCGAGGCCGTAGCCCACCACAAAGGCATCGGGGCAATGGGTTCCAACATACTTGGGCGTGATGGCCGAGACGCGGTCCTCAACGTCCTTCCACAGGAAGGCGGCGACCTCCAGAGAAGCGGGCTTGCGGCTCTCGAGGTTCTTCATCAGATACTTGAGCGTCAGGCCCGAGTCCAGAATGTCCTCGACGATCAGCACGTCGCGACCGCGGATGTCGATATCCAGGTCCTTAATGATACGCACGATACCCGAGGACTTCACACCGTCGCCGTAGCTCGAAACAGCCATGAAATCGATGTTGGTCGGCAGCTCGATCTTACGCATCAGGTCGCCCATAAAGACCACGGCGCCGCGCAGGACCGCAATCAGCACCAGATCCTTACCCGCGTAGTCGCGCGTAATCTCCTCGCCCAGGCGAGAGACGATACCGTCGATATCCTCCTGCGTGAACAGAACCTTCTCGATATCCGGATGTTGAGAAGCCATGACAACCCTTTCTTGTGCTTATCGCCCACACACCGCCGTATGGACGCGAACTACACATTCTAGCAGCGCACGGGGTAAATTTACCAGCCCGTGCGCCATCAGCGCGGGAATACCGTCAACGTCGCACAGAATAGCAGGCGTGGGACGCTATTCCGCATCGACCACGCGGAGCAGATATGCCACGCGCGTTGCGGCCGTGCACTTAAAACGCTCGTCCGCGCGAACTCCGGCGACCCACACCACGGCACCCCCCGGCGCCGTCCTCACCATGGGCACGCCGGCGCGCTCGGAAACGGGAATGCGAGCCTCGCCTAGCAAATCGGATACTTTCTTGCTTCGGCCACTCATCCCTAACGGGCACATCACGTCTCCCGATGCGGGACCGTCCACCCACAGGCGCGCCAATCGCGCCTCGGCAGGGATCTCGCCACGCGAGCCCGCCAGGATCCGCTCACTATCGCTGTCGGCAAAACCCAGGGCAGCCGCGTCTACCAAAGCTGTCACTTCCCCGGCAGCCGCAAGCTCACGGGCGCGGCGCACGATATCGCATCCCGGCTCAACAGCCATCGGTTCTGTGACCAGCATACGTCCCCCGCCCAACGGCAAACGACCGGGTACGGTAACCCAGTCCGCGACCAGGCCCTCGCGAGCCGCCGGCGCCTTAAACGCCAGCATGCCAAACTCAATGCGTGCGTCAATCCCCGCCGGAAGCGTGACCGAGCCGGTGCCCTCGGCAACGCAGGAAAGGACTCGCTCCACATGTCGCATCTCGGGACGAGCGTCCGGATCGATGCGCTTAATCGCCAGTCGCACGATGCGCCGCGCGATTACCACCTCGGCCGCAGCCAGGCGCCTGGCATCGAGCACCAGTGCGCCCGCTGCCTCTTTGCGCAAACAGCTTCGAAACGCCTGTGCCGAAAGCTGAGACAAAAACGCGTCCTCATCGCCTAAGATCTCGCAGGCGGCGCCAATCGTCTTGCAGACGCTCGCGTTGCGCTGCGCCACCACTGGCATTACTCGATGGCGCACGTAGTTTCGCAGATACGAGATATCCTCATTGCTCTCGTCTTCACGCCACGGCTGACCATGTACCTGTAGATAGCCCACGAGCTCGCCATGAGTTAGGTCGAGCAAGGGACGTACCACGATATTCCTCCGGCGAGGAATGCTCGATAGGCCAGCGGGCCCCGAACCCTTAATCGCGTTCATCAAAAACGTTTCCGCGCGATCCGAAGACGTGTGCGCGGTGCAGATACGAGCCGCCGTTCGCGGTGCGCCCGTCTGGGCGCAGAGCTCGCGAACATACCTCCGCGCCGCGGCATAGCGCACTTCGCGGGCCGCGGCCTCAATATTGCCCGACTCCCCATCAAAATAAGCGTGCTCCACGCACAGCGGTAAACCATATTTCGCGCAGAGCTCACGCACAAAGGCCTCGTCGCCATCGGACGCCTTGCCGCGCAGATGATGGTTTACATGCAGCACATGCAGGCGCTCGCGAGCAATGGGGGCAACACCGCGCCCGTCTTGGATATCCAGCTTTGATGTGCACGCCATAAGAAGCAGTGCCGTCGAGTCCGCGCCGCCTGATACCATGAGCACGACAGGAGCAGCCTGCTGCCTCGTTCGGGTCTCATCGACTGCCCCGGGCACGGCATGGTGTCCGTAATGCTGTGATACCGTAGGCATTTGCTTCCTCCTCTATTCGTCCGCACCCATTGTATCCTTTGGAATCTTATGTCTCGTCTGCACCTTCATATCCTTGGCAGCGGCTCAAAAGGCAACTGCGCACTCATCGAGGGCCCGCAGGGGCTCATTATGGTCGATGACGGACTGTCTCGCCGCGAGACATTAAAGCGCATGGCAGAACTGGGGCTCTCGGCAGACAACGTCTCGGCTCTTCTCATTACTCATGAGCATAGCGATCACATCAAGGGTCTCGATGTCTGGTGCAAGCACTGGCACGGCCCCCTCTTTGCCAGCAGGGGCACACTTTCGAGCAAAGAAAATCTTTCGCATCTGCCTGTCGAGGAATTCGATCCCGGTGACACCCTATCCATTGCCGGCATCCACGTGCAAACCTACTCAACATCACACGATGTCATAAATCCAATCGGCTTTCGATTCGACGCCCTCGATGATTCCATCGGCTTTGCTACCGACACCGGAGAGCTATCGAGCCAAGCCATGAACACCCTCAAAGATTGTCGAGTCCTCGCGCTCGAAAGCAACCACGATGTGACCATGCTGCGCGAGGGAGAATATCCCCGCTTTCTTCAGGAGCGCATCCTGTCTGCAAGGGGACACCTCTCCAACGGCCAAGCCGCCGAAGCCGCGCGCGAACTTGTTACCGATCGCACCGAACAGCTCATTGCCATGCATATCAGCCAAGACAACAATCGTCCGAGCCTTACCGTCAAAAGCTATGCCAAAGCTCTAGCCGCAACCCTGGATGACGAGCTCGGCAGCTCCGCCACCCTTCTCCAAGGATCGCGAAAACTCTCGATACGCCCCGCAAGCCAGTATCGGCCAGCAACCATTCAATAGACTGTCCTAAACAGCAAAAGGGGCCGGGAATCGCTTCCCAGCCCCTTTTGTTGTCTTTTAATAGCGAAGAACACCAACGAAATTATTCGATGGAGATCTTCGTAACGTTCTTCTTCTCGACGATCTTGGGAACCGTAACGGTAAGGATGCCGTCAGCGTACTTAGCCGAGAGGCCCTCGCTCGAAGCGTCCTTTAGATACACGCCACGCGTCGCGCTGTACGAGCTGAACTCCTTCTGCAGGAAGTTCTTGCCCTCGTTCTCCTCGTCTTCCTCGACATTCACGCTAATGGACAGACGACCCTCATTGAGCTCGACATCGATATCGTCCTTGGCGACGCCGGTCAGATAGGCCTTGACCTCATAGCCGTCGCCCTTATCCTCAACGTCAACGGGAAACGCCTTGGAAGCAATCGAGTTGTTTGCAAGGTCGGTCATATCATCAAACAGATCGAACAACGAGCTAGCAGAAGGACGAACGCCAAAAACCGAACGATAAGGAACCATGCTTGCCATGTTTACCACTCCTTTTAGGACTGCCGAGCCATCTTCTAGGTGACTGGGACTTCTTTTGACGCTCTTATATATGCCCACACAGTGCTTATATATACATCGACTATAAAGTTTTTTGAGTCCAGTACTATAAGCATATCTAAGTGTGTATGACTCAGGTTCTAATAAGGTTAAGGTTCTTTGAACCAGAGCTTAAATAACAAGTATGTTCGCAGCTACAAATAACAGGGGGCTTACAATGAGCGCGTACACGTTGTTGGTAACGAGCTAAAGGGCATCATGGACGACCAAAACCAGAACAATATGTTTATGCCGACGCAGGGCGAAGATACTTCTACGCAGCCGCCACGGTTCCATCGCCCCCACATCTCGCAAGAGCCCATTAATGATCCGGAGCCCGAGTATGTGACGAGAAATCGATATCAAACACTCGAGGATGCCCAAACGGGACGTAAACATATGGGCGTCGCCTCGGGGGACCCTGTATATCTGAAAGACGCACCATTATCTAAAAACAGCGCAGCTAGTGATGAGCCACTGAAAGCATCCGCCGCACATCAACAAAGAGGTCCACGACCCAAACAAACCTTGACGCATTCGGCTCGCTATCTCGAAACACCAAAACAGGGAAAATCAATCTTCGTTTCGACAAGTAAACGACGCAAGCAGCATCGACTGACAATCCTGCTTTTGATCATTGCGGTCATAGCAGTTGCCCTTGTTATTAGATTTATCTTCTTTAAATAAAGGCTCAATACTAAAAACGATAAGATCGTCTGGTGTAATTGAGTCATTTACGCCCCGTAAACGCAAAAAAGGGGGAGGCCGCGACTCCAGTC
>CABUQK010000008.1 GCA_902493615.1 uncultured Collinsella sp.
GTGCAGGTGCGGGAAAGCGCCGCCTTCCACGGGCGCTCGAGCGCCGGCACCACGCAGCTCAGCACTGCGGCCGCGGGAACGAGCGCGCCGGGCATGCCCGCATCGGCTGCCAGTGCGCACATGACCTGCGCGAGCCTCATGCGCGCTTCGTCGGCTGTGATGCTCGACGGCGTCGTGATCTCGCACGTCGCAAGCGGGCATTCCTGCGCCGCAGCCGAATCCTCGGCAAACAGACCAAAGCGAATGAACGTGTTACCCACGTCGACCGTCAATATGTATGCGCACCCATTAAGCATCGTCGGCGCTCCTTTCGTCTGCCCAGCAGTATATCGCCTACCTAAACCAGTCATCCCAAAATGACTAGCTTGCGGCTATACTGGTGCGCGGTCGCGCGCGAGCTCACGCGGCGGCCCTTGGTAACCCGACTTCCCGCGCCGTATCCGTAGCGGCGCTCCCGGGGGAAGCGGATATACGCAAAGGAGTTCTATATGAGCAATCCCTCGAACCGCGCCTCGATGCGCGGGCAACTCACGCTGCGCGGCGTCGTCATCGGCGTCCTTGGCTGCGTGATCATCACGGCAAGCTCGGCCTACACCGCCCTCAAGATGGGCGCACTCCCCTGGCCGATCGTCTTCGCTGCCGTCATCTCGCTGTTCTTCCTTAAGCTCATGGGCAACGCCAGCCTCAACGAGGCCAACGTCACCCACACCATCATGTCCGCAGGCGCCATGGTCGCCGGCGGTCTGGCGTTTACCATCCCGGGCGCCTGGATGCTGGGCTATGCCGACCAGATCAGCTGGCTCGACATGTTTATCGTGGCACTCGCCGGCACCATCCTGGGCCTGCTGGCCACCGCGCTCATCCACCGTCACTTTATCGTGGACGCCGCGCTTGAGTTCCCCACCGGCAACGCCGCAGCTCAGACTTTGCGCGCGACCGAGGCTGGCGGCAAAACCGGCAAGCAGCTCTTTGGTTCCATGGCCATCGCCGGCATCTATAGCGTGCTGCGCGACGCCCTGGGCGTGGTGCCCAGCATGCTGTGCACGCTCAACATCCCCGGCGTGACCTTTGGCATCTACAACTCGCCCATGCTGCTCTCCGTCGGTTTCCTCGTGGGCTTCGCCCCGGTCGCTTTCTGGTTTGCCGGCGCCCTGTTAGGCAACTTTGGCATCATCGTGGGCGGCACCGCTGCCGGCCTGTTCGACGTTGTGACTGCACAGGGCATCGTCAAGTCCCTGGGTATGGGCCTCATGATGGGCTTTGGCGTCGCCGTCGTCCTCAAGGACATCTTGCCGCAGGTCGCCGGTATCGTCCGCGGCCTCGCCGCCGACAGCTCCACCGACACCGACGAGCAGTCGCTCATCTCGGGCTCCCTTAAGCTCGACGCCGGCATCATCGGCCTGGGCGCTGCCGCCATCGCCGTGATCATCGCCATCGTGCTTGACCTTGGCCCCGTTCCGGCCGTCATCGTGACGCTGTTCACCTTTGTCACCACCATCATGAGCGCACAGAGCTGCGGCCAGACGGGCATCGACCCCATGGAGATCTTTGGCCTCATCGTTATGCTCATCGTGGCTGCCTTCGCACAGATTGCTCAGGTCAAGCTGTTCTTTATCGCCGGCATCGTAGCCGTGGCGTGTGGCCTTGCGGGCGACGTCATGAACGACTTTAAGGCCGGCGCCGTGCTGGGCACCAACCCGCGTGCGCAGTGGATCGGCCAAGCCATCGGCGGCATCGTGGGCGCCCTGGTCGCCGCAGCCGTCATGGTCGCGCTCGTCACCGCCTATGGCCCGGACGCCTTTGGCCCCGACAAGAGCTTTGTTGCCGCGCAGGCAAGCGTCGTCGCCACCATGGTCTCGGGCATCCCGAGCGTGCCGTGGTTCGTTGGCGGCTTTATCGCCGGCATCGTCATGTACTGGCTCGGCATTCCGGCCATGATGATCGGCCTGGGCGTGTACCTGCCGTTCTACATGTCACTCACGGCATTCCTGGGCTCCTGCGTCAAGCTCGCCTACGACAAGTGGTCCGCCCACCGCGATGCCACCGCTGGTCTTTCTGACGAGGAAAAGGCCGCCAAGGACGCCGCCTTCCAGGAACAGGGCCTGGTTGTCGCCAGCGGCCTGCTCGGCGGCGAGTCCATCGTCGGCGTTATCCTGGCGTTTGTCTCCGTGGGTCTGAGCCTGCTGGGCTAAGTCGAGCAGCTGCTCGACAGCAACCATATTGCCTACGATTTGCCCGGTCGGTAGCTTTCGCGGCTACCGACCGGGCTTTTTGATATCGAAACAAAGATAGGCCAGCGCGCTGCGCATGACAGCGCGCCGGCCTTATCGGTTAAGCCATCGAAGCGCTCCTGCTATGAACCGAAGTTCGTTGCAGAAACTACGCTCGAAACGCTACATCTGCTTGCGACGACGATCGCTCAGCGTCACACCAGCGGCCACGAGAGTGATACCGCCGATGACGAACACCTCGCCCGCAAGAGCGGAATTGTCGCCAGTCTGGGCGAGCGCGGCAGGCGCAGCCTGTTTCTTGGCAACGGGGGCCTTTGCAGCAGCCTGCGCAACCTGAGGCTTGGCCTGCGGCTCGGCCTTGGGATGATACTTGTCGTACTCGGCCTGCGCGGCAGCCAGGGCATCCTTGGCATCGCCAAGCTCGGCAAGCGCGGCGGCATAGGCGTCGTTGGCATCGGACAGCTTGGCATCGGCATCGCTCAGAGCAGCCTTGAGACCAGCAGCGGCATCGACGGCAGCCTTATAGCGAGCGTAGGCAGCGTTCAGCTTGACCAGCTTCTCGTTGCCCGTCGTGCCCGCGGCAAGGGATGCCTTGTGGTCGACAGCCTCAAGATCGGCCTTGAGTGCCTCGTCGTTGGCAAGCTCGGCCTTGGCCTTGACGATCTCGAAGTTCGCATCGACGACGGCTTCGTTGGCGGCCTCGAGCTGCTTCTGGGCATCGGCGACACCCGCGACGGCGGCGTCATAGGCGACCTTGGCGTCGTCGACCGCTTTCTGGGCTCCAGCGAAGCGCTCGAAGGCCTTGTTCGCGGTGGCCAGTTCGCCCTCGGCAGCCTTGGCATTGGCCTGCGCGTCGGACACAGTCTGCGCCTTGGCGGCAACCGCCTGCTTGGCGTCCGAAAGAGCAGTCGCGGCCTGGACATCTGCGGCCTGGGCCTTGTCTACACCAGCCTGGGCGGCATCGTCGGCCTTCTTTGCCTCGTTAAGCGAGCCCTGCTTATTCGCAAGGTCCGCCTGGGCGGCATCGCGCTTGGCGGCAAGGTCCTTGACCGAAGCGGTAGCGTTGCCATACGCCTCGTTGGCCTGTTCGGACTTTGCCTTGGCGGCATCGCGGGCGCTGCGAGCCTTCGCCTTGTGAGCAGCGGCCTCGGCTGCCTTCGTCTTGCTGTCAGCAAGCGTGGCGTTTGCCTTATCGAGAGCTGCCTGGGCAGTAGCGGCCTCGCCCTTGGCGGCGTCGAGCTTGGTCTGGGGCGTCTTGACGTCGATACCCTTGAGTTTTGCTTCGGCGGCGTCATATGCCGTCTTTGCGGCGGCGGTTCCGGACTTAGCCTTCTCGTACTCGCCCTTGGCGGTGTTCATGTTCGTGTCGGCCGCGGTATAGGCGTCTTGCGCGTCTTTCTGATTATTGAGAGCGGTGAGATATGCCGTATCAGCCGTTCCCATCGCCTTCTGCGCATCTGCCAGCTTGTTCTGAAGCTGCTTCAGCTGCTCCTTCTGCTCCTGCGTGCCGCCTGCATTGTAGGCGGATTCGATGTAGTCGTTGACGAGCTTCTTGAACTCGGAGACAGTGAAATCCTTCTGCCCCGTGCTCCCGCTATAGTCGAAAACGGTTACCTCGGAATCGGTATTCTTACCGCTACCGGTCGCGATGCCGATAGCCTTCGCGCCGGCATCGATGATGTTGAGATAGTGCCCGCAGGCGTCTCCTCTTTGATTGCCATTCTCATCTTTTGTACCGGAATACACATCGGGATAGTTTTGGTAGATATAGTACGAATCATAGCGATGAGCCATGAGATCTTTGCCAGCCTCGCTATTCGCACCGTACTTTTTAATCCAATTCTCGTAATTAACCTTCTCCTGAGTGTAGAGACCAGTGTAGGGCCAGCCAAGCGTATCCTCGGTCTCGCCTCCGGTGTATGCCCCGCCGCCGTCTGCAAGGTTCTCACCTTGATCGAAATAGCAGTTCGAGTGCCCCCAGATGTTCGATGAATATGATGTATTGAGGGCGGCTGCCGCAGTCATGCGGAGGCTGACGCTAAGCTCAGACTGACCGTTCGCCTTGCGGAGGTTGTTCTGGGTATCGAGGTAGGTCAGGGCGTTGCGCATCTGCTCCAAGGAGAGCGGATTGGTGTCTCGAGACATGTCCTGATCGACGTAATTATCATACCAGTCCTGTTTATCTGTCGTCCCCATGAGCATCGACGCGGCAGTGCTTGCATTCGACTTCTGCGTGGCTGTGAACTGGCTGCCGCCAATGATGTAGTTCAAGAAGCCGAACATACCCTGGTTGATGACATTCTGGTCTACGGTCATGTTCGACTTGAGGTCTGCAATCTGCTGCTCAAGAGCCTCAACCTGGGCATTAGCAGCGTCATAAGCCTTTTCCGCGGCGTTCGAAGCGGCGCAGGTTGCCTCCCACTCGCTACGCTTCTGCTTGCGAACTTCGACAAGCTTATCGTACTCCGCCTTCTTATCCGCCTCGGTCTGCTGGGCCTGCTCGTATGCCGACTTCGAGGCGTCACGCTTACTGGCGGCGGCGTTGTACTCCTTGTTTGCCGCATCGTATGCAGACTTGGCAGATGCCACAGCAGCGTTGGCAGCGTTGGCCTTCTCCTGCGCGGCGGTGACGGTAGTCTGCGCAGCCTGCAGGTTCGCCTGTGCAGTGGCGTCTGCAGTCGCCGCGGCATCGAGCGCGTCCTGCGCGGTCGCGAGCTCGCTGGCGGCAGTGGTCTTGGCAGCCTCGAGCGCGTTCAAATCGATACCCGTGCCCGAGGTCGCGGCATCGAGTGCAGCCTGCGCCTGGTTGAGCTTCTGCTGGGCGTTATCGCGCGCGGTGGTTGCGGCTGCGAGAGCAGCAGCAGTCTCCTGCTTCTTGGCCTGGGCAGTCGTCAAAGCTGCCTCGGTATTCTGCTTTTCCTGCTGGGCGCTGGCCTCGGCAGCCTTGGCCTGGTCCAGATTGGCCTGTGCAGTAGTAACGGCCTTATTGGCGTCATCGAGCTTTGCCTGCGCGTCCTCGACGGCCTTCTTGGCGGCCTCGTACTCGTCCATACCCATGGCCTCGAGCTTGGCCTGGGCATCGTCGAGGGCCTTCTTGGCCTCATCCTGCTTTGCCTTGGCGTCCTTGAGCGCCTGGGTCTTATCCTCGACACTCTTGTTGGCTTGATCGAGCTGATCGTTCAGGTCGCCCAGCTTCTTCTGCTGCTGCTCGGTCTTTTCGACGGCGGCTTTGAGCTCATCAATCTTCTCCTGGAGCGCGGCGACTTCTGCTGCGTTCTGCTCGATTTCGTTGTCGCTCACAGCCTGCGAGGCCTGATTCTTTTGCTGCTGCGCCTGCTTTTGAGACTGGCCCGCCGCATCGGCGTTCTTCTGGGCGGCATCGTAGGCGGCCTGAGCGTCCTTGAGCTGCTTTGCCGACTCCTCGGCCAGCTGGGCAGCCGTCTTTACGACCGCTTGGTTACCGGCGGCAACGGTGTTCTCTACAGAACTACCCCCCCCCTGAACAGAATCGCCGTTATCGGTTGACGGTGCGGCGATTGCCGCCAGCGGCGACATAAGCGGCTGAGCAATGAGGCCCGCCGTCAAAACGGTTGCGACGGCGCGGTTGGCAACGCCCTTGACGTTGACGGCCTTAGCCCGAGGCTCAAAGTGTTGTGGGCTGTAGCTTGCCATGGCTTTCTCCCTTTGACACGGATGTATCCATACGTATCAAACGGTAGCTGTCGATTTTTGAATTCTGTTGCGCAACATTGGTCACCGGCGGATTTTTGAAATTCGCGCTCTCGTGCTTCACAATTTCGTCACATATGTAGGAGCTGGTGCATCATATTCTTGCGGAATCGAATTGAGCCTGTGATTTGCATTTGCTCCCGCGTCATCCGCCCTATCGGATTCCGCATCCAACAGACACCCCGCCCGCCACGGTGTAGAGTATGGGGACGGGCGAGATATGCGGCCCGTGTCAGAACGAGGTGAACATGGAACTCGATAGACAACAGCTCAAGCGGCTGCGTGAACGCCATCATCGGCGCCATGGCATCCGCCCCGCCCATAGTGAGGCCATGGAGAGCGCCACCCGCTTCCTAAAGCGCGCATTCAACATTCGCGAGGGTCGCGCGCCCTACCACGTAATTCGCAAGCGTTTTGTAAACGGGGCGCGTCTGACTGGCTCCCACCTATGCATCCTGATTATTGCCATGCTTATCGCGAGCATCGGCCTCGATATCGACTCGGACATCGCCATCGTGGGCGCCATGCTCATCTGCCCGCTCATGGGCTCGGTCCTTGCCATGGCATACGGTATTGCCACGCTCGACCGCGAGATTACCGTCGAAGCCGTCGCCAGCCTTGCGCTGCAGATGGCCTTTTGCCTGGTCACGTCCACGCTGTACTTTAAGCTCTCGCCCCTTGGCACCACCACGGCCGCCATCATCGACAACTCGACACCCACCGTCTGGGACCTTACCGTCGCACTCG
The DNA here is from genome assembly GCA_902493615.1 of uncultured Collinsella sp. GTDB lineage: Bacteria > Actinomycetota > Coriobacteriia > Coriobacteriales > Coriobacteriaceae > Collinsella. Next base: position 6,708 of record CABUQK010000008.1, read on the forward strand.
CAGGCGGCTTTGCAGGCGGGCTGGGCAACTCGCGCGACCAGGAACCCGCCACGCTCATCGCCGGCGTGGCCGTGGCGACCGCGCTCATGCCGCCTCTGTGCGCGGCGGGCTATGGCATCGCCATCGCAAGCGGGTCGCTGTTTCTCTCGGCGCTCTACGAGTTTGGCATCAACGTGGTCTTTATCGCACTGGCCGCCGAAGCCGTGCTGCTTCTTTTGCGTGTGCCGCTCAAGCGCGACCTCAACGGCGACGGCATTGTGACCGCCGAGGAAAACGCTGAGGTCAACGAGCTGTCACGCAAAGTGCGCCGCCGCATTATTGTGGGCACGGTGATCTTTGCCATCCCCTGCATCGTTATGACCGCGGGTTCCATTGGCTCGGCGCAGGCCGGCGTGCAGGACGGCTACGGCGTCACCGAGACCACACGCGAGCTTGCCGCGGTGCTGCCGGGCTTTAAGGATTACACCGTCGCCGTCGAGACCTCGGCCACCGAAGGGGACGAAGAAGGCATCGTCGAGCGCGAGATTGTCGCCCATGTGACGACAGGCGAGGCGCTTGGGGCGCACGACCGCCGTGTCGCCCGCAAACTCATCGACCTCAATGTGCCCGAGCTCGATCGCGTTGAGTTTGATGTGGAGTAATGCGGAGCATGGGATGGCTCCCGCGCACAGGCGCAAGTCGCGGCGAGGCTCAGACGCGACGCAGGCACATGCAAAAAGCGGGGCGTAGTTCACGTCCGCGCCCCGCTCGCTGTTTTATTGCCGTGAATCAGACGTCCGCATCGACATCGCCAGACTCCACCGTAAACGCCGGATCGGTGCTCACAAGATAAAATCGGGTCACCTTAGTATTTCTAATTAGGTAAATCTGCCCCTGATTGCGTCGGCGCGATATATACGCAACGTGAACCGTGCCGAATTCTTCGCCGTTTTCCTTCTTTAATATCAAGATGTTGGGGTCATCCGTACGCTTGAACTGCCCGTCATCGCTGCTTCCGTCTTTGTTGACCAGCTGCCATCGACAGCCATCCTCCTCAAGAAAGGCCAGGATTTCCAGACTCGTTTTGTCATCCCGATAGTAACCGTCAATGGCAAACCCTTCGGAAGCGCATTCCCGCATATAGGACGTTTCTCGACTTATAGCAAACAGCCCTGTAGCGCCCAGGAGCACAGCCAGGCAGACCACTGCAAGGGTTATCGAAATAGTACGGCGACCCATGTTAGCCCAACCGATAGTTGTTTAACGGAGCGCGAAACATACCTGAAACCTCCGATGTCAGGGGGAACGTCGCCAGCAGGCTGGCGACAACTATATGTTTCTGACATCAAACCATATGGCTGCTACTCGCGGAGGGGGCATCGGCGAACGGCGTGTTTTCATACTCCATTGGTCAAACCTAAGCGCGGCCCTACAGCTCGTACTTGCACACGCGGTAGATGTACTTATCGGCTTCCATCTCGTAGGTGGCGATGGGTAGACCGTAGCGGTCGTACTCGGTGAAGGTCTTGGCCTGACCCGATGCCACGAGCATGCTGTTCGAATTGCCGACGCGCTGCACACTGCTAACGTAGCCCGAGAACGGCACCGCGATCTGGTCTTCGAGCCCGTAGGTGCGTGCCACCTCGTCCACCGTAAAGATGCGCCCAAACGAATGCGAGCCGCGGCTGTAGTCGGTCACCACCGCGGCGCCCAGCTGGCCCCAGTCGAACTTGGGATAGCTTTCGGCCGCACCAAAGTTGTTGTCGTATAGCAGCACTGGTAGCGACCAGTCGTTGCCGTGTCAGAACTCGGCAGATACGTCACGCTGTGCTGGCCCGCGTTGAGCGAAAAATCGCCCTGGGCCTGCAGCAACTTGTCCTCAAAGCCCGAGCCGGCCCAGAAATCGGGCAAGCCCACGGAAGGCTGTAGCAAGGTCATTTGCGCAACATATGTCCAGTAAAAACGGGTGGCAGCCGCTACGGCTACCACCCGTTTGTCTCATATCTAGCCCATAGCAGACCAGCTACTTCTTAATGCCGCGCCCCAGGCGCTTGGCGACCGATGCAACGGCCTCCTCACTGGCAGATCCGCAGCTCGCACAGCCGTCGTGGGCACGCATCTGACCGGTGACCTCGTCCATCGCGAGCGGCGCCACCTTCTCGAGCTTAAAGCCCTTGCCGGCGCGCATGTTCTCCTTTGCCACGCTGATCATGAGCTTAATACGGTTGAGCTGGTTGACCTCGGATGCACCGGGGTCGTAGTCCACCGCGACGATGTTGCTCTCGGGATGTTGGCGGCGCAGCTCCTTGATCACGGCCTTGCCCACCACGTGGTTGGGCAGGCACGCGAAGGGCTGCGTGCAGATGATGTTGGGCGCACCGTGGTCAATCAGATCGAGCATCTCAGCCGTGAGCAGCCAGCCCTCGCCCATGTTGTTGCACACCGAAAGCACCGTGCGGGCCTTATCGGCCATGGTGCCGATGCGCTCGGGCGCCTCAAAGCGGCGGGACTTTTCGAGCATCTCCTCCACCGGCGTACGCATCCAGTCCACGAGCTTGATGAGCGCCTGCATGCCCGCACGCGTTGTAGCAGAGCTACCCAGCTCATCCTTCTGCAGCTCGGCGTTGCTCATGGAGTACAGGAAGAAGTCGAGCAGGCCCGGCACCACGGCCTCGCAGCCCTCGCGCTCGATAACGTCGACCACGTGGTTGTTGGCCGTGGGATGGAACTTGACCAAGATCTCGCCGACCACGCCCACGCGCGGCTTGGTGCCCTCGCCCACGAGCGGCATGGTATCGAACGCGCGGATGGCTTCGCGGCACAGCTTGGTGTAATTATGCCTGTTGAACTTGGGCGCCAGCTTGCGGGCGCGCGCCATGTACTCCTCGTAGAGCGCATTGACGGCACCGGGCGTAGCCTCGTACGGACGGCAACGATAGAGCATCTGCATCATCACGTCGCCAAAAAGCACCGCGTAGACTGCTTGCTTGAGCAGCGCCGGCGTAATCTTAAAGCCAGGATTATCCTCGCCGAGCGCCACGGCCGAAAGCGAGATCACCGGGATCTCGGGGTGGCCGCTCTCGCGCAGCGCCTTGCGAATGAGCGCGATGTAGTTGGTGGCACGGCAGCCGCCGCCGGTCTGGCTGATAACCACAGCGGTCTTGGACAGGTCGTACCGACCGCTCTCGATGGCCTCCATAATCTGGCCGGTCACTAGGATCGACGGATAGCAAATGTCATTGTTCACATAGCGCAGGCCGGCCTCGACGGCGTCGTGATCGGTCGAGGGCAGCAGCTCCAAGTTGTAGCCAGCACCACGGAACACCTCTTTGACCAGGTCAAAGTGAATCGGCGCCATCTGCGGGCACAGAATGGTGTAGCCCTCGTCGCGCATCTGCTCGGTAAAGGGCACCTTGGGCCATGCGGTCGAAGCACTCTCGCGCTGCGCCTCGAACGTGTACTTACGGCTCGCGAACGCGGGGGCATCCGTGGAGGGGGCCACCGGCGCGGCATCGCCCTGCTCGTAGGCCTCGCCCGCTGCCGTGGCCTCGGCCAAGCGCTCGGCCTCCTGGTCCTTGAGCGCCGCCATGAGCGAGCGGATGCGGATGCGCGCGGCGCCCAAGTTGGACACCTCGTCAATCTTGAGCACGGTGTAGATCTTGCCGCTGGCCTCAAGGATTTCCTGCACCTGGTCGGTGGTCAGAGCGTCCAGACCGCAGCCGAAAGAGTTGAGCTGGATCAGGTCCAGGTCGTTGCGCATCGTTACAAAACGGGCGACGGCGTACAGGCGGCTGTGGTACATCCACTGGTCAACGACGCGGATGGGGCGCTCGGGCTTTACCAGGTGCGCGAGCGAATCCTCGGTAAAGACCGCAAAGCCAAAGCTCGAGATAAGCTCGGGCAGGGCATGGTTGATCTCGGGGTCATTGTGGTAAGGACGACCGGCGAGCACGATACCGTGGCCGCCGTGGTCCTCGACCCACTTGAGAGCCTCCTCGCCCATGGTCTGGATATCCTCGTGGAAGCGCGCATCGGCCTCGAAGGCAGCGTTGACGGCGGCATCGACCTCGGAGCGCGTGATTTTAGGACCGCGCACGCGACCGCGACCGGCCTCAGCATCGGCCACACGGTCGACAGCGAGCACCTGGTACAGACGGCGCTTGAGCTCGGTCTTATCGTGATAGGGCACAAACGGATACAGGAACTCGATGTTCTGCTCGCGGATCTCGTCGATGTTGAGTGCCAACGCTGTAGGGTAGCTCATGACGATGGGGCAGTTATAGCAGTTGCCAGCCGTCGGATCCTCCTTGCGCTCCCAGCGCACGCACGGCATCCAGATAAAGTCGACGTCACGGTCGATGAGGTTCATCACGTGGCCGTGGCTCATCTTGGCCGGATAGCACACGCTCTCGGACGGCATGGACTCGATGCCCGCCTGGTAGGTCTTTTTGCTCGACTGGTCGGACAGCTGCACGCTAAAGCCCAGGCGCGTAAAGAACGCGTGCCAGAAGGGGTAGTTCTCGTACATGTTGAGCGCGCGCGGGATGCCGACGGTACCACGCGGGGCCTCATCGGGGCTCAGCACCTCGCGGTTAAAGAGCAGCTCGTTTTTCTTTTTGAAGAGGTTGGGGGCCTCGGTCTTCTGCTTTTTGTGGCCGGCGCCCTTCTCGCAGCGGTTGCCGGTAATGAAGCGCCTACCGCCGCCAAAGTCGTTGACGGTAAGCTGGCAGTTGTTGGAGCAACGGCCGCAGCGGACATGCTTTTGCGTCACGGTGAGGTGCGCGATGTCCTCGGCCGAGAGGATGGTCGAGGTGCCGTCGGCGCCGGCGCGATCGCGGGCGAGCAGGGCAGCGCCATAGGCGCCCATGCAGCCGGCGATATCAGGACGCACGGCATGAACGCCGGTGAGCTGCTCAAACGCGCGCAGCGTGGCATCGGACATAAAGGTGCCGCCCTGAACGATCACCTGGCTGCCGATCTCCTTGGGGTCACGCAGCTTAATGACCTTGAACAGAGCGTTCTTGATGACGGAATAGGACAGGCCGGCCGCGATGTCGCCCACCGTGGCGCCTTCCTTTTGCGCCTGCTTGACGCGCGAGTTCATAAAGACCGTGCAGCGGCTGCCCAAATCGACCGGGGCCTTAGCATGGATGGCGGCATCGGCGAACGCGCGCACGTCCATGTTCATAGACACGGCGAAACTCTCGATAAAGCTGCCGCAGCCCGACGAGCAGGCCTCGTTGAGCATGATGTGCTCGATGACGCCGTCCTTGACGCGCAGGCACTTCATGTCCTGGCCGCCGATGTCCAGAATGAACTCGACGCCGGGCAGGAACGCCTTGGCGCCGCGCAGGTGCGCGACGGTCTCGATTTCGCCCGAGTCGGCCTTGAGCGCCTCGATAAGCAGCGCCTCACCGTAGCCCGTGGTGGTCACGTGGCCGATGGTGCAGCCCGCGGGGATGTGGTTGTAGAAATCGGCCATGATGACCTTGGCCGTGCCCAGGATGTCGCCGTTGTTGTTGCCGTACCAGGTGTGCAGCAGCTGACCGTCCTCGCCCACGAGCGCGGCCTTCATGGTGGTGGAGCCGGCGTCGATGCCGATGAACACGCGGCCGGCGTAGCCGTCGAGCTTACCCTTGGGGACGACCTCGGTGTCGTGGCGACCCTTGAACTCGGCAAAGTCCTCGTCGGTGGCAAAGAGCGGATCCAGACGCTCGACCTCGGCACCTTGTGTGTCACCCAGGGCATCAATGGCCTCGATAAGCTGCGGGAACGTGCTGAGCTTGTTGGACTCGTGCGCCATGGCAGCGCCGCTCGCCACAAACAGGTGGGCGTTTTGGGGCACGATACGGTGTTCCTCGTCCAGGTTGAGCGTGAGGTAGAAGCGGTGGCGCAGCTCGGAGAGATACTGCAGCGGGCCGCCCAGGAAGGCGACGTTGCCGCGGATGGGACGGCCGCACGCCAGGCCCGAGATGGTCTGGGTCACGACAGCCTGGAAGATGGAGGCAGCCACGTCCTCGGGGCGGGCACCCTCGTTGAGCAGCGGCTGGACGTCGGTCTTGGCAAAAACGCCGCAGCGGCTGGCGATGGGATAGATGGTGGTGGCGTTGGCCGCGAGTTCGTTAAGGCCGCTGGCGTCGGTGTGCAGCAGGGTTGCCATCTGGTCGATGAACGCGCCCGTACCGCCGGCACAGGTGCCGTTCATGCGCTGCTCGATGCCGTTGTCGAAGTAGATGATCTTGGCGTCCTCGCCGCCCAGCTCGATGGCGACATCGGTGGCCGGGATGAGGGTCTCGACAGCGCGCTTGCTGGCGATGACCTCCTGGACAAACTCCAGGTCGAGCCACTGGGACAGTAGCAGGCCGCCCGAGCCGGTAATGGCGCAGGTCATCTGGGCCGTCGGCAGCACGGTCGCAGCGCCCTCGAACAGGTCGCGGGCGCAGGCGCGGACGTCGGTGTGGTGGCGCTGGTACTTGGCGTAGACGATCTGGTTGTCGTCGTTGAGGACGGCAAGTTTAACGGTGGTGGAGCCCACGTCGATGCCCAGGTGCAGGTTGCCGCGGGCGTTCTCGGGGTTGAAGATCGCGCCTTCGGGGGCCTGGCCGGCGGCTACGGGCTCGGTGGCGGTGGCGGGCTCGCTAGCGACGGACGTCTCCCCTGCCGCGTTCTTGGCATCGGCAACTGCCTCGGCAACTTTCTCGGCAGCTGCGGTCGCGGCCTTCTGCGCGGTATCCACCACGGCGGGTGCAGCCTCACGCGCGGCAGCGACCATACGGTCCTTAATGCCCTCGACGAGTTTGCTCATTGTCTCTCCTCTTAGTTGTTGGACTCGACGGCTGCGGCGGTGTCGGCCGCGTCCTCGAGCTGCAGGTTCAATAGCTTCATGCCGTATTCCGGCACGTTGATATCGATGGGTTGGCCATACAGGTCACCAGGGCGCACAAAAGCGAGCACCGTCATAATGCGCGCCATGGCCTCGGGCGATTCGGTGAGCCCACGCTCAAACCAGCGCTGAATCATGCCGACCTCGGCACTCACGACGTAGGTGACGTAGTAGTCAAAGAACGTGCCCAGCGCCAGGCCCAAAATGCCCGTCTGCGCACGCGGCACCACAGCCTCACGCGCGGTGTCGATGATCCTTTTAATGAAGGCCTGGTCGCCGCCCGGACCCAGCAGCGCACCGATTAAGTCGCGATTGGCCGCAAGATAACGCAGCAGCTCAACCGAACCGGGTGCCGGCTCGAGCTCATCGATGTTGTGATAGAGGTCGGGCAGCTGAGCTGCGGTGATGAGCTCAATGCGCTCACGGATCTCGGCCAGCAAGCCGTCCTCGATTTGATTGATAAAGTCGGGGATATCGCGGTAATGCGAATAGAACGTGCGACGCGTAAGGCCAGCGCGCTCGGTGAGCGACGCGACATTAATGCGCGAAAGGTCGCCGCTTTCGGCAAGCTCGCTGGCAAGTGCCTGGCGAAGGGCACGCTGCGAGCGAAGGGACCGGCGATCGCATTTCTCGAGCTGGGACAAGCGTCCTCCTTGTTACTCAACCTGTGCGCTATTGCACAGTGCGAGTATTATTGCACACCGTGTGCATCAACACGTAAAGGCAATATTTTGGATGTGACAAAGGGACAGTCCCTTTGTCACAACCCACCTGGCTTTTGGAGCGGCATTACCGATTGTCCAAAATGTCATTCGTGGGTAGAATAATGTCGACGGCAGCCCAAGTTCTGCAAAGCTGGGCAGCGCCGTTGTTTGCATTAGGGGGTCAACGCCTTAGCGGCGGCGACCCCTTCTGTTGCGCTTCGAACGCTGCTTGAGTGCCTCGGAAAGGCCGACAAGCGCCGTGAAGAACGAGACCAAAGCGGTCAGAAGTCTCACGAAATCAATCAAATCGGTCATGGGCATCACCTCCCATCAGATGGAGGGCGTTGCCCGGCACATGGAACTGCCGCCAACAGTATCAATTCTATCAAAGCGCAGTTAGATATGCGAATGTTTGTTCGTATTTCAGAAGATCGGAGCTCGGGTACGGCGAAGGAACAGTTCCTTTGCCGTACCCGAGCTTGTCGCCGAACTGCCACCTACATTTTTCGAGTTATTCGGCCACGCTGCTAGTTCTGTATAAATGCACCGCCGGGATTATCTGAGGGTTTTTTGTCCTTATTTGAGCGCATACATGCCCATTTGCGCACTTACGACACCGAATCAAACACCATTAGAGGTATGAATGTTCCCGAGAGGGCATCTTTAGCCATTTAACGACCTCCGACAGGCCGAATAACTCGAAATTTGTTGGTGGCGAAAGCGAGACAGTCCTATACGCCAAAAGCCGGCATCTCCCATGTGACAGAGGGGCCGTCCCTTTGTCACATCATTCGATGACGGTGCGGGAGTTTTGCTTGCGCATGGTGGCGAGCATGTGTTTGGGGACGGTGTGGACCATGCAGCTGCCGATGGTCGCGCTCGCGGCGGCCTTGGCTGCATCGCTTGCGTTTTTGGTCGCGTAGCTGTGGCGGAAACGCTTGAGCATGGCAATGTCGTTGCCGCCGTCGCCGTAGACCGCGACCTCGTCCTCGGCAATACCGTAGTAACCCGCCAGCCAGGCCACGCTCTCGCCCTTGTTGCACGCTACGTCCGTAATCTCAAACATCACCGGGTCAAACGGCGCGTTGACCACGCGGTCCGAGCGCTCGACCAAATACGCCTTAAGGTCGCGCTCCAGCTCGGGCGAGGTCACGCGGCAGTTGATCTTGCACACATCGTGGCGCAGAATGTCACCGATCGACTGGTCGAAATACTGTTCCTCGTGATACCCGCCACGTGCACGCATGCCGCGCATCACGATGCGCTTGATAGGACTGTCCTTTTTAAAGCCCGCCTGGTGCATCTCGAACGAACCGCTCGAGAACATGCCGTCGGGCGTGGAGCAGTCGAAGCAAATGTCCGGGAACGCTTTGAGCAGCTCCTCGGTAACCTGCGGGTCGATGGTCCAGGTCTTGAGCACCTCACCATGGCTGTCGCGCACGATGGATCCGTTGGAGCAGCAGGCGTCGAGTGCCAGACCTGTGAAGCCATGCTCGCCGATCGGCAGCGTCGAGCGTCCGGTCGCGGGAACCACATGCAGCCCGGCTTCGGTCAGCTCGCGAATGGCGCGGCGGATGGTTCCGTCGGCCTCGTGTAGGGCATTCAGCAGCGTTCCGTCTAAGTCACTCGCAAACATCTTGATCATGGGCATGCCTCTCCTTCGTCTGCACGATATTGTAGACGAGAACGGGCGCACCCCAAGAGAGGCACGCCCGTCAGGCGAAAGATTGTTCTACACCGCGGCGGGGCCGTGTTCGCCGGTACGGATGCGGATGACTTCCTCGACCGGCTCGACCCAAATCTTGCCGTCGCCGACGGTGCCGCAATCTTGGAAACGGCGCAGCAACGGGCGAGAAACCAATGAGAAACGCGAGGACCACAGGAGCTGGCCCCACCCCGTCCCGGCTAGCGGCGGAACAGCTCGCGGGCTCGGTCGCGGAGGTCGGTAGCGCGGATGACACCTTCGTAGCGATTGATGCGCAGACGCGGGAAGGCGTTAAAGAAGCGTAGGTCGCGGCGGCTGAGCGACACGCTTGGCACCGGACGGCTCATGCGCTTGCCGGCAAGGCGACGACTGAGCGACGGACGCGGCATGCTCGGCGCGGCATCGGCCACGCGGCGGGCAGCGAGCGCCAAGCCGCGAGCACCATCCGAGATAAACGTCGGCATCGAAGCCTTCTCGCGCAGGGCATCGAGCGTCGCATCGCCCAGCTCCGCCAGCCACGCGTTAACGGCACGGCTGCGGATATGCGTCTGTGCCACCGAGTCGATCGTCGATTCGGGAATGCGCTCGAGCATTGAGTCCGAGGCATCGGCAAGTGACTCATTGATGCGGTCGGCAAGGTCGGCGCGCACACGCTCCAGCTGATCGGACAGGCGGCGCCAACTGGCCAAAGAGCATGCCGCGTCGACCATCATCGCGACCGCGACGATAAAGGCGGACAGCCGCACAATCAGCACCGGCAGATGGCCGAGCAGCCCCAGCAATGCCGGCTCCACTACGCGGCAAATGCACAGCGCACCCAAGCCAAACGCGCAGGCCCAGTACAGGCAGATGCGTCCGTGCAGGTTAAACGGCAGGTGCGAATAGTCCCAAAAGCGAGCGCCTGTTGTCTTTTCCAATAGGAGGCCCACACTGTACTCGATTACGCTGCACACAAGCGCCGCGGCGACAAACTGGCTCGAGGCATCCGGAATTCCGCGCAGCAAAAGCCAGCAGGCTATGCCGCCCACACCATAGATAGGACAACAAGGCCCCAGCAAAAATCCGCTGTTGGCGAAGCGTCCTTGGTTGAGCATGGCGCATACTGTCGACTCCCAAGCCCAGCCGCAAAGCCCGTAAAAAGCAAACGAGAGCACCAATGCCGAGAGCGGACAGGCGGCAAGCGTCGCACCGCCAAACGCCATATCGATCGCGGTTTCCACCGTCTACCCTCTCCTCTTTTCGCTCGATGCTTTACTCACGCTATCGTCCGTCTCGTCCTTGCGCGGCAGGCGGCCGGCGACCGTCTCACGCAGAGCACACCATTTATCCGCCAGACAAACAATCCACGCCTCGCGACACGTCGGCGGCACCGGCACCAGCGGAAACATATGCCGCACGATAATATTCCGCTCTCGCGGCGTCAGCTCAAAATCTTCCTCGGCACGCGCCAGGGCAAAAAACGGATGTCGAAATCCGTGCAGTCGATGGCTCGGGTCGGGGTCGTGCCAATCATAGAGAAAGTAGTCGTGCAGCAAGGCCCCGCGCAGCAGCGAGGCACGGTCGATCGAAATGCCAGCACGGCCCAAGTGCTCGGCAAAGGACAGACTTGCCCGTGCCACCGAGGTCACATGTGCATAGACCGTCACGTCGCCATGCTGGATAAACTCGCGCGTCAGGTCCAAGCGGCCCGCCTGGGCGAGCTGGCGGGCGGCATCGTCGACCTCGTGCGCGATTTTCTCGGCACGAACGGCATCGGACATGCTGCCTCCTTCCAGCGGCTCACGGCGGCAAGCCACGGCCTGCACGTATTGAAAAAATCATCATCGAATCTATCAGTATGGCATCGGACAAAACGTTTTGCCCCACCAGTTGTCGAATTACCGCGCCGCCGTCACATATCAAACGCCAAAATGTGCGAGACTGTCTTGTGCAATTGTGTCGGCCGAGGGAGCGCCGGCGCTCGATTCGCATGGAGTAACCCACAACGATGCTGCTTACGCAAACGACAACGCCCGAGGACGTCAAGGCTCTCGACCGCGCCGAGCTTCCGCTGCTCTGCGGCGAGATTCGCCACGCCATCCTCGAAAGCTCCGCCGCTGTCGGCGGACACGTTGCCCCCAACCTGGGCGTCGTTGAGCTTACGGTTGCGCTTCATCGCGTGTTTAACTCCCCTATCGACAAGATTGTCTTTGACGTTTCGCACCAGACCTACGCCCACAAGGCGCTGACCGGGCGCGCGTATACCTATATCGATCCGGAACGTTTTGGCGAGGCTTCTGGCTTTGCCAATCCCGACGAGTCCGAGCACGACCTGTTCGCCATGGGCCACACCTCCACATCGGTGAGCCTGGGCTGCGGCTTGGCACACGCCCGCGATCTGGCGGGCGACAGCTACAACGTCATCACCATCATTGGCGACGGCTCGCTTTCGGGCGGCTTGGCATTTGAGGGCTTCAACAATGCCGCCGAACTCGACAGCAACCTGATCATCATCGTCAACGATAACGACCAGTCCATCGCCGAGAACCACGGTGGCCTCTATCGCAATCTGGCCGAGCTGCGCACCAGCAACGGCACCTGTGAGCGCAACGTTTTCCGCGCGATGGGACTCGACTACCGTTATTTGGACGCCGGCAACGACGTGTTGGCCCTGGTCGACGCGCTGCAGGAACTGCGCAATATCGATCATCCCATCGTGCTGCACGTCTCCACCGCCAAGGGCAAGGGCTTTGAGCCGGCCCAGAGCGACCCCGAACGCTGGCACCACGTGGGTCCGTTTGACATGGCGACTGGGCGCAAGCTTTGCCCGGGCCATCCGAGCGAGCCCGCGCCGCGCACCTATGCTGACATTACGGGCGAGGCGCTCAGCGCCGCCATCGAGCGCGATCCACAGGTCGTTGGCATCACGGCCGCCACGCCCTACATTATGGGCTTTACACCCGAGCTTCGCGCTGCCGCCGGCAAACAGTTCGTCGATGTGGGCATTGCCGAGGAGCACGCCGTGACCTTTGCCACCGCGCTTGCGCGCTCGGGCGCCAAGCCAGTCTTTGGTGTGTACGGTACGTTTTTGCAGCGCGCCTACGACGAGCTGTGGCACGACCTGTGCCTCAACGACGCCCCCGCAACCATTTTGGTGTTTGGTGCGTCAATCTTTGGCACCACGTCCGAGACGCATCTTTCGTTCTTTGATATTTCCATGCTGGGCGGTCTTCCCAACATGCACTACTTGGCGCCGGCCTGCATGGAGGAATATCTGTCCATGCTGAGCTGGTCGCTCGACCACCGCGAGCATCCCGTGGCAATCCGCGTACCGGGCATCGGCCTGGTAAGCCGCCCCGACCTTGCGCCCGCCGAAGACACCGACTACAGCGCCGTTCGCTACAACGTGGTGCGTCAGGGCCGCGACGTTGCCGTGCTCGCGCTTGGCGATTTCTTTGAGCTGGGTGAGCGCGTGGCAAACCGTCTGACTGCCGAGTACGGCATCGAGGCCACGCTCGTCAACCCGCGCTTTGCAACCGAGCTCGACCGCGAGTTCCTCGACAGTCTTGCCGCCGAGCATCGCGTTGTCGTCACCCTCGAGGACGGCATCTTGGACGGCGGCTGGGGCGAGCGCGTGGCATGCTATCTGGCATGCACGCCGTTGCGCACGCGCACCTTCGGCATCGCCAAGGGCTTCCCCGACCGCTACGACCCCAACGAGCTGCTCGCTCAGAACGGCATGACGGTCGAGAACATGGCCGCCGAAGCCGTAAGGCTACTCAACGAGTAAAAAACCTCCGCAAGGAAAGCATCCCTGCGGAGGTTTTTGTTTTCGCGACGCGATTATCTCAATCTGTAACATCCAGGGCCCGAATTCCCGTCCAACTGTTACAGATCTAGACAAGACGTCTTAGTCCCTGACCTTTGTCTCAATCTGTAACAGATAGAGACCTTTTAGCCATCCAGATGTTACAGATCGAGACATTCGAATTCCCCTGAAGTGAAAATCTCGATCTGTAACAGGTAGAACCCATTTCCTCGTCTAACTGTTACAGATTGAGACAAAGCAGCAAGGCATGCCGCCGCACCGACCATGCCGTCTGCAAAGCGCTATCTCAGCTGCAATAAGCGACGTTTACCCAGATAAAACCTGCCAAAATAAACCTGTCCCTTTTTGGTAGGTACAATAACCCATAAGGTAGGTATGTTTCTGAGTTATTTCGTGTTGACCCATTTGAGCGCGATAGGGTATAACTCTACTCAACCGCTAGGGATTTTATTGAGAAAGGTGTTCTACCATGAGCAAGAACCTCTCCCAGCAGGTCGTTCTCGACCGCCGCGGCTTTGTCGCCGCTACCTTCGCAACCGTCGCCGGCCTTGGTCTTGCCGGCTGCTCCGACACCAGCGCCGAGGCCGACAAGGGTTCCGCCGCCGGTTCCTCCAAGAGCTCCGAGGATACCGAGGCTTCCACCACGCTCGACGCCAAGGCATTCGACAAGCTCGTCGACAACGGCCCCAAGGCCGATGACGACGCCATCGCCGCCAGCACCTGGGCCACGGCCGTCAAGGACGCCGGCGTCTTTAAGATCGGTGGCGTTCAGACCTCTACGCTCTTCTCCCTCCTCAACGAGAAAGACGGTCAGACCCGCGGCTTCGATGCCGGTATCGCACAGCTCCTGTCCAACTACATTCTGGGCGAGAACAAGGTCGAGATCACCCAGGTAACCTCGGACACCCGCGAGTCCGTCCTGCAGAACGGCCAGGTCGACGCCGTCTTTGCCACCTACACCATTACCGATGAGCGCAAGAAGCTCGTCTCCTTTGCCGGTCCCTACTACTACACCCAGCAGGCTATCCTGGTGCTCGCCGATAACGACGACATCAAGAGCGTCGACGACCTGGCCGACAAGAACGTCGCCGTCCAGTCCGGCTCCAACGGCCCCGCCATCCTGGAGGAGTTCGCCCCCAAGGCCAGCCAGCAGGAGTTCAAGACCGACGAGGAGGCCCGCCAGGCACTCCAGCAGGGCCGCGTTGACGCCTACGTCATCGATAACAACATGCAGCAGAGCGCCCTGGTCCGCGAGCCCGGCAAGTACAAGATTGCCGGCAAGCCCTTCGGCAGCAAGGAGCCTTACGGCATCGGCCTGCCGCTCGATTCCGACGGCGTCGCCTTCGTCAACGACTTCCTTAAGAAGATCGAGGACGATGGCACCTGGACCGAGCTGTGGCAGATCTGCATCGGCGACCGTACGGGCGACACCAATGTTCCCGAGCTGCCCGAGATCGGCGCCTAGGCAGAGAGCCTGGTAACGGCCGCAACGAAACCATACGGAAACGCACGATGCGCTTTATTGCGCTAAACTGTTTCCTCACTGAGTTGTCGGGGCTTCCGTACACACGGGAGCCCCTTTCCTTATCGGCGGGAGGTCCGCATGAGTCTCTCCGAACTCTGGTCGCTCTATGGCCAGAACTATATCGACGCGCTGCTCGCAACCTGGGGCATGACGCTTGAGTCGTTTGCCATCGCCATGATGCTGGCCGTCGCCGTCACCGTGATGCGCGTGTCGCCGCTCAAGCCGCTGCGCGTCTTTGGCGACCTGTATGTGCAGGTCTTCCGTAACATCCCCGGCATCGCGCTGCTTATCATCGTCGTCTACGCGCTGCCACCGCTCAAGGTCGTCCTGCCCTACCGCACCTGCGTTATCGTCGCCACGGTCCTTTTGGGCTCGGCCTTTGGCTCCGAGAACTTTATGAGCGGTATCAACACTGTTGGCGTCGGTCAGGTCGATGCCGCACGTTCGCTCGGCATGAGCTTTAACCGCATCCTCGCCAAGATCGTGATTCCGCAGGCACTGCGTTCGAGCGTACTGCCCATGACGAACCTCTTTATCGCCGTCATGCTCACCACCGCCTTGGGCAGCCAGGTGCCGCTTAAGCCGCAAGAGCTCACCGGCGTGGTGAGCTATATCAACACGCGCTCGCTCGGCGGCGTCGCCGCGTTCTTTATCTCGGCGCTCGGCTACCTGGGCACGGCCTTTGTGGTAAGCCACATTGGCAACTATATCGATAAGAAGGTGAGGATCCTCCGATGAGCAAGCATTCCTCCCCTGTACTCACCATGCGCGATGCACTCTACGAGACTCCCGGCCCCAAGATGCGCGCCAAGATTCGCATCGGCACCGCCATCTCGCTCGTCGCCGTGGCCGCACTCGTCGCCCTGGTGCTGCAGCGCTTCTATGTGACCGGCCATCTTTCGGTCCACTATTGGTATTTCTTTACGCACCTCACCACCTGGAAGTTCTTGCTCGCCGGCTTTGAGGGCACCGTTAAAGTCGCACTCACCGCTGGCGCAATCGCGCTGGTGCTGGGCTTAGCCCTTATGCTCGGCCGTACCAGCGACATTAAGCCGCTGCAGCTGGTCTGCCGCGTGCTCACCGATTTCTTCCGCGGCGTGCCGAGCCTGCTGTTCATTTACTTCTTCTTTTTGGTGCTGCCCCAGTACAAGATCGCGCTGCCGTCGTTTTGGATGCTCACGCTCCCCGTCGCGCTCGCTGCCGCCGGCGTGCTGGCCGAGATTTTCCGCGCCGGCGTCAACGCCGTGCCACGTGGGCAGGTCGAGGCGGCCCAGGCACTCGGTCTCTCCAAAGCTAAAATCACCTTTAAAATCGTGTTGCCGCAGGCTATTCGATTTATCATCCCGTCGTTGATTTCGCAGCTCGTGGTCGTAGTCAAAGACACCACCGTCGCCTATGTGGTGAGCTACCCCGACCTCATGCAAAACGCCCGCGTGCTCATTACCAACTACGACGCTCTCGTGTCGGTCTACCTGGTAATCGCGGTCATCTATATCCTCATCAACGTCGCGATCAACAAAGCCGCTGTCTATGTTTCGCACAAGACCGGCGCAACCATCATCCGCTAACGCTTTACCATTTCGAGTCATAAGGAGCCGAGCACCATGGCACAGAGCACCTCTTCCACCGGCAATCAGCCGCTGATCGAGCTCAGACACGTCGATAAGCACTATGGCGATCTACACGTCCTCAACGACATCAATCTGTCGGTCGACCGCGGCGAGGTCGTCGTGGTGATTGGCCCCTCGGGCTCGGGCAAGTCGACCATGTGCCGCACCATCAACCGCCTGGAAACCATCGACTCGGGCGAGATCCTCATCGAGGGCGAGCCCCTGCCGCAGGAAGGCAAGGATCTTGCCCGCATGCGTGCCGAACTGGGCATGGTGTTCCAACAGTTCAACCTGTTTGCACATATGACGGTGCTGCAGAACGTCATGCTGGGACCGGTCGATGTGCTGGGTGTCTCCAAAGATGAGGCCCGTGAGCGCGCCATGGACCTGCTGAGCCGCGTGGGCGTGGCCGAGCAGGCCGATAAGGTACCCGCACAGCTCTCGGGCGGCCAACAGCAGCGCGTGGCCATCGCCCGTTCACTTGCCATGCAGCCCAAGGCCATGCTCTTTGACGAGCCCACGAGCGCCCTCGATCCCGAAATGATCAACGAGGTGCTCGAGGTCATGGTCCGTCTGGCCCAGCAGGGCATGACGATGATTGTCATCACGCACGAAATGAACTTTGCCCGCCGCGTGGCCGACCGCGTCGTGTTTATGGCCGACGGCCAGATCGTGGAAACCGGCACGCCCGACGAGTTCTTCGACCACCCCCAGACCAAGCGCGCCCAGGACTTCCTCAACTCCATCAAGGGCCACTAACCAGACCGCCCACCCGCCAGCCATGCCCATCCAAACTCGAAAGTTACACCTATGATCGGAACTCGCACTTCATCGTCCTACACCCCGCATGTCGACGTCGCCCCCGCCGACCGTCCGCTCATCCTCGTCGCGCCGCGCTGGGAAGAGGCAGAGCCGTTTTTAACCGAGATGCTCTCCCCCAACGAGGAAATCGCAAGTGTCTTTGTCGATGCCATCCTTGCCGCCGGCGGCCTGCCGCTGCAGATGTCCATCACCGAGGACATTGAGGTCATCCGTCATTACGTTGATATCGCCGACGGCATCGCCATCCCCGGCGGCCCCGACGTCAATCCCAAACGTTGGGGCGATGATCGACCCTACGATCCCACCCTCTGCTGCGAGATTCGCGATAGCTTTGAGTTTAAGCTGGTCGGCGAGGCACTTCGCGCCAAGAAGCCACTCTTTACCACCTGCCGAGGCACACAGCTGCTCAATGTCGCCACCGGCGGCACCCTGTGCATGGACGTGCCGAGCCTGGGTGCGCGCGAGGGCCGCACGCAGTGGCGCCATACCCACGTGCTCAACGATCCCGTGCACCCCGTCGAGGTCGTGCCGGGCTCGCTGCTGGAGCGCGCGGTTGGCGGGCACAGGCTGATCCAGACCAACTCGGCACATCACTGCTGCGTCGACCGTCTGGGTAAAAGCACGCGCTTGGTCGCCAAGGCAACCGACGGCGTTCCCGAGTGCATCGAAGTCGAAGGTCAGCCGTTCTGCCTGGGCGTGCAATGGCATCCCGAGTACACCTGGCAGACGCTCGAGACCGACTTTAACCTGTGGAAGTCGTTTGTCGAGGCAGCGGCAAAGGTTAAGCAGGCACGCTAGCTCGCAAATCACACAGGCTTAAACCTTCCATGCCAGGGGGCGGACACCAGCCACGGTGCCCGCCCCCCCTGTATTTGGTATGCTCGGTATGATTATCCCTCACAAACAATCAAAGAAATCTCGACCGCAATCGGTCGACTGTAAAGCAGATGGCAAAAACGCTTGCTACGTTTATTAGGCAGTCAATTAAAATCGAAACGCATTGACCATCCCCCAACGGGGTCACGCCGCAAATCCACATGAGCATCGAGGACGGTAGCGGAAGCATGGAATTGGCCCCGAGCTGTATGTAGATCGCTACGACGTTGACAAGCAGTAGCATGCCAATCGGACCGAAGCCGGACCCAAAATAGGAAACAACGATTACGCAAGAAACCACGTATGCAAGGCAGGCAGCGGCAGCAAGAACAAGTCGATAGCAAAATACATGCAGGTTGAAATACTGCTGAGCATCCAAAACGATTACGCAGTTAAGACAGTACAAAACGACACTCGACAGGATAAACGCGCCCAAAAGGGCAAAAGAAGACAGCACCACTCGCGCAACGATAGCGCACACACGCTTCCCTCCCCGAGCCTCCGACAACCCCCACGGTTCCTCAATAAAGCCCGAACTGACAAAGCGCGGCACAATGCAAGCCGCGATGAACGGAAAGAACAATGCATGAGCCAACGGGGCTACGTTGAACAGCAGACCGCGAAAAACCTCTGAATTACCAAATAGAAGGACATCCTCTGCCGATAGCCGAAGCGTCGGGTCTGGGAAAAAGCCCAAGAAACTGTTCTCACGGAGGCTACAGAACCACATCGGGAAAGAATTAAGCTGCAATACCACCATGCACGCATAAATAACCAGGATTAAGGCGTACGTCCATTTGCTCACATGCTTCAATTCTGAATGAAGGAATCTTCTAGTCTGACGAGCCATTGAGCACACCCCCAGCACGAAAGCTCACCAGAGCGTAAATCAATACCGATAGGCAGCTGGCTGCCGCGCCATACCCCAGAAGCGTCAGCTGCCCCATATCGCTATACCCAAGGGCACATCCGACTCCAAGGTACGGCCCCGGAAGAAAGAAGATCCATCGCAAGGACGGTATGGGCGTCTGAAGGTAAGTTCCGTAGAGCGTCAAGCTCATGACAAATCCAATAATTATCGCAGCCCCGCTCAATACAGCGCTGCCTGTAATCCGATAGATGGTCGTCGTCTCCAACGCAACCGATATCACCAATACGGCGTTGACTATCAATGCGGGCAAAAATACAGTTAGCATGTCGTGCGAGTAGTTATGCCCTCCACGTATTATGACTATTGCAAAAAGAAGAAGGCAAAGCGCACTATATGCTGCGCCAATTATTAAAGCAGACGAAAATGCATGGGCTAGAGCCCCATAAAAGCGGCTGAGACCTCTTGCCAAAGAAATTCGGCAGCCCTCTTCATAGCCACGCTCCTGTAGAATTACCAGGCAAACGATGAGCGGCACAAGCAGAGCTGTGCCGGCAAAGGCGCTACGCACAAGGGACTCTTCGGGTGCAGAAGGATCGATTACATTCCAGCAGAAGCCAATATCCTCCCCAAAAACGCTATTGCCAAAGGCGAGCAACGTTGTTCCGTTTTTTAGAAAGATACCGAAGAGAAGGCCGAACGCCAGCATAAGCGCAAGACCAAACTTCGCCGGAAATATCCTGTGCAAACGCATCATATCTGCCTTTATGGGATGGATCGCCCGCTTCATAGCGAGACCGCCTTCATCAAGCGCCTGTAATACTCTTTTAGGGATGACGCCTCATCCCTTATGACGTCCATCGATTCCTTTTTTTGCAGTTCGCCGTCATGAATAAACAGGCAGCTTGTTGCAACCGATGCCAACTCATCCAAATCATGACTAGAGATGAGCATGGTCTTACCCTGCTCTCGATTCAATCGACCGATAAGGGCCCATATACTCTCGATGCCCAACGGATCCAATCCATTCGCCGGCTCATCGAAAATTAGTACGTCGGTGTCGCCCAATAAAGCCGTAGCTATATCCAGTCGCCGTTTCATTCCCAGAGAAAAACTGCTCACGCTCTTTTTCTCATCGACGTCCAGCCCGACTAGGCCCAAGACGCGAGGAACCTCACGTTTCTCATCGAGCCCCCATTCCGCACATCGGATCCGAAGATTCTCAGCCGCACTGAGGGATTGGTATGCTCCGCAGGAATCTGGCACATAGCCGACACGCGTCCGCATCAGGCTCAGCTCTTTTTTCGACTTGCCTCCAAAGAGCTCCACGCTCCCCGACGACGGCTCGCAGAGGCCCAAGACGATTTTAATAAGCGTGCTTTTGCCCGCACCGTTTGCACCAACAAGGGCAAGGAGCTCAGACTGATGCACCTCGAAGGAAACGTCATGCAAAACGCGCCGTTTCCCGTAGCGCTTTGACACCTTTGATAACTTTATCGCTGATGCGTTCATCGGCCTCCCGTTCTGCTTGATAGCAAAACCGCTCATATCGTTCCTTCTTTCCTTTATCGTTTTTCATAGTTGTTATTGTTTTTCGATAACTCATATTTGTCAAGGTAATCTAAAAGAAAGAACCCATGTTAGACACGGGCCCCTTTACGCTGATATTTCGTTATAGTTGTTCGCTATATGCTACTCGTCGCTCAAATCTACAGCAAAGACTGATGTCGGAAGCGACGACTCATTGCCTCCACCATTCCGCATCTGTCTCACGACATTTTTTGCACGCTCAACAATAAGCTCCTCAAGCTCTTTCTCACTCACCCGCCGAATAATATCTCCCGGTTGACAGTCAAGTTCATCGCAAATATCGAGAAGCGTCTTAAGGCGAATAGCTTTAATTTTTCCGTTTCTTAGCTTAGAAATATTAGCCGGAGTATGTCCCGTGGCACGAATCAGATCAGCACTGGTCTTTCCGGTCTTAAGCAGCTGCGTCTCAAGCTCGATGATGAGATAGCTCATGCTTCCTCCTACACAAGCTCGTCAGACTGCTCTTGGAGCAGCGAGGCATAACTCCAGATCACCGAGATACACAGACAGACAGCCGCGCCGATAAGCGACCCCGCATCAAAGGCAACGCCTTGGCAAATCTCAATAACGAAGGAATGAGGCACGACGTAAAGCTCCAGCCCACCAATGGTAAGATTGACCGATCCGTAGGCACCAATAAGCGAAACCGCGGCGTTAACAGCAAAGGCAAGCGCAAGAACACGGATAAGCCGCACATGCGTCTTGGTAAAGGGCGAGACGCCTCGCGAGATGTTACGGCTGATCCCACACAGAACGACAAGCGAAATACCCACGACGAGTGCCAGGCACAGTCCGCTTGGGATAATGATGCACCCGCCATCGAGAAGCGTCACGACGCCGAAAGAATCGACAGAAGCAACGTTTGCAACCGCATACCAGATCACGTAAACAACCAACGCGGCAAAAGCGACGAGCATCCCTGCAAAAACGGCTGCCATGCAAAAGCCAAGCTTCCTGATATTTTCGCCCGCTTTGGCCATACGCTGAACGCTGTTAGACATACACTCACCCTCATCGACTCTATCGTTATTCGAACAGTTTATCGAACAACGATATTGATTGCATGCGGAAAGCCCCGCCAGTGCGCATAGCCCATTCACTAATCAGAAGGGGTGAGAGTGGATTTTTGGACACGTATCGAACGAGAGTGGATAATCTCCCACTTCGAGGCCACCACCGGGCCTAAAACGGGAGATTATCCACTCTCATAGTCATCAAGGCTCGCAAGCTCTTATTCGGCCGCCTCGCGCAGGGCCGACATCGTAGCCGCATATTGCTGCTGCAACGCATGCATTCCCTCGCGAGCGCCGTCAACGGTATCGGCTCCGCGCAGCGCTTCGGTTACCACGACCGCCGGCTCGTACAGATTATCGAATCCCAGGTTCTGGCTCACGCCCTTGAGCGTGTGCGCTGCCATAAACGCACCTTCGGCGTCTCCCGCCGCCATGGCGGCCTCCAGCTTGTCCATGCTCTCGTCATCCAAAAACTTGAGAGCAAAGTGGGCAAGCATTTCCCCGCCCATCAGCCGAGCGCACGCGTCATCATAATTAGCGCCGATCTTCTCATACGCCTCACGCATGGAAATCATGGATTAAAAACTCCTTTGGTCAAACTAAATCGTAGGAAACGCGACGACATCGGCGGGGCGTGCCAATGTCTCGGCAATTTGTCTTGCACCTCGAGCAAACAGTCGAGCAGCAACGGGTTAAAGGTGCCGCACTTACCGTCCAGAATCATCTTGATCGCTTCCTCGTGCGGGATAGCGTCCTTGTACACGCGCACGCTCGTCAGGGCATCGTACACGTCGGCCACCGAAACCACCTGTGCGGCAATGGGAATCTCATCGCCCTTAAGGCCATCGGGATAACCCTTGCCGTCCCAGCGCTCGTGGTGCCAACGCGCGATCTGGTACGCATATTCCATAAGCGCATTACCGACGTGATGGCGGCCCAGCTCAAGCAGCATGTCGGCGCCGATCGTGGTATGCGTCTTCATAATCTCGAACTCCTCGGGCGTAAGGCGTCCGGGCTTGTTGAGAATCGCATCGTCAATCGACATCTTGCCGATATCGTGCAGCGCCGAAGCCAGGGCGATCGTGGAGCGTTCCTCATTGTCGAGGGAGATCGTGTCGCTACGCCGGACCAGACAGCCAAGCAGCAGCTCGGTCAGCTTCTCGATATTCGTAACGTGCCTGCCGCTCTCGCCGTTGCGAAGCTCCATGACGCCGGCCATGATGTCGATGAGCATGCGACTGTTCTTGACGCGCTCGTTGTACTGCTGGGACAGCAGGCTCGTCAGGCGACGCTGTTTGGCGTATAGGCGGATGGTGTTGCTTACACGGCGGCGCACGACACGGGAATCAAACGGGCGGTTGATATAGTCCGAGGCGCCCAGCTCGTACGCACGCAGAACCATATCATCGGAATCTTCGCTCGAGATCATGATGACAGGCAGATTGTCAGTAGCCGATCGGTGCGATAGATCGGCCAGCACTTCAAAGCCGCTTATGCCCGGCATGACAATGTCCAGCAGCACGAGCGACAACTCATCGCCATGGCGGTCGACCATGTCGAGCGCCGCACGACCGTTATCAGCCTCGAGGATGCAATACTCATCCTTGAGCATCTCGCTGAGAATGGCTCGGTTCATCTCGGAGTCATCGACAATAAGCACCAAAGGCTTTTCGCTTTGGAAGGCCTCGATGGAATCGGCATCGGTCACGACCGTACCGGCTTTTGCCTTAGCGCGGCTCAATAACTGGACAGCGCGGCCAACGCCCTCATCGACCGTCTCGCCATGAATGAGAACGCCACCAACGCACGCCGTCAAGCTCACGTACTCATGGCCCGGAATAACCGTGGAACGAACGGCATCGGATACCTGATGCAGGCGACGGGTGAAGTCATCGGAGGGAATATTGGGCATGACAACCACAAACTTGTCGCAGCCATAGCGCACAAGCTCGTCAGTCGAACGGATTCCGCTGCGCATGGCTGTCGCCACAGCACCGAGCGCAAGGTCGCCGGCATGACGGCCACACGTATCGTTGAAGACCCTAAAATCATCAAGGTCGATCATCGCAATGCCGGCATTCATGCGGGCGCTACGGAGCTTTTCCTCGTAATATCGGCGATTGCGCACGCCCGTCAGCACGTCGGTGTAGACAAGGTCCTCTTCTGTGGCCTCTTGCTCATCAATCGGACGCACCATCAGCAGGACGTGAGGCTCGCCCTCGACCTTTAGAGGGCGCAGACGGGCGCGGTACTCAACACCATCGTTGAGCAGTTGCTCCGACACCTCACCCGAATCTGCCAAGGCCTCAAGACTCGACTGACGCAGACAAGGGCAGCGATCGCCGGCGAGCAAGCAGTTAGGCTCGCTCTTAATCTGATCGGCCGACAGCAAACGTACCACGGGGTAGGTCTTCGCGACGCGGGCGACCTCAGCGGCAGCCTCCACGTCGGTTAGATTAGCCTCGTGATTATTGAGCATATGGGGCCCTTTCGATAGCTTCGCATAGTAGCGGTGGGTTCCAAATGTTACAAGGGTAACACCTTGCCGATGCAGGTAAGCACGTGAATGCCGTTACATTTTTATGAGTTGGCAAACGGCGCAATTGGAGTCGCAAACGTAAGGTTTTGAGCACATTTGTTAACACAGCCGAAACGTTTGCGGGTGAAGCCTGTTTTGGCTATTGCGGGTGTTAGAACCCCAAGATGCCACGGACAGTCTGAGCAGCCGCTGCCGGGCGATCGCGCAGGCCGTTGTGCGCGCCGGGAACCATTACGAGTGGACAGTCCAAAAGCTCAGCCGCTATCCTCGTTTCCGCCTCGCGGGGCGTACCAATCGAGAGCTCGCCCAAAAGCACGGCGGCCACCGTTTTTGACGCACGGACACTATCCCAATCGGGAATGCAGGTCATAGTAATCCCGTATTCGTTCGCCATGAAACTGCGGCCGTTGCGCAGGGCATGCTTGGCTTCTGCCTCGGTTAACTTGGGGGCCTCAGGGTCCGAATCGCCGATGGCGCCCAAGAAGGCCCGTAATGCCCTGGAGACCTTTCCCGCGGCGATCATCTCGAGCAAAACCGGGGCCGCACCCAGGCCGGCGCCCTCATCCGTCACGGCGGGTTCATGCAGAATCGCACGCGAGATTATGGCGGGGTTTGCACGGAGAAGCTCCAGCGCCACCAGCGTACCGGCACTGTGCGCGAGCACGTTTGCCGGAGCGCCAATATGCTCGATAACGGCCTGCAGGTCGGCGGCTTGGGCGGCGAGGTCGTAGCGTCCGTCTGCAGCGTCGCCACTCTCACCGCAACCGCGGCGGTCGTAGGCAATGACGCGATGGTCACAGGCGAGCTCGCGGGCGATGGCGTCAAAAAAGACGCCGTCGACGCAGGCACCGTGCACGCACACCAAAGCGGGTGCATCGGACGATACAACCGGACCGGCATACTCGCGGCAGGCAATCGTGGTGCCCGCATTCTCGACCGTAAAATCCATGTTGTGCCCCCATCATCAACGCCCATCCAGTTGCACATCGGTACGGTTGGATGGACCCGCATTTCCTTACGCCTTGTTAACAGATTAACTGTACCCGACCCGATACCTTTCATGACGCGGCATCGAAGGCAGAGTTAAAAAACGAAACCTGCAAAGCACAAGCCCGGACCATACGTTGGAGCCGATGCTATG